>NZ_JBAKGU010000007.1:0-165939 GCF_049065455.1 Microbacterium sp. SA156
CTGCTCGCGCGCGGCATGGCCGACGACGCGATCGCGGCCGCCCTCGCCGCGTGAGCGCCGATCGAGGGTCACAGCGCGATGTCGGCGGGGAGCCGTAGGCTGGATCCGTGACGCTCGGCCGGCTGCTGGCCGCCCTGACCCTCGCGGGCCGCGCGCTTGCGGCGGGCGTTCGCCCCCTGCGACGTGCCGGGAGCCGACGGCGCGGGAGCATTGCCCGACCCCGGGCCGCCCGGGACCGGTGCGACGCGCGGAGCGACCTCGCCGACGAGGGCCGTGACGGCAGCGCTCTCGGGCGTGACGCGCTGCGGCTGCGCGGCGATGCCCGCCTTGCGCAGCAGCTGCTTGGTGTCCTGGCGCTGCGCGGGCAGCATGACCGTGACGACGTCGCCGGCCGAGCCCGCGCGTGCGGTGCGGCCCGAGCGGTGGACGTACGCCTTGTGCTCGGCGGGCGGGTCGACGTGGACCACGAGGTCGACGCCGTCGACGTGCACGCCGCGCGCGGCGACATCCGTCGCGACGAGCACGCGGACGCGGCCCGACGAGAAGTCCGCGAGGTTGCGGTCGCGGGCGTTCTGCGACAGGTTGCCGTGCAGGTCGACCGCGGGGATGCCGCGCGCCGTGAGCTGCTTGGCGAGCTTCTTCGCCTGGTGCTTGGTGCGGGTGAAGAGGATGCGGCGCGCGACGCCCGACGCGAGGGTCCGGACGAGCTCGGTCTTGTCCTCGTCGTCGACCTCGAAGACGTGGTGCGTCATCGCGGGGACCGGCGACTCGGCCGGGTCGATCGAGTGGCGCACCGGGTCCTTGAGGAATCGCGCGACGAGCTTGTCCACGCCGTTGTCGAGCGTCGCGGAGAAGAACATCCGCTGACCGCCGGCAGGCGTCTTCGCGAGGATGCGCGTGACGCCGGGCAGGAAGCCCAGGTCGGCCATGTGGTCGGCCTCGTCGAGCACGGTCACCGCGACGCGGTCGAGGTTGACGACGCCCTGGCTCATGAGGTCCTCGAGGCGGCCGGGGCAGGCGACGACGATGTCGACGCCGGCGCGGAACGCGGCCTCCTGCGGCTTCTGCGAGACCCCGCCGAACACGACGGCGACGGTGAGGCCGGAGGCCTTCGCGAGCGGCGTGACGACGCGCGCGATCTGGGTCGCGAGCTCGCGGGTCGGGGCGAGGACGAGGCCCGACGGGCGCCCGGCGATGCGCTTCGGCTTCGCGGCCGAGAGGCGCGCGACGAGCGGGATGGCGAACGCGAGCGTCTTGCCCGAGCCGGTCTTGCCGCGGCCGAGCACGTCGCGGCCGGCGAGGGTGGAGGGCAGCGTCTCGCGCTGGATGGGGAAGGGGGTCGGGCGGTCCTCGGCGACGAGCACCTCGATGAGGTGCGCGGGGACGCCGAGGTCGGCGAAGGTGGTCTCGGGCTGCGTGGTCGCAGTGGTCACAGATGACTGCTTTCGAGAAGGGGCCGTCGTGCAGGGGAACACGCTGATCGCGGGGCACGACGGCAGATGGCGAACTCGGCGGATGCCGGATCCGTTCGCCGCGGCAGGATGTTCGCGAGGCGCGGCGGGGGAGTCCCTCCGCGCGATCAAGACACGACGACGCGCGACACTCGGGTCGCGCAGATCCCGACTCTAGCATCCGGCGCTGAGCGCGGCCTGGGGCACCTCTCCCTGATGTGCGGGCGGCCGCCGCTCGATACTGTGCTTGCAGACAAGTCCGCGGATGAAGGGGGACGCGATGTACAACGACGACTACGGATGGATGGCCGGGCTCGGCGTGGGGATGATGATCCTGGGGCTCGTCATCTACCTCGGGATCCTGGCGCTCATGCTGTGGGTGGGGTACCTGATCATGCGGACGGCCGTGAAGAACGGCATCCTGCGCGCGGACGAGGAGCGCGCGGCGCGCGGGCTCGCGCCCCGACCCGGTGCGCCGTATCCGCCGCAGCAGGGATATGCGGGGCCGCAGCACCCCGGCTCGCCGGGATCGGGACCGTCCTACCCGGGCGGCACGGCGAACCCGCCGTCCACGCCGCCGCGGGACTGAGACGCGATCGGCCCGGCGCCTTCGAGGTGCCGGGCCGATCCGCATTCCTGCGCGCATCCCCCGGAGCGGAGGCGGTGCTCCCCAGAAGCCCCGCCCCCGCAGGGACCCGACCTGCGTCGGAGCCCCCGTCGATGAGACCGCCGAGCGGCCCATCCATGACGCGGGTTCAGGAAGCCCTCAGGTTCAGCGGTAGTTGATGAACTGGAGGTCGATGTCGAGGTCGGCGGCCTTCAGGAGACGGATGACCTCCTGCAGGTCGTCGCGGCTCTTCGACGACACGCGCAGCTCGTCGCCCTGGATCTGCGACTTCACGCCCTTGGGACCCTCGTCGCGGATGATCTTGCCGATCTTCTTCGCGTTCTCCTGCGAGATCCCCTCCTTGAGCGTGGAGGTGATGCGGTACTCCTTGCCGCTCGCGACGGGGTCGCCCGACTCAAGGCTCTTGAGCGAGATGCCGCGCTTGATGAGCTTGGACTGGAAGACGTCGAGCACGGCCTTCGCACGGTCCTCGCTGTCCGCCTTGATGAGGATGGCCTCGCCGCTCCACTCGATGGAGGCGCCGGTGCCCTTGAAGTCGTAGCGCTGCTCGACCTCCTTGCGTGCCTGGTTGAGCGCGTTGTCCGCCTCCTGGCGGTCGATCTTGGAGACGATGTCGAATGAGCTGTCGGCCATGTCGAAAAGCCTACTCACCCGATCCCGGGCGGCGCGGGGCTTCGTAGAATGGCCCGCGAGAACACGGCGAGGAGGATGGCCATGCGCCCGCTGACAGAGAAGGATGTCCTCGAGTCGTTCGTGAACGCGGACGACCGTGAGCTCGAGCTCGTCGAGCTTCCCCACGACTTCCCGCTCACCGAGTGGGACCACCTCGACTTCCTCGCCTGGCGCGATCCGCACACCCACAGCCGCGGGTACATCGTGGCCGAGATCGACGGCGAGCCGACCGGCGTCGTGCTGCGGGCGGCCTCAACGACCTCGGGCGCGCGACACGGCATCTGCAACATCTGCCGCACGATGCAGCCCGGCAACCAGGTGACGATGTTCACGGCGCGCAAGGCGGGCCGTGCGGGGCAGAAGGGCGACAGCGTCGGCACATACATCTGCGCCGACCTCTCGTGCCACGAGAACGTGCGTCTCGCGCTGCCGCTCGCCCCGAACGAGTACCGCGCGAGCGTCGACATGAAGATCGACGGCACGGCGCGGCGCTCGCGGGCGTTCGTCGAGCGGGTTCTGGAGGAAGCGGCCTGACGTCCGCTGGCGCGCCTAGACTCGCCGCATGAGCACGCCCATCCGCACGATCGGCCGCCTCTTCCTCGGCTCGGCGCTCGCATTCGCGGGCGTCGCGCACCTCACCGTCGCGCGGGAGGAGTTCCGCGCACAGGTGCCCGACTTCGTGCCGCTCGACCCCGACACGACGGTCGTGGCCTCGGGCGTCGTCGAGGTCGGTCTCGGAGCAGCGCTGCTCTTCGCCCGCCGTCGACGCCGCCGGGTCGGCACGCTCGCGGCACTCTTCTTCGTCGCCGTCTTCCCGGGCAACATCGCGCAGTGGCGGCATCGCCGGAGCGCGTTCGGACTCGACACCGACGGCAAGCGCTTCGCGCGCCTCTTCTTCCAGCCGCTTCTCGTCGCCCTCGCGCTGTGGTCGACGCGGACGCCGCGCGTGCGCTGAGCAGGAGACGCGCGAGCGAGGCCGACGATGAGCGAGCGGATGGCCAGGGCGCGTGAGGCGCGCAGGGGCCGGCTGTCGGCGCGCAGGATCGTCGCAGGAGTGGCGATCGCCGTCACGGCCGTCGCGCTCGCCGCATGCGGGCCGTCGTCGCCTCCGAACGGGGAGGGCCGGACGGCGCCGGCGAGCTCCGCATCGACCCCGCCATCGCCATCCGCGCCCTTGGACTCCGGATCGCCGTCACGCGCGCCATCCGCGAAGCCCTCGCCGCAGCCATCCGCCCTCGTGCTCGATGAGCGCCGCGTGGTCGCCGAGGGACTCGACGTGCCCTGGTCGGTCGCGTTCCTGGGCGCGACGGCGCTCGTGAGCGAGCGCGACAGCGGGCGCATCCTCGAGCTCGACAGCGAGGGCGGCGTGCGCGAGGTCGGCGTCATCCCCGGGGTCCGCGCGGGAGGCGAGGGCGGTCTCCTCGGCATCGCGGTGCACGACGGGCTGCTGTACGCCTACTTCACCGCGGCGGGGGAGAACCGCATCGAGCGCTTTCCGCTCGACGGCGACCCGCTCGCGTTCGGCCCGGGCCAGGAGGTGCTCGCGGGGATCCCCGCCGCCGGCAACCACAACGGCGGGCGCATCGCCTTCGGTCCCGACGGCATGCTCTACGCCACAGTCGGCGATGCGGGCGATCGGTCGAGCGCGCGCGATCGGGAGGCGCTCTCGGGCAAGATCCTCCGGATGACGCCCGACGGCGACGTGCCGGCCGACAACCCGTTCCCCGGATCGCTCGTCTACAGCATCGGGCATCGGAACCCGCAGGGCATCGCGTGGGCGCAGGACGGCACGATGTACGCGAGCGAGTTCGGCCAGGACACGTGGGACGAGCTCAACGTCATCGAGCCGGGCGGAGACTACGGATGGCCCGACGTCGAGGGCGCGGCCGGTCGCGCGGGCCTGATCGACCCCGTGCAGCAGTGGGCGCCGGCCGACGCGAGCCCGAGCGGCATCGCGATCGCGGGCGACACCCTCTATATCGCCAACCTGCGGGGCGAGCGCCTGCGCGAGGTTCCGCTGGCCGACCCGGCGTCCTCGATCGAGCACCTCGTCGCCGAGGAGGGGCGCCTGCGCGACGTCGTGGTGACGCCCGACGGAGAGCTGTGGGTGCTGACGAACAACACCGACGGTCGCGGCGAGCCGCGCCCGGAGGACGACCGGATCCTCGGGTTCGCCCCGCGCTGATTCAGTCCGCGAGCGCTCCGCGGATCGCCACCGCGATCGCCGGCCGCGGGTCGCTCGTGTCGCCGCGGGCGATGCGGTGCAGGATCAGTCCCTCGCACACGCTCATCACGGCGGCCGCCGCCGCGTCGGGATCGCGTGCGCCCAGCCGGGCGACCGCGTCGGACACGACCGCGACATAGCGCTCGCGCGACGACGACAGCTTCGCGCTGAGCTCGGGGTCGTGCGACGCCTCGAGGAAGAGCGCGTGGCGGGCGATGGTGTGCGTTCGTCGGGGGCCCGTGATGAACTCGACCATTCCGGCGAGGGCATCGACGAAGGCGTCGGGGTCGCCGGGCAGGGGCTCGGCGGTGTCGAGCTCGGACGCGACGATGCCGTCGACGACTCCCGCGAGAAGCGCCTCCCGGGTGCGGAAGTAGTTCGATGTGCTGCCCTCGGGCAGGCGCGCCCGCCGATCCACCCTCCGATGCGTGAAGGAGCGCATCCCCTCCTCGCCGAGGAGGGCGATCGCCGCCTCGACGACGAGCTCTCGCGTGCGTGCCATCGCGCTCCAGGGTAGTCATGGCGTTGGTACTACGATCGTAGTAACATGCGGCCATGAGCGCTCTCGAACTGCGCATGCCGGACCTGGCCGACGTGACGCATCGCATGGTCCAGGTGCACGAGCACGGCGACGCGCTCGCGCTGCACGTCGCCGAGGCGGGCGCCGGCGTGCCGGTGCTCCTCCTGCACGGCTCGCCCCAGCACTGGTGGGAGTACCGCCGTGTGATCCCCGAGCTGGCCGCCGATCATCGCGTGATCGCGGCCGATCTGAGGGGAGCGGGATGGTCGGACGCTCCCGATCACGGGTACGACGAGGCCCAGCAGACGGCGGACGTCCTCGCTCTGCTCGACGCGCTCGGCATCGAGCGTGTGCACCTCGTCGTGCACGACTACTCCGCGTTCCTCGGCTGGCGTCTCGCGTTCGACCATCCGGATCGGCTCGCGAGCCTCACGGCGCTCGGGAGCCCGCATCCGTGGAGCGGGATCACGCCGAAGATGGCGCTCCAGCTGTGGCGGGCCTGGTTCCAGCAGGTGATCATCTCGCCGTTCGGGCCCCGGCTGATCGCGGGCGGGCGGCAGCGGCTCGTGCGCTACATGATCGAGGGGTATGCGCCCGGCCTCGGCGGGTGCGACGTCGACGACCTCGAATGCTTCCTCGCGCCGCTGCGCGACCCCGTCCGTGCACGGGCACTCGCGCGCACGTATCGCAGCCTCGTGCTCCCGGGGATGATGACGATGGCAGCGCTGGGAAGAGGGCGCCGTCTGACGGTGCCGACGCGCATCCTCCTCGGCGCTCGCGACCCGATCATGCGCGCCGCCCGCACTGATGATGTCGGAGATCGCGCCGACGACCTCGTGGCCATCTGGGTCGAGGACGCCGCGCACTACATCGCGAGCGAGCGCCCCGACGCGGTCGTGGCGGCAGTGCGCGAGCTCACGCGCTGACGACCATCCCATCCGCAGAAGGCGCCCGTCCCGGTGTCGCGGCCGCGACCATCCGGAACGGGCGCTTTCCGCCCTGACCTACAGCGTCGAGCTGTCGATGACGAAGCGGTACCGCACGTCGCTCGAGAGCACGCGCTCGTACGCCTCGTTGATCTGCTCGGCCGGGATCAGCTCGATCTCGGGCGCGATGCCGTGCTCGGCGCAGAAGTCGAGCATCTCCTGGGTCTCCGCGATCGAGCCGATGCTCGATCCCGCGAACGAGCGGCGGTTGCCGAACAGCGTGAAGACGTGCAGAGCGAGGGGCTCGGGCGGTGCGCCGACGTTGACCATCGTGCCGTCGAGACGGAGCAGCGAGAGGTAGCGGTCGAGGTCGAGCGGCGCGCTGACGGTGTTGACGATGAGATCGAACCGGTTGCGCAGCTCGGCGAAGGTCGCGGGGTCGGCGGTCGCGAAGTGATCCGTCGCTCCGTAGCGCAGGGCGTCATCCTTCTTGTCGAGGGTGCGCGAGAGCACCGTCACCTCGGCGCCCATCGCGGCGGCGATCTTGACGGCCATGTGGCCGAGACCGCCCATGCCGACGACCGCGACGCGCTTGCCGGGGCCCGCATTCCAGTGGGCGAGCGGCGAGTAGGTCGTGATGCCCGCGCACAGCAGCGGCGCTGCCGCCTCGTACGGGATGGCCTCGGGCACCTTCAGGACGAAGTCCTCGTCGACGACGACGTGCGTCGAGTACCCGCCCTGCGTGATCGTGCCGTCGCGGTCGACCGACGCGTACGTCTGCGTGTTGCCGGCGAGGCAGTAGTTCTCCATGCCGGCCTGGCAGTTCTCGCACTCGCGGCACGAGTCGACCATGCAGCCGACCCCGACGCGGTCGCCGACGGCGTGCTTGACGACGTCGGAGCCGACCTCCACGACCTCGCCGACGATCTCGTGGCCGACGACCTGCGGGTAGGTGATCGGTCCCCAGTCGCCGCGGACCGTGTGGATGTCGGAATGGCAGATGCCGGCGTAGCGGATGGCGATGAGGACGTCCTTCGGCCCGACATCCCGTCGTTCGATGGTGGTCGGGACGAGCGGCTCGGTCGCGGATGGCGCCGCGTAGGCGTTGACAGTGAGCATGCGATCTCCTGTGATGCGGTCTGTCGACGCCTGACGGGCGTCGATGGATTCCATCCTCGCGCGGGATCGGGGCGGAGGGCGCGATGCGGGGGTCCCGGTCCGCACCTTCCTGGCGGAAGCGCGCGTGCCGCATCGAGCGCGCTCCCGGCCGAGGCAGAGGTGCCGTGCGTAGCCTGAGGGCGACACGCGGTCGACGCGTGGGGGAGGAGGACGACATGCCCTCGGTCGTCGACGTGCTGATCGTCGTGCTGCTCCTCGGCGCGCTCCTGTCGGGACTGCGCGCGGGCCTCTTCGCCGCGCTCGGCGCCCTGTGCGGACTCGTCGCGGCGGGCGTCGCGGCTCCGTGGGTCCTGCCCCTCGTCGCCGCCGCCGTGCCGGATGAGGGATGGCGCGGGCTGGCCGTGATCGGAAGCGCGATCCTCCTGCTCGCGCTCGGCGCGAGCCTCGGGGTCGCGATCGGCGGGGTCATCCGGCGCGGTGCTGACAGGCTGCGCCTTCGCGCGCTCGAGCGGCTGCTCGGCGGCGCGCTCGGGCTCGTCGCCGGCACGCTCGCGGTGTCGCTCACCGGAGCGGGGATCGCGTCCGCCGGCATCCCCGTCGTGTCGTCGTCGGTCGCGTCCTCGTCGCTGCTGCGGACCATCGACGCGCTCACTCCGGCTCCGTTGTCCGAGGCCATGGCGCGGCTCCGCTCGGCCATCCTCGGCGAGACGGTGCTGCCGACGATCGACGGGCTCCTCAGCGACCTACCCGACGCGGCGGACCCCGGCAGCGCGGATCTCGAGAACCCCGCGCTCGCCGCGGCCGCTGAGTCGGTGGCCAGGGTGTCGGGCGTGGCCGCCGCCTGCAGCACGCGGCCCAGCGGAACCGGCTTCGTCGTCGCCGAGGACCGGATCGTCACGAACGCCCACGTCGTGGCGGGGGTCGAGACGCCCATGGTCGAGCTTCCCGGCGAACCGGCCCGTGACGGCCGGATCGTGTACTTCGATCCGATCGACGACCTCGCGGTGATCGCCGTCGACGTCGAGGCCGCGCCGCTCGCGCTCGACGACAGCGTGCAGGCGGGTGACGCCGGGGCCGTGCAGGGATACCCGTACGGTGGGCCGTTTCGCACCGTCTCGGCCGGCATCGCGGCGAGCGGCCCCGCGCTCATCGAGGACATCTACGGTGAGCGCGCGACCGAGCGGGCGATCTACGCGCTCGAGGCGGAGGTCGCCCCCGGCAACTCCGGCGGTCCGCTGCTCAGCGAGGACGGAACCGTCGCCGGGGTCGTCTTCGCCCGCGACGAGGCGCGTCCGGAGATCGGCTACGCGATGTCGAACGCCGAGCTGCAGCCCGTGCTCGACGCGCTTCCCGGAGCGACCGAGGCGGTGTCCACCGGGCGCTGCCTGGGCTGAGCGGGAGAAACGGAGAAGGCCCCCGCTCTCGCGGGGGCCTTCTCCGTGGGTGGCAAGTGAGGGATTCGAACCCCCGAAGCATGACGCGGCTGATTTACAGTCAGCTCCCTTTGGCCGCTCGGGCAACTTGCCAGTGCGCGCCCGCCCGACTTTCACCAGACGACCGGATGCGCGAGTAACGATATTACCCCGTGAGACGGGCAAGGTGAAATCGCCGGATGGCAAGCGCCTCTCGGGCGCGTTGCTCACGGTTCGGCGACGGTCGGGGAGGGCGCCCGCCCGCCGTGGAATGATGACGACATCGGAGCGCCGGCTCCGCCGAAGGGGGACCAGATGTCTGCACCGTACCCGCCTCACGATCAGCCGCAGCAGGCTGTCGCGCCGGGCGATCGTCCGATGTCGAAGCTCATCAAGGGCGCCATCTGGATCGCGATCGGCGCGCTCATCGCGGCCGCCCTCATCTGCGTGGTGTGGGTGCTCGTCGGCGACCAGAACGGCATCATCGGCAAGGCGTTCCTCACGGTGCTCCTCCTGGCGGGCTTCGCCGGGGTCGTGCTGCTCGACGCGAACCTCGCGCCGCGGCGTCCGGATTGGTTCGCGCTCGCGAGCATGATCTCGTGGGTCGTCGTCCTGCTCGTGGGCGCCGTGAAGATCTGGCTCGACGTGGTGCCCCGCGGGTGGGAGTCTGACGACTACTTCGAGTACGGATACGGTGCGGAGGGGATCGAGCGGTTCTTCCACCTCGTCCTCGTGATCGGCGTGCTCCAGCTCGCGCTGCTGCACCAGCGCCTCTTCTGGCGAGCCCACGAGCGCCACGTGACGACGTTCACGCGGATCATCGCGATCGCGACGACGGTCTTCCTCGTCGTGCTCGTCGGAATGCTCGTCTTCTTCTTCACGTTCCCCGACAGCTTCCACTTCGGCGAACTGTACTGGCGGATCGTCGTGTCCCTCGCCATCCTCGCGGCCGTCGGCACGACGCTCCTGCCGCTGCTCAACGCCCTCTTCGCGCCGCGGAAGCCGCGCCCGATGGGTCCGGCCTCCGCGCAGGGGTACGCGCAGGTCCAGCCGCAGCCGTACGCGCAGCCGCAGGGCCATCCGCAGGCACAGGGCTACGCGCCTCCCGCGTGGCCGACGTACTACGACGGCGTGACGCCGCTTCCTGTGCTGCCCGACGGATCGCCCGACTGGAACGCGTACTACACCGGGTACCCGACCTATCCGCAGACTCCCGCCGCATCCGGCGAAGCCGAGGTGCCGCCGCGTCCGCCGCTCCCGCCCGTCCCGCCCGTGTCCTGACGGCCCCCGCTGAAGGCGGGAGCCGCCCGTTCACGGCGCCGTCGCCATCCGGCCAGCGCGCGCGGATAGCGTGGAGGGATGACTCTCGAACTCGACCTGCGCGACCTCGCCATCGACATCGCCCGCGAGGCGGGTGAGCTCGCGAAGCGCCGCCGCGATGAGGGCGTGGCCATCGCCGCGAGCAAATCGACCCTCGCCGACATCGTCACCGAGGCCGACCGCGAGGTCGAGGCGCTCATCCGCTCCCGCCTCGCCGAGGCGCGTCCGGACGACGGGTTCCTGGGGGAGGAGTCGGGCGGTGGCACCGGCGCCTCCGAGGTGACGTGGGTCGTCGACCCGATCGACGGGACCGTCAACTACGCGTTCGGGCAGCCGGCCTACGGCGTGAGCATCGCCGCGGTGACCGGGCCCGCCGACCCGCTCGGATGGCAGGTCATCGCGGGCGCGGTCGCGGCGCCCGCTCTGGGCGAGATGTTCTCCGCCGCGCGGGGGCACGGCGCGTTCGTGGGAGACCGGCGGCTCTCCGTGACGGCGGAGGCGCCCGCGGGCGCGCTCGTCGCGACGGGCTTCGGATACGACCCCGAGACGCATGCGAGCGCTCTCGACGAGCTGCGGCGCGTCATGCCCATCGCGCGCGACATCCGCCGTGCGGGGGCGGCCTCTCTGGACCTCGCGTACGTGGCGGCTGGGCGTCTGGACGCCTACTACGAGCGCGGCCTGAAGCCGTGGGACATGGCGGCGGGTTCGCTCCTCGTGACCGAGGCCGGCGGGCGTCTCGGGTGGTTCGAGACGGACGCCTGGGGTCGCCGGATGATGGTCGCCGCGAGTGCGGCCGTGTACGACCGGCTCGTCGAGGTGCTCGCCAGCTGAGTGCGGGTCGGGCGTTCTCGTCGATTCGTGCACAGGGTGCTCGGTCGGTTAGATTCGTCCCCAACCTCCCGCCGTGGATGGCGCTCCCAGAGAACATCCGCTACGTTGGTTACCGGATCGTTACTTTCGCAGCCCGATCTTGCGGAGTGACCGATCGCCCCGATCACGTTTCTCGCTGTTCCCCCGCAGCGACCTACGGAAAGCACTCCTCCTTGCCGCTCGACACACCCATGGCTGAAGCTGCGCCCCAGCGCCGCTCGCGTCGCGACCTCCGCGCGACGTCCATGCCAGACCCGCAGGGTGCGACGACGCGTGCTGACGATGTGGAGACGACTCTTCCCGAGCCGCCGCTGACGCGTCGCCGGTTGCGTGAACTCGCCTCGGCCACCCCCGCCCCCGAGATCATCCACGACGGCGACGCCGACTTCGGCGAGGCCCTCAAGGTCGCCGAGCAGGTGGCGAGCTCCGCTCCCGCCACCGGCGCCATCCCCACGGCTGAGGACGACGAGTTCCTCGCCGCCGCGCGTGCCCTCCACTTCACGGGCGAGACGCCCGTCTCCGTCGCTCCCGCCGCGGAGGCTCCCGAGCCTGCGCCGGAGGCTCCCGCGCAGGAGGCCCACGTCGCTCCGCGTCGTGGGCTCGCCTTCCGTCGCGTCGCGACCGCTGCGGCGTCGATCGGCGCGATGGGCGTCATCGGCCTCCTCGCCGTCGGCATGACCACGCCGCTCGGCGCCCTCGCGCAGGGCGGCGCCGCGAACGTGGCGGCCACCGTCTCGATCGCCGCAGGCAGCGACGCGCAGGACCTCGAGGATGAGGAGATCCAGGCCTTCGTCGCCTCCTCCGAGGTGCAGAACGCCGATGTCACGCGTGCCCAGGGGTACTCGGCAGAGACCCTCCCGACCCTCGCGTCGGCGGATGGCATCAGCACGGCCGGCGCGTTCTTCACGAACGATGCGTCGGCCGACATCCAGTGGCCGTTCGCGGTCGGCACGAGCATGAGCTCGGGCTACGGGCCGCGCTGGGGCCGCATGCACGAGGGCGTCGACTTCACACCAGGTGACGGCGCTCCCGTCCAGGCGATCGCCGACGGCGTCGTGCGCATCGCGACCGAGTCGGGTGGCGCCTACGGCGTGACCGTCTACATCGACCACGTCATCGACGGCCAGGTCGTCACGAGCCACTATGCGCACATGCAGTACGGCTCGCTGAAGGTGACGCAGGGCCAGCGCGTGGAGACCGGCGACGTCGTCGGCCTCACGGGCAACACGGGCCGCTCGTACGGCGCGCACATGCACTTCGAGATCATCATCAACGGGAAGACCACCGACCCGCTGCCGTGGCTCCAGGAGCATGCGAACACGCGCTACTCGAAGGAAGAGGAGGCCGCTGCGGAGGCCGCTCTCACGGATCTCCTCGGCTCGGAGATCACGGCGGAGTGACCGACGCGCGCGGCGGTCGTCGGTTCGAAGTCGCCGCGCGGAGATGGTATTCTCTTCTGGTTGCCTGCTGAAGGTAGCACGCCCCGATAGCTCAGTGGCAGAGCACTTCCATGGTAAGGAAGGGGTCGTCAGTTCAATCCTGACTCGGGGCTCGCAGCATCCACGGATGCATCGCGGCAGGGTAGCTCAGTTGGTGAGAGCGCACGACTCATAATCGTGAGGTCGCGGGTTCAAGCCCCGCTCCTGCTACAGATCAAGCCCCCGCTCCGGCGGGGGCTTCGTCGTGTCCGGGAGCCCGTCGCGTCGCGAGCGTCGTCCTCTCCGGAGCCTTCGTCATGCCGGGCCGCCGTCGCGGGCCCCTCGTCATACCGAGGCCCTCGTCGCTGGAGCCTCGTGTCCCGTGACCTGGCCCAGACCCGCCTCGTTCCGGCGGCCGACCGGGATCCATGTCTCGCTTCGCGCGGGAATGGCGGGCAGATGGTCGCGGCGAGTGAGACATGCGAGGCCCAACGGCAGCGCCCCGGGACGCGGGTCGTTCCCGGGGCGCTGCCTGCGCCGCGCGCGGATGGCGTCAGGCTCGATCGGATGGCGTCAGCCGCGGCTCCAGCGCTGGGTCGCGCTCGTCGCGTCGCAGGTCTCGAGCGCGAGCGACCACTCCGTCTCCGAGGTCGCGACGCACAGCGTCGGATCGGCAAGGCTCGCGATGGTGCCGTCTGCTCGCAACTCCCAGAACTGGGTCGACTCGCCGGAGCAGTCCTCGATCGACAGGCCGCTTCCGACGGCGAGCGCGCCCGCCACATCGACGCACATGTCGCCGTAGACCGTGACCTCGCCCTCGGGCGTCGCGTGGAACGACTGGTTCGCGCCGCCGTTGCAGTTCCACAGGCCCAGCATCGTCCCGGGGGTGGACGAGGCGCCGGGCACGTCGATGCAGACGCCGTGCTGCTCGCTCACGATCGGCTCGCCGGGAGGGGCGGGCGGGAGGTCGTTGAGCTGCTCGTCCTTCAGCAGGCCCCAGCCCCACTGCAGCTGGGCGAGCCCGGACTCGTTCGTCACCTCGAGGTCGCCGTCGCCGACGAGCTCGGTGAGCGTGTACGAGTCGTTCGTGCGCAGGCCCGGCCAGTAGACGACGCCCATTCCCTGGTCGCGGGTCACCTCTGTGAGCGCGCCGAGGTACGACGTGGACACGTCGCCCGTGTGGTTGCCGTAGTTCAGCCCCGTCGTCATCGGCGAGCCGGCCTCGCTCACGAGCGTGCGCCATCCGTACTCGCCGATCCGCGGCAGCAGGTTCTGCTTCCACTCCTCCTCGGTCGTGTGATCCGCCCAGAAGCCGTAGAAGTGCAGCGACAGGAGCGTGCCCTCGAGCTCCTCGGCCGCGCCGACGCCGGTGACGTCGTCGTTGTAGCCCGTTCCCGAGACGATCACGCGCGAGCGGGGCACGTCGGAGTGCTCCTCCAGCCAGTCGACGTTCAGATCGACCCACTCGTCGAGCGAGTAGCCGAACGGCTCGTTCATCACCTCGAAGTACACGTGCGGATTGCGCTCGTACGCGTCGACAACCGTGTCCCACATCTCATCGAACGCAGCCGGGTCGTCGGCTCGGCCATCCTTCGCGTTGTCGGCCTCCCAGTAGCTGAGGATGACGTCGAAGCCGTGGCGGGTGGCCGCGTCGATCGCGCCGCGGTACGAGTCCCACCACTCCGTTCCGACGCTGGACGGGTTGATCGGCAGGCGCACGGTGTTCGCGCGCAGCTCGTGTCGGAACTCCGACACGATGTCCGACGCCTTCTCATACGTCGTCCGGTAGTCGTCCGCGGTGCTGAGACCGGATGGCACGACCTCGTCGTCCGCGTAGTTGTCGCGAGGGTCGGCCCAGTTGACGCCGCGGAACTCGCTCGTCCCCTTGGGTCCGCTCGTCGGGGCGGCGGTCGCGCTGGCGGCGACGCCTCCGCTCAGCAGCAGGCCGGCCGCTACCGCGATCCCGAGTGCTCTCTTCATCGATCAGTACTCCATTCTGGCGCAGCGTCGCGCCATGGGTGACAGCGGATGGCGCATCATGGTTGCGCAAACATCCGCCGCGGACAGCGTAGCCGACGATCGCGGATCTGTCGCGGCCGCGTTGAGTCCCGGGCGCGAGTGTGCCGATTGGCGCCGACGGGGCAGGCAGGGGCGCGGCTTTCGGCGCAGGATCGACACCCGGCGCGGGCGGCAGCGCCTCGGCGCCGGGCACGACGCTCGGTGAGGCGGGCGCCGTGGCAGAACGGCGCCCGGGGGAGAAGTGCGCCCGCGTCAGCCGCCTGCGCGTCGACCGCGGCGCACGCGTTCGATCGTCTCGCCCGCGGCGACCGCGACGAGCACGGCGGTGACGACCACCGTGGTCGTCAGCGCGCTCGCGAAGAGCCCGAAGACCCACACCCCGGCCATGGCGACCGCTCCTGCGAGCTGAGCCCTGGGCATCCGCCCTTCGAGCAGCCTGCGGAAGACCACCGTCCCGACGAGGAAGAGGAACGGACCGGTCGTGGTCGTGAGCGCACTGACCGCACCGTGCTCGTGCGGATGCGAGAGCGCCTGCTTGTCGCCGACCGACAGCATCACGATGCCGCCGACGATGAGCAGGTGCACCCAGGTGTAGACGATGCGGGCGAGGCGCCCGGGAGCATCCGACTCCTCCATCGCCTCGGCTCCCACCCGCTCACCGTGATCGAAGTAGATCCACCAGGTCGCGGCAGCCGTGACGAATGCGCAGGCCATCGCGATCACGCTCTCCGGCGATGACTCCTTCGCGACGAAGGCGAAGCCGGTGACGAGAAGGCCTTCGCCGATCGCGATGAGCACGAAGAGAGACGTGCGCTCGGCGATGTGCGCGCCGGAGAGGTCCCAGCGCTCGAGGGAGACGCCGCCCCATCCCGGTACGCGGAACCCCAGAACGGTGCCGACGAGCTAGAGGCCGAGGGCGGCGATCCACAGGGGCAGCTGCGCGGGCAGGGGGAGGAGGGCGCCGACGATCCACAGCACGGATCCCGCCGCGGTCCAGATGAGGATGCACGTGAAGTCGTGCGCGATCCGACGGTCATGCCGCATCGTCGCCCACACGATGAAGGCCGTGCGGCCCAGCTGCAGGGCGACATACGCGACGGCGAAGGTCCAGGTGCGGTCGCCGAACGACTCCTTGGTCGCCACGGCCATGAGCAGGGCGAGGAATGCGAGGGCGATCACCGCGACGCGCACGGGGAGCTTCGCCGGGTCGAGCGTGTTCGTCACCCACGTCGTCGAGACCCAGGTCCACCACACGGCGCAGAGCAGGATGGCGCCCTCGAGCGCGCCGAGGAGCTCTCGGTGATCGAAGAGGTAGCTCGAGAGCTGGGTGAGCGCGAAGACGAACACGAGGTCGAAGAAGAGCTCGACGTGCGTCACGCGGTCGGCCCCGCTCGATCTCAGCACATCCCGCGGAAGGCCGAGACGGGCGATCCCGGAGGGGAGGCGTTGCGGGCGCATGACGACAGCATCCCGCACCGCGGGCGGCGCGGTGAAGCGCCGGCGCTCACGCGCCTCGTCTCAGCCCGCCGGCGCGGAGGAATCTCGCGTAGGCGATGGCGGCGGCGCGGTGGACCCTCGGACGATGAGCTGCGAATCGAGGCTCGCGAGCTCGCGCGCCGTGCCGCCCGACATCGCCTCGAGCAGCACCTCGACGGCGAGCGAGCCGCAACGGCCGATCGCAAGGCGCACGGTCGTCAGCCCGGGCTGCCTGGCCGACGCCATCTCGATGTCGTCGACACCGACGATGCTGAGATCCTCGGGGCAGCTCCTGCCGAGATCCGCGATCCCCGCATCGATGCCGAGCGCGATGAGGTCGTTGTACGCGATCACCGCGGTCGCGCCGCTCGCGAGTGCCGGTGCCGCCGCTGCCCGGCCGCCCTGGATGGACGCCGACTGGTGATTGAGTCGCGTAAGGCGCACGCCCTGGCGCTCGCAGGCTCGCGCGATCGCGTCCCCGCGGCGGATGTCGGCCCAGGACAGGCGCGGACCAGCCGCGTACGCGATGTGACGGTGACCAAGGGCCGCCAGGTGCTCGACAGCCTGTCGCGGCCCGTTCTCGGTGTCCATGACCACCGACGGCACGCCCTCGATGACGCGGTTGACGACGACGGCAGGCGTGTCGCCGATGAGCTCGCGGATCTCATCATCCGGAAGGCGCGGGGAGCACAGCAGGATGCCGTTCAGGCGGCGGGCGCGTTCGATCTGCTCCCGCTCCCGGTGCACGTCCTCGTCCGTGTCGAACAGCACAACTCGGTGGCGTCCGTGCCAGGCCTGCGCATGGATCCCCTTGAGGAGCGTCGCGTAGACGGGGCTCGCGACGTCGGGCACCAGGGCGCCGAAAGCCCTCTCGCCGCCGTTCGCGTTCGCGTTCGCGTAACCGAGCTCGGCAGCGGCGGCGAGGACGCGTTCGAGCGTCGCGCGCGCAAGCCGATCGGGCTCGCCGAACGCGCGCGATGCCGTCGCGAGAGAGACGCCGGCGGCGCGAGCGACATCGGTCAGTGTGGCGGTCACGGAGGTCCTTCTTCTGGGAGTGCCTCATCCATGATGACCCATGAAACGTGAATGAAAGCACTTGACAAGCTTGTACAAACACTGCAGGATGGCTCTCATGTCGATCGAAGAGGATCCCGTCGTCGTCCGGCGCCCGAGCCGCGGGAACGCGGCATGATCGCCTCCGGACCGCGCTTGGGGCGCGAGGGCCGGCAGATCGCGCGACCTGCGGGTGTGCTCCATCTCGGCCTGGGCAACTTCCACCGCGCGCATCAGGCCGTGTACACGGCAGCGGCGGTCGCCGCGGAGGGAGGTGACTGGGGCATCGTCGGCGTCGCCTCCCGCTCGCGGTCGATCGCCGACGCCATGCGCGCCCAGGATCTGCGATACACGGTCGCGGAGATCTCGCCGCAGGGGATGTCGCTGAGCACCCCGGACGTGCACACAGACGTCTTCGTCGCCGGAGACGAGCCGGAGCGCGTCGTCTCGCACCTCGCAGACCCGGCCATCCGCGTCGTGACGCTCACCGTCACCGAGAACGGGTACAGCTACTCGCCCTCCACGGGCCACCTCGACGTCGACGATCCTGCGATCACGGCCGACCTCCGCGGCGGACGCCCGAGCACGACCATCGGGCAGCTGGCGCGGGGAATCCAGCGCCGCGCGGCGGACGGAGCACCCCTCACGGTGCTCAGCTGCGACAACCTCGCATCGAACGGCGCACACACCGAGCGCCTCGTCCGCGAGTTTCTTGCGGCGCTTCCCGAGCGCGAGAGCAGGGAAGCACTCGCGTTCCTCGACCAGGCCGTCGCGTTCCCCTCGAGCATGGTCGACCGGATCGTCCCGGCGACCACGGCTCAGCTGCGTCACGATGTGGCCGCGCGGCTGGGCGCCTGGGACGAGGTCCCGGTTCCCGCCGAGCCGTTCACGATGTGGGCGATCGAGGACCGGTTCGCCGCTGGACGCCCGGCGTGGGAGGTCGGCGGAGCGGTCTTCACCGACGAGGTCGGCCGATACGAGGACCTCAAGGTCCGCCTGCTCAACGGCACCCACTCGCTGATCGCCTACCTCGGCGCGTTGCGCGGCCTCGACACGATCGCCGAGGCGATCGCCGACCCCGAGATCGAGGTCGCGGCGCGGGCCGTGCTCCGCCGTGAGTACGGGCCCTCGATCACTGCGCCGAGCGGAGTCGACCTCGACGCGTACGAGGAGCAGCTCTTCGAGCGCTGGAGCAACAGCGCCCTCGGGCATCGGACCGCCCAGGTCGGCACCGACGGCTCGGTCAAGCTGCGGCAGCGCATCCCCGCCCCGGCCGTGCTCGCCCTGGAGGGAGGGACGGTTCCGCACCTGATCGCCCTCACCGTCGCCGCGTACCTCGCGTGCCTCGCGCCGATGCCGCATTTCGATCCGGGTTCGCAGGCCCATGCGATGAAGGACGGAGCTCGCGCGCGGCTTGCGGCGGTCGCGGCCGATGCCCGCGGTGCGCGGGAGGTCGCCCGACGGGCGATCGGAGACCTGCACCTGTTCGGCGGGGAGCTCGCCGAGCACGACGAGTTCATCGAGCGCGTCGGGGAGCTGCTGCACACCATCACGGAGCACGGCGCGGCCGCCGCCATCCGAGACGCGGTCGCCGCGTCCGAGCAGATCAAGGAGACGAGCCGATGAAGCGACTGGCGATCCACGCCCGCGAGGACATCCGCTGGGAGGAAGCGGATGATCCGCGGCCCGAGACGGGCCAGGTCCGGCTCCGCGTCCGCTACGTCGGCATCTGCGGGTCCGACCTCCACTACTACTTCCTTGGCGCGAATGGCGAGTACGCCATCCGGGAGCCGCTCACACCCGGGCACGAGCTGTCTGCCGAGGTCGATCTCGACCCGTCCGGCCGGCTCGAGCCGGGGACGCGGGTCACGGTCCACCCCGCCCGGTTCGGGCCGGATGTCGCGGGGCTCGAGGAGCGCCCCCACCTGCGCCCCGGGGGCGATTACCTCGGAAGCGCCGCTGCCTTGCCGCATCGACAGGGCGGTGCTGCGGAGTACCTCATCGTCGAGCAGCACATGGTCCGGCCGCTTCCTGATGGCGTGTCCCTCGAGCGCGGCGCGCTCGCCGAACCGCTCGCTGTCGCACTCCACGCCGTCCGGATCGCCGGCGATCTCGCGGGCAAGCGCGTCCTCGTGACCGGCGCGGGGCCGATCGGCCTCCTCGTTGTCGCGGCGGCGGTGCGCGCCGGC
Organism: Microbacterium sp. SA156; assembly: GCF_049065455.1. Classification (NCBI taxonomy): domain Bacteria; kingdom Bacillati; phylum Actinomycetota; class Actinomycetes; order Micrococcales; family Microbacteriaceae; genus Microbacterium; species Microbacterium sp. SA156. Next base: position 19,298 of record NZ_JBAKGU010000007.1, read on the forward strand.
GCAGAAGCCGTCGCCGCCGGTGACCTCCGCGAGGAGCCGCTCGCCCGCGCTCAGGCGCTGGGCGCACACGAAGTGCTCCTCGTCGGGCGGGACGCCGTCGCGGACGAGTCGTACGACGTGGTGTTCGAGTGCTCCGGAGCACCCGTCTCGCTCAGCCAGGCGATTCGGGCTGCGAAGCGCGCGGGCACCGTCGTCCAGGTCGGGATGCTGCCCGACGCCCTCATCGAGGTGAACCTCGCTCCCGCACTGGCGAAGGAACTCACCCTGCGAGGCGCATTCCGGTTCTCGGACGAGATCGACGAGACCATCGAGATGCTCGCCGCAGACAGTCGCCTCGATGCCGTGATCACGCATGTCGTCCCCGCATCCGATGCGGTCTCCGCCTTCACGACCGCTCGCGATTCATCCGCGTCCGCGAAGGTCCTGCTGTCGCTCTGACGCGACGGCGCATCCCAGCCGAACCCACCCCCAGACATCCGTCCGACCAAACGGTGCAAAGGAGTACCCGAATGTCAGATGCACAGCGTGTGACCGACGTCCACGATCCCGCAGCGAAGAGGTCGATTCGCGACCTCGTGCGCGCCGCCATCTCCGGCTGGCTCGGCACGGCGCTCGAGTTCATGGACTACCAGCTCTACTCGCTCGCGGCGGCCCTCGTCTTCGCCGACCTGTTCTTCTCCGACGAGGACCCGGCGATGGCCGTCGTCGCCGCGATGGCCACCTACGGGGTCGGCTACGTCGCCCGCCCCGTGGGCGCATTCTTCTTCGCGCGCCTCGGAGACAAGACCGGGCGGACGAAGGTCCTCTTCTACACGATCCTGCTGATGGGCCTCGCGACCACGTTGATCGGCGTCCTGCCCACCTACTCGCAGGTCGGCATCCTCGCGCCCATCCTTCTCGTCGTCCTCCGCATCGCGCAGGGCTTCGGTGCCGGCGCCGAGATCTCCGGGGCCGGGGTCATGCTCGCGGAGTACGCCCCCGCGAAGCGTCGCGGAATCATCGCGTCGCTCGTCGCTCTCGGCACGAACTGCGGCACGCTGCTCGCGTCGGCGATCTGGGCCGTGCTGCTCGTCGCGTTCAACGAGCAGCAGGTCATCGACTGGGCCTGGCGCATCCCGTTCATCGGCAGCGTCGTGATCATGCTCTTCGCCGTCTGGGTCCGCTTCAACCTCAAGGAGAGCCCGGTCTTCGAGGAGCGCGACGATGTCGTCGACGGTCAGGCGCTGTCCAAGCAGGAGACGATCCGGCTCGCGACCGAGACCGGCGACATCCGCACCCTCGAGGCGATGAACCGCAAGCCGATCAAGGCGTTCATCATCGCGCTGCTCCTGCGCTTCGGCCAGGCCGGCAACTCCGGGATGATCCAGACCTACCTGATCAGCTACATCACCGTCGTGCTCCTGCTCGACCGCTCCATCGGCGTGAACGCCGTCATCGTCTCGTCGCTCGTCGCCTTCATCACCGTGCCGCTCTCGGGCTGGCTGGGCGACCGCTTCGGCCGCAAGCGCATGTACATGGTGTGGGCCGTGGTCGCGCTCGTCGTGATCGTTCCGACGATGCTCATGATCAGCAGCAAGGACACGCCTCTGGTGTTCATCGGGTATGTGGTCCTGCACAACCTCGCCGTGATGAGCTTCGCCTCGCTCGAGAACCTCACGCTGCCCGAGATCTTCGGCGCCCGGAACCGGTACACCTACACTGCGATGGCACGCGAGATCGCAGCGATCGCGGCAACCGGGGCCGGCCCCGTGATCGCCGCGGCCTGGGTCTCCGCCGCGACCGGCTCGTTCATCCCGGTCATCGTGATGCTCGTGTTCTTCACCCTCTGTGCGCTCGTCGCCTCCATCTGGATGCCGGAGGTCGCCGGCCGCGACCTCACCGACCCGCGCGACGCCATCTGACCCCCGTCGAACGCCGCTGAAAGGAACACCGTGAGCATCGAAAGAGCCGATGTCATCATCACCAGCCCCGGTCGGAACTTCGTCACCCTGAAGATCACGACGAGCGACGGCGTCGTGGGATGGGGCGACGCCACCCTCAACGGCCGTGAGCTCTCGGTCGCGTCGTACCTCGGCGATCACGTCGCGTCGACGCTGATCGGTCGCGACGAGAACCGGATCGAAGACACCTGGCAGTACCTGTATCGAGGGCCGTACTGGCGCCGCGGGCCTGTCACCATGGCCGCGATCGCAGCCGTCGACATGGCGCTCTGGGATATCAAGGCCAAGAAGGCCGGCATGCCCCTCTACCAGCTGCTCGGCGGTGCGAGCCGCGCGGGAGTGCGCGTCTACGCCCATGCCTCAGGAACCGACTACCAGGCTCTTGCGAACGCGATCACGGGGTATCAGGAGCTCGGCTTCACGGCGGTCCGCGTGCAGACGGGGGTACCCGGGCTCGGGCAGATCTACGGCGTCTCGACCTCGGGGCCGGGCGTCCGCTACGACTACGAGCCCGCCAAGCGCGCGGCAGACGGGACGGCGGCGTCTGCCCCGACCGAGGAGTCCTGGGACACCGCGGCGTACCTCGCGCATATGCCGGGGGTGTTCGAGCGCATCCGCTCCGATTTCGGATCCGGCCTGCGGATCCTGCACGACGGCCACCATCGCATGTCACCGATCGAGGCCGCGCGATTCGCGAAGGACATCGAGCCGTACAAGCTCTTCTGGCTCGAGGACTGCACGCCGGGCGAGGACCAGACCGCGCTGCGCCTCGTCCGTCAGCACTCCACGACGCCCCTCGCGATCGGCGAGGTGTTCAACTCCGTGCACGACTACCAGACCCTCGTCACCGAGCGCCTGATCGACTACGTGCGCTCGGCGGTGACGCACACCGGCGGCATCACCGCGATGAAGAAGCTCCTCGACTTCGCAGCGATCTACGGCATCCGCTCGGGCATCCACGGGCCCACCGACATCTCGCCCGTCGGGATGGCCGCGGCGCTCCACCTGGACCTCGCCATCCACAACTTCGGGATCCAGGAGTACATGCCGCACAACGCCGAGACGCTCGAGGTCTTCCAGACGTCGTTCACGCTCGACGGCGGCTTCCTGCACCCGGGCGAGGCTCCCGGGCTGGGCGTCGAGCTCGACGAGGAGGCGGCGTCGGCCTTCCCGTACACGAAGGCGTATCTGCCCGTGAACCGTCTCACGGACGGAACCGTTCATGACTGGTGACCAGAGGATTCCGCTCCCGTCGCGCACCGCCGCAGCCCGCCTCATCGTCGTGATGCGTGCATCGGCTGCCGAGGAGTACGACCGCGTGCTGGACGTGCTCCTCGGCGCGGGCGTCCGCAGCGTCGAGCTCACGCTCACGACGCCAGGCACGATCGAGCGACTCCCGGCCCTGCGGGAGCGCTACGGAGACGTCGCCGACCTCGGCGTCGGCACGGTCGTCGACCGCGAGCAGCTGCGGCGGGCGGCGGAAGCGGGGGCCGATTACATCGTCACCCCGATCACGTCGAGCGCTCTCCTGGCGGAGGCAGCGCGCGTCAGGGTTCCTTTCGTGCCCGGCGGGCTCACGCCGACCGAGCTCGAGAGCTCCTGGTCCGCGGGGGCCTCGGCCGTGAAGATCTTCCCCGCGGGCCAGGTGGGCGCGGGATACGTCAAGGACCTCCGTGGGCCGTTCCCCGACATGCAGGTCGTGCCGTCGGGAGGCGTCGACCGAGACAGCGCGGCCGCGTGGCTGCGGGCGGGCGCCGTCGCCGTGAGCGTCGGCGGTCCGCTTCTCGGCGACGCGCTGCGCGGAGGGGATCTCGGAGCGCTCCGCGCTCGAGCGGAGGCCTTCGTGACGGCCTGCGCCGAGGCAGCACGATGAGAGCCGGCGCTCCTCGCGTGGTGACGCTGGGCGAGACCATGGCGCTCATGCGCACGCGCGAGCTCGGGTCGCTGCGGCACCTCTCCGACCTCTCGTGCGGCATCGGGGGCGCCGAGAGCAATGTCGCGATCGGCCTCCGGCGCCTCGGCGTCGATGCGTCGTGGCTCGGGCGCGTCGGCGACGACGCGCTCGGCGAGCGGGTCGTGCGCGAGATCCGCGCGGAGGGCGTGGACGTGCGCGCCGTCGTGGACGACGGCGCACCCACCGGGCTCATGGTGAAGGAGCGGCCGTCGTCGACCTCGACGGTCGTGCGCTATTACCGCGCGGGATCCGCAGGCTCCCGCCTCGCTCCCGCAGACCTCCCGGCGGGATGGATCGAGGAGGCCGCGCTCCTGCACGTCTCGGGCATCACTGCGCTGATCTCCGCGACGGCGCGGGAGGCTTTCCTGGCCGCGATCGACCGTGCGCGGGACGCCGGTGTGACGGTGTCCTTCGACGTCAACTACAGGTCAGCGCTTGCGCCGCCCGAGACCGCCGGTCCGGTCCTGCGGTCGATCGCCGAGCGTGCGGACCTCGTATTCGGGGGTGAGGACGAGCTCATGCTCCTCGCCGTCGGCGGCGACGCGGAGAGCTGTGCGGGCCGACTTCGCGCTGGGGGCGTCGGCGAGGTGGTCGTCAAGCGCGGGGCCGAGGGCGCGACACTGCTCTCTCCCGAGGGGCGCGTCGAGGCACGCGGACACGCGGTCGACGTCGTCGACACGGTCGGCGCAGGGGACGCCTTCGTCGCGGGCTACCTCAGCGCGCTGCTCGCGGGGATGGACGCCCCCGCTCGCCTGGCGAGGGCCAACGTCTGCGGGGCGCTGGCCTGCACGACTCCGGGCGACTGGGAAGCGGGGCCGACTCTCCGGGAGGTCGAGGGCTTCGGCGTGTCCGGAACGGACCCGGTGGCACGCTGAGCCTGACCCGGTGAAGCGCCCTCGAGCGCGCCTCGTCTCAGTCGCCGCGCGAGCCGAGGCGCTCGATGAGCCGGAGGGCGAGCGTGATGAGCCCCGCGAGCCCGACGAGCGCGAGCACGGCACCCAGCAGTCGCGGCGGACCGCCCGCCGCGACGACGAGCGCGATGCCGACCGCGAGCAGGACGAGCGAGAGCGCTGCCAGGCGCGTGGTCGACATCCGCCTCAGCATCCCGCCACCCTAGCGTCAGCGCGCCGCGAGCAGCGCGACCCAGATCTCGGCGCGCGCCGCGAACGACTGGAGGTCGCGCTCGAGCAGCCGCTCGGCGAGGCGGATGCGGGTGCGCACGGTGTGACGGTGCACGCCGAGCGCCCGGGCGGCGTCGTCGTAGCGCGCATCGTGCAGGAGCCAGATCCGCAGCGTGTCGAGGATGGCGGTGCCGTGCACATCGTCATGTCGCACGATGGGGGACAGGACCGTGCGCGCCACGTTCGCGGCCTCGGGGGAGAGGGTGCTCAGCACCCCGGCGGATGCGACATCGGCGAAGCGCGTGACGCCCTCGCCTCGATCGCGCGCGATGCGCGCCTCGTCGAGCGACGCCGCGAAGGACGCGAGGGGGCCGGGCTCCGAAACCCCGACCGCGACGTCGAAGCGCTCGGCGAGCTCGTCGAGCGCGAGCGGGGCATCCGCCGTGTGGACGAGAGCGATCCCGCCCTCGGGGTCGCTCCCGAAGAAGAAGCTCCCCTGCTCGCGGCCCGCGCGCAGCTCGAGGAACGCGGCGAGGGCATCCGGCGCTTCATCGGTGACCGCGACGACGACCGGGTCGGCCGGCAGGCCGCCCCACGCGGCATCGCCGATCTCCCCCGCGAGCGCGGTGTCGCCGGTGAGGAGCGCCCGCACGACGCCCGCGCGGAGCGTGCCGCGGGCACGCGCGAGGGCCTCGTTCTGCTCGAGCGCGAACCCCGTCATCGCGACGACCGCCGTGACGACGCTGCGAGCCTCCTCGTCGAGCGCCTCGGCCCCGATGACGAGCACGCCTCGCAGCGTGCCGCCCGGTCCGAGCGTCTGGAGCGTGAACGAGCGGCCGCCGACGCGGATCACCGCGGCAGCGCTCGCCCCGCGCGCGAGCATCGTCTCGCACTCCTGCTGCACGCGCTCGGCCAGCGCGGTCTCGAGCGGCGCCGAGGCGCGCACGGGGGCCGCCGCAGAGTCGAACAGTCCCACCCATGCGCCCAGCTGCCGCGAGAGCTCGGAGATCGCCGAGCCGAGGCCATCCCGCCGCAGGGCGGCGAGGGCGACCGCCCGCTGCGCCGACAGCGCCCAGGTGCGCCGAGCGTATGCTCCGGCGGCGATCGCCTCGGCGACCGCGCGCGCGACCGCGATGAAGGGCGTGCGGTAGGGCACCTCGAACAGCGGCACGCCGTGCGCCTCGCACGCGGCCGAGAGCGCTTCGGGGATGCCGGTGCGGGCGACCTCGGTGCCGAACCCGAGTGCGACGACGCCTCGATGCGCGAGCCGGCGGACGTACTCCTCGTACTGCGCGGCGTCGTCTCCGGAGAACTGCGTCCCGGTCGTGAGGAGCACCATCTCCTCCGCGAGGAAGGGCGTCGGGTCCGCCAGATCCGAGCTGTGCACCCAGCGGATGGGCTGCTCGAGCGCGCCGTGCGACGCGGACGCGAGGCGCAGGGCGAGGTCGCCGCGCGAGAGCAGGGCGCGGAGCGTGGGGGCGGATGGTGCGGGCTGAGACATCGTGTACAGAGCGTATAGCGAATGCATCGATTCTGTACCGCACGGCGAATGCAGCGACTTCGGGCCCGGTCGTACGCTCGCGGCATGACCACCTCTACCCTCGCCACCGCTGTGGGCGGCCCGGCCCTGCCTCAGGAGCGCCGCCTCGTCACCTCGATCCCCGGCCCGCGCTCGCAGGAGCTGCTCGCGCGCAAGGCCGATGCGGTCGCCGCGGGCGTCGGCCACACCGCGCCCATCTCGGCCGTCGCGGCCGGCGGCGGCGTCGTCGTCGACGCCGACGGCAACTCGCTCATCGATCTCGGCTCCGGCATCGCCGTGACGACGGTGGGCAACGCGCACCCCAAGGTCGTCGAGGCCGTGCAGGCCCAGGTCGCCGCCTTCACGCACACCTGCTTCATGGTCTCGCCGTACGAGTCGTACGTCGCCGTCGCCGAGGCGCTCAATCGCCTCACCCCGGGCGACCACGCGAAGAAGTCCGCGCTGTTCAACTCCGGCGCCGAGGCCGTCGAGAACGCGGTCAAGATCGCGCGCAAGCACACGGGGCGCCAGGCCGTCGTCGCGTTCGACCACGGCTACCACGGCCGCACGAACCTCACGATGGCGCTCACGGCGAAGTCGATGCCCTACAAGAGCGGCTTCGGCCCGTTCGCGCCCGAGGTGTACCGCGCCCCGCTGTCGTACCCCTACCGCGACGGCCTGTCCGGCGCCGAGGCCGCGAAGCGCGCGATCTCGCAGATCGAGAAGCAGATCGGCGCCGACAACCTCGCGGCCGTCATCATCGAGCCCATCCAGGGCGAGGGCGGCTTCATCGTCCCGGCCGACGGGTTCCTCCCCGCGATCGTCGACTGGTGCCGCTCGAACGGCGTCGTCTTCATCGCCGACGAGGTGCAGACCGGCTTCGGCCGCACGGGCGCGATGTTCGCGAGCGAGCACTTCGGCATCGTCCCCGACCTCATCACGACCGCCAAGGGCATCGCGGCCGGCCTGCCGCTGGCCGCCGTCACGGGACGCGCCGAGATCATGGACGCCTCGCACGCGGGCGGGCTCGGGGGCACCTACGGCGGCAACCCCATCGCGTGCGCGGCCGCGCTCGCGGCGATCGACGTGTTCGAGAACGACGACCTCATCTCCCGTGCGCGGGAGATCGGCGACCTCATCAAGGGCCGCTTCACCGAGCTGCAGGCGGGCGACGCGCGCATCGGCGACGTCCGCGGCCTGGGCGCGATGATCGCGGTCGAGTTCGTTAACGCCGAGACGGGCGAGCCCGACGCGGCGCTCACCGCCGCGGTGGCGAAGGCGGCCATCGCGCAGGGCGTCATCGTCCTGACCTGCGGAACCTACGGCAACGTCATCCGGTTCCTGCCCCCGCTCTCGATCGACGACGCGCTGCTCGCCGAGGGTCTCGGCGTCGTCGCCGACGCGCTGGCCGCGGCCTGACGGACGACCGGAAGAAGGAGAACGACATGACGGAGATCACACGCGACGTCGTCATCGTGGGCGCGGGAGCGGCCGGCACGACGGCGGCGAACGAGCTGAAGAAGGCCGGTCTGTCGGTCGCCGTGCTCGAGGCGCGCGACCGCGTCGGCGGCCGGCTGTGGACCGACGTCGTCGACGGGGCGATGCTCGAGATCGGCGGCCAGTGGGTGTCGCCCGACCAGGACGCGCTCAAGGAGACGATCGCCGAGCTCGGTCTCGAGACCTACAGCCGCTATCGCGAGGGCGAGAGCGTCTACGTCGACGCCGACGGCAAGCTCACCCGCTTCACGGGCGAGATCTTCCCCGTCGCGCCCGAGACCGAGAAGGTCATGGTCGAGCTCATCGAGAAGCTCGACCGCCTGACGGCCGAGATCGACCCCGCGCGCCCGTGGGAGCACCCCGACGCCGAGGCGCTCGACACGATCTCGTTCGAGGGCTGGCTCGCGCGCGAGACCGACGACCAGGAGGCGCGCGACAACATCGCGCTCTTCATCGCGGGCGCGATGCTCACCAAGCCCGCCCACGCGTTCTCGGCTCTGCAGGCCCTGCACATGGCGGCGAGCGCCGGGAGCTTCTCGAACCTCGTCGACGCCGACTTCATCCTCGACAAGCGCGTGGTGGGCGGCCTGCAGCAGGTGCCGCAGCTGCTCGCCGAGCGCCTCGGCGACGACGTGCACCTGAACGCGCCCGTCCGCACGCTCCGGTGGGGCGCCGACGGCGTCATCGCGGAGGCCGACGGCATCACCGTCCGCGCCAAGTACGCGATCCTCGCGCACGCGCCGGTCCTCTACGACCGCATCTCGTTCGTGCCCGCGCTGCCGCGCCGTCAGCACCAGCTGCACCAGCACCTGTCGATGGGCTTCGTCATCAAGGTGCACGCCGTGTATGACCGGCCGTTCTGGCGCGAGCAGGGCCTCTCGGCGACCGCCTTCAGCCCGTACGAGCTGTGCCACGAGGCGTACGACAACACCAACCACGGCGACGAGCGCGGCACCCTCGTGGGCTTCGTGTCCGACAAGAACGCCGACGGCGTGTTCGAGCTCTCGGCCGAGGAGCGCAAGGAGCGCATCCTCGAGTCGATCTCGCACTACTACGGTCCCGAGGCGAAGAACCCCGTCGTGTACTACGAGAGCGACTGGGGCTCCGAGGAGTGGACGCGCGGCGCGTACGCGGCGAGCTTCGACCTCGGCGGCCTGCACCGCTACGGCAAGGACCAGTCGGCGCCCGTCGGCCCGATCCACTTCGCCTGCAGCGACCTCGCGGGTCTCGGCTACCAGCACGTGGACGGAGCGATCCGCATGGGCCGCATCGCCGCCGCCGACATCATCGAGCGGTCCCGCTCATGACCGCGGCGCTGGTCGTCGGCTACACCGCCACCCCCGCGGGCGCGGATGCCGTCGCGCTCGCGGGCCGTCTCGCCGCCGCGACCGGCGCGAGCGTCGAGATCGTCATGGTGCTGCCGGCCGAGGGCCGCAACGCCCTGACGCCGCCCGACGCGTCCTACGACGAGTACGTCCGCGCGCAGGCGCGCGAGTGGCTGCGCGACGCGGCCGCCTCGCTCCCCGAAGGCCTCGACCACCGTGCGCACGTGCGCACGGCCGAGTCCTTCGGGGAGGGCCTCCTCGCCGCCGCGCGCGAGTTCCGCGCGTCGCACATCGTCGTCGGCGCCGCCGACGGCGGCCTCCGCGGCCGCCACCGCCTCGGGTCCGTGGCGAACGAGCTGCTGCACTCGTCCGACATCCCCGTCGTCCTCGCGCCGGCGGGGTCCGTCGACGTGACGGCGCCGCTCGACCGCGTGACGGTGGCGATCGGCACGCGCCCGGGCGCCGACGTCCTCCTCGAGGATGCCGCAGCGCTCGCCGCGGCGGCTCGCGTGCCCCTGCGTCTCGTCTCGCTCGTCACCGTGGACCTCCCCGCCGGCGTGCAGACGTCCGCCATCCGCGTCGTCGGCGCTTCGCACGCCGACACCGTTCTCGAGGCCGCGCGCGCTGAGCTCCCGGCCGATGTGCCCGTCGACGTCGTCGTCGCCGAGGGCGACTCGATCGAGGACGCCGTCACCCGCCTCGCCTGGCAGCCGGGCGAGGTTGTGTTCGTCGGCTCGAGCCGTCTCGCACGCCCCCGCTTCCTGTTCCTCGGCTCGACCGCAGCGAAGATGCTGCACGAGCTGCCCGTCCCGATGATCGTCGTCTCGCGCACCCGCGCGCCTGAAGAATCCTGAGCGCATGAGCCAGAACCCGCACACCGTCGTGTCTGATCCCGTCACCACCGGCATCTCGAGCAAGGGCCTGAGCGCCGGCACGCTCGGGCTGATCGGCGCTGTCGTCCTCGGTGTCTCCACCGTGGCGCCCGCCTACACGTTCACGGCCGCCATCGGCCCGACCGCCTCCGAGGTCGGCACGCAGGTGCCCGCGATCATCATCGTGGGCTTCATCCCGATGCTCCTCGTCGCCTTCGGCTACCGCGAGCTCAACCGCGTCATGCCCGACTCGGGCACCTCGTTCACGTGGGCGACGCGCGCCTTCGGTCCGTGGATCGGCTGGATGGCCGGGTGGGGCCTGATCGCCGCGACCATCCTCGTCCTGTCGAACCTCGCGGGCATCGCGGTCGACTTCCTCTTCCTCCTGATCAGCCAGATCACGGGCAACGCCGAGATCGCGGAGCTGACGCGGAACCCGTTCATCAACGTGGGCGTCTGCCTCCTGTTCGTGCTCGCGGCGACGTGGGTGTCGTACCGCGACCTGCAGACGTCGCAGCGCCTCCAGTACGTGCTCGTGGGCTTCCAGGTCGTCGTGCTCGTGGTGTTCGCGATCACGGCGATCACGCGCGCCGCGTCGGGTGACGCGTTCGACCCGACGCCGTTCGACCCGAACTGGTTCAACCCGTTCGCCGTCCCCTCGTTCAGCGCGGCCGTCGCCGGCCTGTCGCTGTCGATCTTCATCTTCTGGGGATGGGACCTCGTCCTCACGATGAACGAGGAGACGAAGAACCCCGAGAAGACCCCGGGCCGCGCCGCCACCGTCGTCGTGCTCGTGGTCGTGTTCCTGTACCTCATCCTCGGCATCGGCATGGTGATGTTCGCGGGCGTCGGCGACGGCGAGCTCGGCCTCGGCAACCCCGACATCCAGGAGAACGTGTTCTTCGCGCTGTCGAACCCGATCATGGGCTCGCTGGGCTTCCTCGTCTCGCTCGCGGTGCTCACGAGCTCGGCGTCGTCGCTGCAGGCCACGTTCGCGTCGCCCACCCGCACGATGCTCGCCATGGGCCACTACGGAGCGCTCCCGAAGAAGTTCGGCTCCGTGCACCCGCGGTTCTTCAGCCCCGGATACTCGACGATCGTCGCGGCGATCGTGACGAGCGTGTTCTACGCCGTGATGCGCTTCGTGAGCGAGAACACCCTGTGGGACACCATCCTCGCGCTCGGCATGCTCATCTGCTTCTACTACGGGCTGACCGCCTTCGCGTGCGTCTGGTACTTCCGCCGGCAGTGGTTCGACTCCGTGCGGAACGTCTTCTTCATGCTGCTGTTCCCGCTCGTCGGCGGGATCATCCTGGCCATCCTCTTCGTGACGACGCTCATCGACACGATGGACCCGGCCTACGGAAGCGGCTCGCAGATCGGCGGCATCGGCCTCGTCTTCATCCTCGGCATCGCCGTCATCGTCATCGGCATCGCGCTGATGCTGTGGCAGGCGGCGCGCGAGCCCGCGTTCTTCCGCGGCAGCGTGCTGACCATGGACGCGCCGCCCAGCCTCCGCGGCACCCGCCGCTGAACCGACCTCACCGACCATTCACCCGGAAGGAACCGACATGACGAACGACCGCGAGAGCGCCCTGCTGGCCTCGGTGCCGACCCGTCTGTTCATCGGTGGCGAGTGGGTCGACGCCCCCGAGGGCGCGACCTTCGACGTCCACGACCCCTCGACGAACGAGGTGATCGCCCGCGTCGCGGACGCGACCGCCGAGGACGGCACGCGCGCCCTCGACGCCGCGGTCGCCGCGCAGGACGCCTGGGCGGCCACCGCGCCCCGCACGCGCAGCGACATCCTGCGCCGCGCCTGGGAGCTCGTGCAGGAGCGCAAGGAGGACATCGCCCTCCTCATGACGCTCGAGATGGGCAAGCCGCTCGCCGAGGCGCGCGGCGAGGTCGTCTACGGCGGCGAGTTCCTGCGCTGGTTCAGCGAGGAAGCGGTGCGCATCACGGGCCGCTACGGCCTGAACCCGGAGGGCACCGGCCGGATGGTCGTGTCGCAGCGCCCCGTCGGCCCCTCGTTCTTCATCACCCCGTGGAACTTCCCGTTCGCGATGGCCACGCGCAAGATCGCGCCCGCGCTCGCCGCCGGCTGCACGGTCGTCATCAAGCCCCCGCAGCTCACGCCCCTCACGACGCTGTTCTTCACGCAGCTCCTCGTCGAGGCCGGCGTGCCCGCGGGCGTCGTGAACGTCGTCACGTCGGCGTCGTCGCGTCGCGTCTCGGCGCCGATCATCTCCGACCCGCGTCTGCGCAAGCTGTCCTTCACGGGCTCGACCGAGGTCGGCCGCCAGCTCATCGCGCAGGCCGCAGAGGGCGTGCTGCGCGTGTCGATGGAACTCGGCGGCAACGCGCCGTTCGTCGTCTTCGAGGACGCCGATCTCGACAAGGCCGTGGAGGGCGCCCTCGCGGCGAAGTTCCGCAACATCGGGCAGGCGTGCACCGCGGCCAACCGCTTCATCGTGCACGAGTCCATCGCCGACGCCTTCGCGGCCAAGGTCACCGAGCGCGTCCAGGCGATGCGGATCGGCCGCGGCACCGAGGACGGCGTGGCCATCGGCCCGCTCATCGACGCCGACGCGGTCGCGAAGGCCGACGAGCTCGTGACGGACGCGACCGACCGCGGCGCCACGGTGCTCACGGGCGGCGAGAAGCTCGACGGCCCCGGGACGTTCTACGCGCCCACGGTGCTCACCGGAGTCACCGCAGGCAGCGCCATCCTGCGCGAGGAGATCTTCGGACCCGTCCTCGCGATCGCGACCTTCGCCGACGAGGACGAGGCGGTCCGCCTCGCGAACGACACCGAGTACGGCCTCGTGTCGTACGTCTACACGCAGGACCTGGCTCGCGGCCACCGGATGATCGACCGCCTCGAGACCGGCATGATGGGTCTCAACGCCGGCGTCGTCTCGAACGCGGCCGCTCCGTTCGGCGGCGTCAAGCAGTCCGGCGTCGGACGCGAGGGCGGGCTCGAGGGCATCCACGAGTACCTGTCGACGAAGTACACCCTCATCCCCAACGACTGAACGCCACGAGAGGAACATCATGAGCGACTACGCCGTCGTCGATCCCGCAACGGGCGAGACCGTCGCCGAGTACGACACCTTCACGGACGCGCAGATCCAGGACGCGATCGCCCGCGCGAGCGAGGGCGCCCGCGCCTGGGCGGCGCTCTCGGTCGCCGACCGGGCCGCGGCCGTCCGCCGTGCCGCCGCCCTGCACCGCGAGCGCCGCGACGCCCTCGCCGCGACGATCGTGCGCGAGATGGGCAAGCCGCTCGAGGCCGCGCTCGGCGAGGTCGACTTCTCGGCCGACATCATCGACTACTACGCCGACAACGCCGAGGCGATCACACGCGACCAGCCGATCGACATCCTCGGCGAGGGGAGCGCGGTCATCCGCCGCGCCCCGCTCGGCGTGCTGTTCGGGATCATGCCGTGGAACTTCCCGACCTACCAGGTCGCGCGGTTCGCGGGCCCGAACCTCGTGATCGGGAACGCGATCATCCTCAAGCACGCCCCGCAGTGTCCCGAGTCGGCGGCCGCGCTCGAGGAGATCTTCCGCGACGCGGGCCTGCCCGAGGGCGCCTACGTCAACGTGTACGCGACGAACGAGCAGGCGGCGACGATCATCGCCGACCCGCGCGTCCAGGGCGTCTCGGTGACCGGCTCGGAGCGTGCGGGCTCCGCCGTCGCCGCGCTCGCGGGCCAGCACCTCAAGAAGGTGGCTCTCGAGCTCGGCGGGTCGGACCCGTTCATCGTGCTCTCGGCCGACGACCTCGACGCGGTCGTGCAGGCCGCGGTCGACGCGCGCCTCGACAACAACGGCCAGGCCTGCAACGGCGCCAAGCGGTTCATCGTCGTCGACGGCCTGTACGACGAGTTCCTGTCGAAGTTCTCCTCCGCCATGGAGGCCGCGAAGGTCGGCCACCCGCTCGAGGAGGACACGGTCCTCGGGCCGCTCTCGTCGCTCGCCGCCGCGGAGCGCCTCCAGGAGCAGATCGACCGCGCCGTCGAGCAGGGCGCGCGCCTCGTCGTGGGCGGCAAGCGCGACGGCGCGTACTTCCCCGGCACCGTGCTCACCGACGTGACGCCCGAGATGGACGTCTACCGCGAGGAGCTCTTCGGCCCCGCGGGCGTCGTGTACCGGGTCGCCGATGAGGACGAGGCCGTGCGTCTCGCGAACGACACCCCGTTCGGCCTCGGCTCGTACGTGTTCACGACCGACGCCGAGCAGGCGCAGCGCGTGGCCGACCGCATCGAGGCCGGCATGGTGTACATCAACATCGTGCTCGCCGACAGCGCCGAGCTGCCCTTCGGCGGCGTCAAGCGCAGCGGCACCTCGCGCGAGCTCGGCCTCCTCGCGGCCGACGAGTTCGTCAACAAGAAGCTCATCCGGGTGGGCTGAGCCGGGTCGGGCGGGCGGATCCGCCCCGCGGCTGCCCCCCGCCGGAAACGCGAGAGCCCCGGATGGCCACCACGGCCATCCGGGGCTCTCGCGCGTCAGCGCCGCGTCAGAGCGCGGGCGTCCGCGGCGGCATCGTGCGGCGCGCGCCCGTCGCCTCGAACGCGGCGCCGAGCGCGAGGAGCGCCGCGTCGTCGTACGCGCGGCCGGCGAAGGTGAGGCCCACGGGCATCCCGATGTCCGACATCGTGCCCATCGGAACGGTCACGGTCGGCACGCCGAAGTGGCGGATGGCGAGGTTGCCGTTCGCGACCCACACGCCGTTGCGCCAGCCGAGGTCGGCGGACTCCGGGTTCACGTCCATGTCCGCGCGGCCGACGTCGGCCATCGCGGGGAAGACGACGGCGTCGAGTCCGAGGTCGTCCATCCACTGCTCGAGGTCGACGCGGCGGGTCTCCTCGAGGCCGCGCACGCCGCTCTCGAGCTCGGGGATGTCCGTCATCGAAGCCACCGGGTGCTCGCGGACGTGCGCGGGGTACGACGCGATGTCGTCGTCGAAGCCCGTGTAGCGGTCGGGCAGCGCGCCCGCGGGATGCGGGAAGATCTGCGCGCCGTCGACCACGTCGAGCGACGGGATGACCGGATCTCCGTTCGCGCGCAGGAAGTCGTCCCACGCCCACGCAGACAGGTCGACGATCTCGCGGTGGAGGTACGCGGGCGTGACGAGCCCGCGCGTCGTGATCTTCGGCGCACCGGGCCGGTCGCCCTCGTAGTTCGACACGAGCGGGAAGTCCACCTCCACGACGGTCGCTCCGGCCGCCTCGAGGTCGGCGCGCGCGGCCCGCCACAGCTCCATGACGGACTCGCGCGTGCTGATGCGGCGCCCGGTGGGGCCGCCGATGCCGGGGTCGTCCGACGTGCCGGCGTCCGGATCGGCGTTGATGTACATGCGCGGCACGCCGAGGCGCTTGCCCCGCAGCGAGGCGCCGTCGGCGAGCGCCGGGTAGGAGGCGGGGCGGATGGCGGACGCCGCGGGGATCCGCACCCACGGCTGCACGCGCCAGAAGTCGCCGCACGTCTCGGGGTCGTCGGCGACGACGACGTCGAGCACCGCGAGCAGGTCGGCCATCGTGCGCGTGTGCGGCACGACGACGTCCATGGTCGGCACGAGCGGCCAGTTGCCGCGCACCGAGATGACGCCGCGCGAGGGCGTGTACGCGCACAGCGCGTTGCACGATGCGGGCGCGCGCCCGCTCGACCACGTCTCCTCGCCGAGGCCGAACGCCGCGAAGCTCGCGGCAGTCGCCGTGCCCGACCCGTTCGACGAGCCCGACCCGAACGCCGACGTGAGGTACTCGGCGCTGTACGGGCTCTCAGCGCGACCGTAGAGGCCGCGCTGCATGCCGCCGTTGGCCATCGGGGGCATGTTCGTGAGACCGAGGCAGATCGCGCCGGATGCGCGCAGCCGCTCGATCGTGAACGCGTCGCGCTGGGCGACGAGATCGGCGAAGGCCGGGCTGCCCGACGCGGCCGTGAGGCCCTTCACGAGGTAGCTGTCTTTGGCCGTGTACGGGATGCCGTCCAGCGGACCGAGGAGGCGGCCGGCCGCGCGACGGGCGTCGGACGCGCGTGCCTCGTCGCGGGCATCGGGGTTCCGCACGACGACCGCATTGAGCGCGGTCGCGGTGCCGGGGGCGTCGAAGGCGTCGATGCGGGCGAGGTAGGCCTCGACGAGCTCGACCGCGGTCGCGCGGCCCTGCGCGAGCGCCTGCTGGAGGTCGGCGATGGACGCCTCGAGCACGTCGATCATCAGAGCGCCCCCACCGACGGCTGCTGCTGCGTGATGCAGTGGATGCCGCCGCCGCGCGCGAAGATCTCGCGGGCGTCGACCGTCTTGACGGTGCGGCCCGGGTAGACCTCCGCGAGGATGTCGCGCGCGCGGCCATCCGCCTCGTCCTCGCCGAATCCGCACGCGATGACCCCGTCGTTCACGACGAGGTGGTTGACGTAGCTCCAGTCGACGAAGCCCTCGTCGTCGCGCAGCGTCGCGGGCGCGGGCAGATCGACGATCTCGAAGGCGCGGCCCGCCGCATCGGTCTGCTGGGCGAGATGCGCGCGCAGCTCGCGCGTCACGGCGTGGTCGGGATGGTCGGGGTCGCGCTGATCGTGGAGCAGGAGGACGCCGGGGGAGGTCAGCGTCGCGACGATGTCGACGTGGCCGTTGGTGCCGAACTCGTCGTAGTCGCGCGTGAGCCCGCGCGGCAGCCAGACGACCTTCGCCGCACCGATCGTGCGGGCGAACTCGGCCTCGACGCGCTCCTTGTCGGCGTACGGGTTGCGACGCGGGTCGAGCTGCACGGTCTCCGTCGCGAGCACGGTGCCCTCGCCGTCGACGTGGATGCCGCCGCCCTCGTTCACGAGCGCCGAGCTGACGATCTCCGCGCCCGCGGCGCGGCCCACGATGCGTCCGAGCTGCGCCGACAGGCGCCATTCCGCCCACGCGGGCGCGCCCCACCCGTTGAAGGTCCAGTCGACGGCGCCGAGGGCGCCCGGGCGCGTGTCGTCGACGACGAAGGTCGGGCCGACGTCGCGCATCCAGAACTCGTCGAGGGGCGCCTCGAGGAGCTCGATGTGCGACGAGAGCATGCGGCGGGCGCGCGCGACCTCGCTCGGGTCGACGACCATCGTGACGGGCTCGAACTCTGCGACGGCGTGCGCGACCGCGCTCCACGCCGCGTAGCCGGCCTCGCGCTCGGCGTCGGTGTCGCCGAGGGTGAATCCCTCTCGGGGGAACGCCATCCAGGTGCGCTCGTGCCGATCCGTCTCTGCGGGCATCCGCCAGGTCATCATCGATCCTCTCGTGTATTGATCGTGTGATCAATAACCTGATTCTGGCGCTAGGGTGAGGGACATGTCAAGCGAAGCGGCGCCCCCTCGCCGACGTGCGCCGCGCCGCGCGCCCGCCGAGCGCCGCGCCGAGATCGCCGCGGCGGCGCGCGCGATCGCCCTGGCCGATGGGCTGCATGCCGTGACGCTCCGCGCGATCGCCGCTCGGGCATCCGTGACCCCTGCGCTCGTCGCGCACTACGCGCCGGCCATGGAGGAGCTCGTCGCGACGACCTTCGCCGGCATCGTGGGCGACGAGCTCGCCGAGGTCGCCCAGCTCGTCGCGGGGGAGGCCCCGCGGGATGCGCTGCGCGCCCTCATCGAGACCCTCCTCAGCGGGACGCGCGACGACGTCACGGCGGTGTGGGTCGAGGCGTGGGCGCTCGGACGCCGCAGCGATCCGCTCGCCGCAGCGGTGCGCGAGCAGATGGACGCGTGGGCGCGCCTGCTGCGCGAGGTGATCGAGGCGGGAGCGGCCGATGGGTCGTTCCGCGTCGAGGACCCGTCTGCAGCGGCCTGGCAGCTCCTTGGGATGATCGACGGCCTCAACGCGCAGGCCCTCGTGCGGTGGGGCGGCGCGGCAGAGCGCGCCGAGCTGCTGCTCCGCGCCGCCGAGGCCATGCTCGGCGTCCGCTGAACGACCCCGCGCGTCCCGCTCGCACGCCTGCACGTCTCACCGGAAGGCTTGCATGTCTCACTCGCCGCGGGAATGCCGAGGCGTATCCCGCGCCGAGTGAGACATGCAGAGAGGGTGGTGGGTCAGGCCTCGTATGCGATGCGGCCCGCGACGACGGTCGTGACGACGCGCGCGGAGAGGAGCGCCTCCGGCCCGGCGGCGAAGGGGTCCGTGTCGAGCACCGCGAAGTCGGCCGCGGCTCCCAGCACGAGGCGCCCACGCCATCCGCCGTCGCCGATCGACGCCGCCGTGTCGCGCGTCGCGTGGACGATCGAGCGGTCGAGCGGCAGCGCGAACTGCGGGTGCACGGCCGGCACCGACGCGTCGAGCGCCGACGCGCGCGTCGTGGCGACGTACATGTTCGCGAGCGACGCGTGCGGCGCCGTCGGCGCGTCCGTCGAGAAGGCGAGAAGGGCACCCGCGTCCTCGTACTCGGGCCAGGCGAAGGCGCGCTCGACGCGCTCGTCGTCGAGCTGAGCCGCCCAGTTGGCGAAGATGGCGGGATCCGCGTGAACCGGCTGCATCGACGCCGTGACGCCGAGGCGCGCCATCCGCTCGGCCGTGCCGGGCGCCGCGTACTCGAGATGCTCGATGCGGTGGCGTCGCGGACGCTCCCCGTTCGCGGCGATCGCGTGCTCGATCGCGTCGAGTGCCATCGTGCTCGCGCGGTCGCCGATCGCGTGCATGGCGATCTGCAGCCCCGCGGCATCCGCCGCATCGACCACGGGCCCGAGCCGCTCGGCCGGCCAGATCGGCTCGGCGTTCGTGCCGTCGGCGTACGGATGGCCCATGGCCGCCGTGCACGCGTCGATCGTGCCGTCCAGGATGAGCTTGATGCCGATGACCCGGAGCCACGGCGACGCCGTCGCGGCAGCGAGCTCGGCGGCGCGGGCGACCTGCGCGACGTTCTCCGCATCGTCGCCCGTGTTCGTCACGAACCAGTGCGCGGCCACGCGGATCGGCAGCGTGCCGCCGCGCCGCTCAGCCGCGCGTCGGAACGCCTCGAGCCCGAAGTCGTCGAACGCCATGTCGACGACCCCGGTGACTCCGGTCGCGAGGTACGCCCCGATCACGCGCTCGACCGCGGCGTCGCGCTGCGCGTCGGTCGCCGTCGCGTCGCGATGCGCCCACGCGTACTGCACGGCCGCGGTCTCGTAGAGCAGTCCGGTCGGCTCGCCGTCGGCGTCGCGCTCGATGCGGCCGCCGATGGGGTCGGGCGTGTCCCGCGTGATGCCGAGCTCGGCGAGCGCCGCGGTGTTGACCCAGCACGAGTGGTAGTCGTTCGCGTCGAGGTACACGGGGATGTCGGCGACGGCCTCGTCGATCATCGCGGCGGTCGGCGCGCCGCCGGGGATCGCGTCGAAGAGCCACCCGCGCCCGCGCAGCACGCCGTCGGCACCCGGGCGCGCGTCGCGGAGCCGGCTCTGGATCTCACCGAGCGTGCGGGCGTCGGTCAGACCGACCTGCCCGAGCGCCTCGCCCGTCATGAGCAGGTGGGTGTGCGCGTCGGTGAATCCGGGCAGGACGAGGCGGCCGCCGAGGTCGACGGTCGCATCGGCGGCGGGCGCGCCGCTGGCGTCGCCGACGTACGCGAGCGTGTCGCCGTCGACGACGAGCGCCTCGGCCCAGGCGGGCTCGTCGGCGGTGAAGATGCGGGCGCTGCGGTAGAGGGTGCGGGTCATCAGGCGTTCTCCGGGATGGCGGTGCGTGCGGCTCGCTCGAGCCGCGTGGACAGGAGCGCGATCGCGCCCGCGGGGACGGCGAGCACGACGCTCGCGATGGAGAGGGCGGTCGTGAAGCCCTGGTATCCGAGCGCGCCGACGAGGGCGGCGCCGATCACGGGCGTGAGCGCCGAGCCGACGAGGTAGACCGCGAGGAGCGGGCCCGACCAGCGGCCGTCCGCGTCGAGGGCCGCCGAGGTCGAGACGAAGTACATGAAGGCGATCGCGTAGATCGTGTTCCACGCGATGAAGACGACGATGAACGCGGTCTGGTCGGCCATGAAGCCCTCGGCGAACTTGAGGGCGGCGCCCGCGAGCAGCAGGGTCGCGAGCGGCACGGCGCGGCCGAGGCGGTCGCCGACGATCATGAGGAGGATCGAGCCGAGGAGCCCGCCCGCCGTCGCTCCGCTGAGCGCGATGCCGAGGCCCTCGGGAGTGAGACCCGCCTGCTCGGCGCCCATGACTCCCGCCATCGCCCACAGCGAGTCCTCGCTCGCGGCCCAGAGCGCGAACGTGACGAGCAGGGCGAAGCCGGCGATCGTGACGGTGCGCGAGCGCGGCACCGAAGTGCGCACCACGCCGGTGGGCGGGATCTCGATCGGCATGGCCTCGGCGACGGCGGCGCCGGCGTGCGGCTCGAGCACGGGCGCGGCCGGCAGCCAGAGCGACACCGCGAGCCCGATGAGGCAGAAGAGCGCGAGCGCGCCGAACACGTCGATCGGCGCGAGCCCGATGAGGGGGAGCACGGCGAGCACGACGGTGATGACGGCGCGGTTGGCGAGCCCGTTGAAGCCCGCGACGCGATCGGGGTTGCGGAACGCCGCGAGAGCGGCCCCCGAGGCGGCGACTGCGCCGCCCGCGCCGACGCCGCCGGCGAGGAGCCCCGGCAGGATGAGGGCCGGCACGAGGGCGGCTGCGCCGAAGCCGAGGAGCCCGAGCGCGAGGCCGCCGCGGGCGACGGTGCGACGGTGCGCTCCCGCGCAGAGCGGGGCGATGGCGAGGCCGGTCACGGCGGTCAGCAGGAGCGTCGCGGTGGCGAGCCAGCTCGCCGCGAGGACGTCCATGCCGAGGCCCGACTGGGCCGCCGTGATCATGTACGGCGAGAGGTTGACGCCGAGGTAGCCGGCGATGCCGATCGCGAATGTCGCGGTCGCGGTGGGGAGTCGCAGGGGCACGCGGCTCGTCAGGTCGATGGTTGACATGGGAACTCCAGAGGGGGCACGGCGCTGTGCGCGGAAGCGGATGTGCGGGCCGGCATCGGGTGGTGCGGCTCGGCCGTTTAACGAATGGTGTTCGTCAACGAACGATGTTCGTTATTATGCAGGGAAGAGACGCCGCGCGAAACCCCCGGGCGGCGATCGTGCTCCGATCGGCGGAGAGGGGAGCGTATGGCCAGGCCGTCCACACCGCTGCTGTCGCCCGAGATCATCGGCGACGCGGGGCTCGCGCTGGCCCGAGCGGGGGAGCCGTTCGGCGTCAATGCGATCGCGCGCAGCCTCGGCGTGCGGCCCTCGTCGCTCTACAACCACGCCAATGGCGCCGACGCGATCCTCGAGCTCATGCGGGGGCGCCTCATCGCGTCGTACCGCGTGCAGCCGCAGGGCGTGCCGTGGGACGACTACGTGCTCGAGGTGCTGCGCGCCCAGCGCCGCATGTACGCCGACTTCCCGGCTCTCGTCCCATTGCTCGTCGATCGGACGATCACCAACCCTGACCTCATCGCGTCGTACGACGACCTCGCGACCGTGCTCGTGGAGGCGGGCTTCCCCGAGGACGAGGTCCTCACGATCATCGCCGTGATCGACGCCTTCGCGATCGGCTTCGGCCTCGATCTCGCGTCGCCCGACGAGGTCTGGCGCCCCGAGGGCGACACCCGCACCCTCGGGCGCCTTCTCGAGGGCGGCGTGCGCGGGGAGGCGCGCGCCGCGCGGTCCTTCGAGCTCGGCGCCGCCATCCTCATCGACTCCCTGCGCGCGCGCCTGCCGCGCTGATCGGCGCGACGCGCCCGGCCGTCGTCGTGCGGCCCCGCGCCGGTCGGCGGTCGTTCACCGATCGGTAACCTGACCCCACGACGATGGCGGCGCACCCGGCGACGCCACGGATGGAGACAGGTTGACCGACACCGCGGCGGCGCAGAGCGCCGTGCTCGATCGCGGCGAGAGTGCCGCACCCCCGCGCACCCTCGTCGACATCCTCGAGGAGACCGCGTCGGCGCATCCCGACGCGTCCGCGATCGAGGACGCCGACGGAGCGCTCAGCTACCGCGAGCTGCTCGCGCAGGTGCGGGCCGTCGCGCAGCGCCTGCGGACGCACGGGGTCCGCCGCGGAGACCGCGTCGGCGTGCGGATGGCCTCGGGAACGGCGGAGCTGTACGTCTCGATCCTCGCGGTGCTCGCCGCGGGAGCCGCGTACGTGCCCGTCGACGCGGACGACCCCCAGGAGCGCGCCGACCTCGTGTTCGGCGAGGCGAAGGTGCGCGGCGTCCTCACGGGCGGCGGGCGATTCGAGCCCACCGATGCGTCCGCCCCGGTCGCCGAGCCCGCCGACCCGCCCGCCCCGGTCGCCGAGCCCGCCGAGGACCAGCGTCCCGGCCTCGACGACGACGCCTGGATCATCTTCACCTCGGGCTCGACGGGCACCCCGAAGGGCGTCGCGGTCTCGCACCGTTCGGCCGCGGCGTTCGTCGACGCCGAGGCGCGCCTGTTCCTCGCCGACGAGCCGCTCGGGCCCGGCGACCGCGTGCTCGCCGGCCTCTCCGTCGCCTTCGACGCGTCGTGCGAGGAGATGTGGCTCGCGTGGCGCTCGGGGGCGTGTCTCGTTCCCGCCCCGCGCTCGCTCGTGCGCTCGGGATCCGACCTCGGCCCGTGGCTGCTCGGCCACGGCATCACGGCCGTCTCGACCGTCCCGACGCTCGCCGCGCTGTGGCCCGCCGACACGATCGAGAACGTGCGCCTCCTCATCTTCGGCGGCGAGGCCTGCCCGCCCGAGCTCGTCGCCCGCCTCGTCGGCGAGGGCCGCGAGGTCTGGAACACCTACGGGCCCACCGAGGCCACCGTCGTGGCGTGCGCGGCGCTCATGCGCGCCGACGAGCCCGTGCGGATCGGCCTTCCGCTCGACGGATGGCAGCTGGCCGTCGTCGACGCCGACGGCCGCCCGGTCGCGGCGGGCGAGCCCGGCGAGCTCATCATCGGCGGGGTCGGCCTCGCGCGCTACCTCGACCCCGCCAAGGACGCCGAGAAGTACGCGCCCATGCCGACTCTCGGGTGGGAGCGGGCGTACCGCTCGGGCGACATGGTGCGCTTCGAGCCTGAGGGGCTCCTCTTCCAGGGCCGCGTCGACGACCAGGTGAAGGTGGGCGGGCGCCGCATCGAGCTGGGCGAGGTCGAGGCCGCGCTCCAGGACCTCCCGGGCGTCGGCGGCGCCGCGGTCGCGGTCCGCAAGACCGCGGCCGGCGTCGACATCCTCGTCGGCTACCTCGTCGCCGATGCCGGCTTCGACCGCGCCGACGCGCGCTCGCGCCTCGCCGAGCGCCTGCCCGCGCCGCTCATCCCCACCCTCGCCGTCATCGACGAGCTGCCGACGCGCACATCGGGCAAGGTCGACAAGGCCGCGCTGCCGTGGCCGCTCGCGGATGCGGGCGACCCCGACGCCTCCGACCTCGACGCCGACGTCGCGTGGCTCGCGGCGCACTGGCAGGCGGTGCTCGGCATCCCCGTCGCCGATCCGGACGCCGATTTCTTCGACCTCGGCGGCGGGTCGCTCGCGGCCGCGCAGCTCGTCACGCTCATCCGCGAGACCGCGCCCGAGTTCACGGTCGCCGACGTGTACAGCCACCCGCGTCTCGCCGCGATGGCCGAAGCCGCGCTCGACACCGTCGACCCCGAGGCCGCCGGCGGGTTCAGCACGCCCGCGCCGACGCCCCGGCTCACGCAGTGGACCCAGTCGCTCGTCGGGATCCCGCTCTTCATCCTCACCGGCGCCCGCTGGCTCGTGTACGCGCTCACGGCCTCGACTCTCCTGTCGCTCGTCCCCGGGTTCGAGGCCCTCCCGGTCATCGACTGGTGGTGGACGCTCCTCGGGCTCATCGTCTTCGCGACGCCGTTCGGGCGGATGGCGCTGGGCGCGCTGTTCGCGCGGGTGCTGCTCGCGGGACTCCGGCCGGGCGACTACCGCCGCGGGGGCGCGACGCACATGCGCCTCTGGCTCGCCGAGAAGGTCACCGACCAGATCGACCCGGTCGGCCTCGCGGGTGCGCCGTGGGTCACCTACTACGCGCGCGCCCTCGGCGCGAAGATCGGCCGCGACGTCGACCTCCACACCATGCCGCCCGTGACGGGCATGCTCGAGGTCGGCTCGGGCGCCGCGATCGAGCCCGAGGTCGACCTGTCGGGGTACTGGATCGACGGCGAGACCGTCCGCATCGGCGGCATCCGCATCGGCGCCGGCGCGACGATCGGCGCGCGCAGCACCCTCGCTCCGGGAACGAAGATCGGCCAGGGCGCGGAGGTCGGCCCGGGATCCGCCGTGTTCGGCCGCGTGCGCGCGGGGCAGCACTGGTCGGGCTCGCCTGCCGTCCGGGCGGGCGCCGCGACGCGGGGATGGCCGCAGGAGCGCCCGCCCGCACCGCGTCGTCACCTGGCGCTCTATGCGCTGTCGTCGATGGGCCTCGCGCTCCTGCCGATCGTCGCGTTCGCCGCGGGCGGCCTCGTGCTCGCGCTCGGCATGCGCGGGGCAGACGACCTCGCGGAGGCCGCGCTCGCCGCGTTCGCGCTCCTCGTGCCGGCCGTCGTCGTGACGGGCCTCGTCTTCGCCGGCGCGGTCGTCGTGCTCGTGCGGCTGCTCTCGATCGGCCTGCGCGAGGGCACGTATCCCATCCGCAGCGTGCCGGCGTGGCAGGCCTGGAGCATCGAGCGCCTCCTCGACGCCGCGCGCACCGTGCTCTTCCCGATCTACTCGAGCCTGTTCACGCCCGTGTGGCTGCGGCTTCTCGGCGCGAAGGTCGGGCGCAACGTCGAGGCGTCGACGGTTCTGCTCCTGCCGTCGATGACGACGATCGACGACGGCGCGTTCCTCGCCGACGACACGATGGTCGCCTCGTACGAGCTGCGCGGCGGATGGCTCAGGGTCGCGCCCGCGCGGATCGGCAAGCGGGCGTTCCTCGGCAACTCGGGGATGGCGGCGGCCGGCCACCGCGTTCCCAAGGACGGCCTCGTCGCCGTGCTGTCGGTCGCGCCCATGAAGGCCAAGGCCGGCTCCAGCTGGCTCGGGTCGCCGCCCGTCCGCCTCCGGCGCGTCGTCGCCGAGGTCGACGAGAGCCGCACCTTCCGGCCATCCGTCCGTTTGCGCGTCGCCCGCACGCTGTGGGAGCTGTGCCGCTTCGTGCCCGTCGTGATCACGTGCGGTCTCGGGCTCGGCGTGCTGTTCGCCCTCTATGCGCTCGCCCAGCTGCTCGGCGTGGTCGTCACCCTGCTGCTCTCGGGCGTCGTCATGCTCGCGGCCGGGGCGGTCGCCGCGCTCGTCTCGACCGCCGCCAAGTGGCTCATCGTCGGGCCGATCCGCGCGGGGGAGCAGCCGCTCTGGTCGAGCTTCGTGTGGCGCACGGAGGTCTCGGACACCTTCGTCGAGATGCTCGCTGCGCCGTGGTTCGCGCGGCCCGCGTCGGGCACGCCCGCGCTCGGCGCATGGCTGCGGTCGCTCGGCGCGCGCATCGGCCGCGGCGTGTGGTGCGAGAGCTACTGGCTGCCCGAGCCCGACCTCGTCACGCTCGGCGACGGCGCGACGGTCAACCGCGGGTGCGTCGTGCAGACCCACCTGTTCCATGATCGAATCATGAGCATGGACACCGTGACGCTCGAGCCGGGGGCGACCCTCGGCCCCCACAGCGTGATCCTGCCGGCGGCCTCGATCGGCGCGCACGCGACGGTCGGCCCTGCCTCGCTCGTCATGCGCGGCGAGGCCGTGCCCGTCGGCAGCCGCTGGAGCGGCAACCCGATCGGGCCGTGGCGAGCCGTGAAGGTGCGCGCCTATCAGGCGACCGCCTCGTGACGGCCGGCCTGGGCGCCGACCCGTACGTGCCGCGCAGCGGCGACACGCGGTACCGCGTCGAGCGCTACGACGTCGACCTCGACTACCGCATCGCGACGAACCGTCTCGCGGGGCGAGCCGAGATCGCCCTCGTCACGCTCGCCGACACCTCGGTGCTGTCCTTCGACCTCGTGGGGCTGCGCGCGTCGAACGTGCAGGTGCGCGGGCGCAAGGTCGCCAAGATGCGTCAGTCGGAGCGCCGCGTGCGCGTCACGCTGTCGGAGGAGCTCCCCGCCGGGACCCCTCTCGACGTCCGCATCGACTACGCGGGTTCGCCGCGGCCGCGCCGGTCTCCCTGGGGCCCGATCGGCTGGGAGGAGCTCGAGGACGGCGTGCTCGTGGCCTCGCAGCCCACTGGCGCGCCGACCTGGTTCCCGTGCAACGACCGCGTCGCCGACAAGGCGCGGTACCGGATCGCGATCGCGTGCGACCAGAACCACCGCGTCGAGGCGACGGGGCGCCGGGTGTCGACGACGACACGCGCGGGGCGGACGACGCACGTCTTCGCGGAGGACACCCCGACGTCGGCCTACCTCGTCACGGTGCAGATCGGGCGCTACGTCTCCCGCCAGATCGCCGAGACGGCCGAGGGGGTCCCGGTCGCCGCGGTGCATCCGCCCGCACTCGCCGCGCGCGTCGACGCGGACCTCGCGGTCGTCCCGCGCATCCTCGAGACGTTCGAGCGGGCCTTCGGGCCCTACCCGATGTCGGTGTGCCGTCTCGTGGTCACCGAGGACGAGCTGGAGATCCCGCTCGAGGCGCAGGGGATGGCCGTGTTCGGCGCGAATCACATCGACGGGCGCGGCGGATCGGAGCGCCTCGTCGCCCACGAGATCGCGCACCAGTGGTTCGGCAACAGCGTGGGCGTCGGGCAGTGGCGCGACATCTGGCTCAACGAGGGCTTCGCGTGCTACGCCGAGTGGATCTGGTCCGAGGCGAAGGGCGGCCCCTCGGCCGACGAGCTCGCACGCACGCACCACGCGCGGCTGCGTCAGCTCCCGCAGGACCTCCTCCTGAGCGACCCGGGGCCCGACCTCATGTTCGACGACCGGGTCTACAAGCGCGGCGCGCTCGCGCTGCACGCCCTGCGTCTGACGATCGGCGATCCGGCGTTCTTCGATCTCGTGCGGGCGTGGACCGCGAACCACCGCCACGGGGTCGCCGCGTCGGCGGACTTCGAGCGGATGGCCGACCCCGTGCTCGCTCCATGGCTGCACGAGCGCGCGCTGCCCGAGCTGCCGCCGCGCCGGTCCGGCCGCGCAGCGGGCCCAGCGCGTCAGGACGACTGAGACACCGCGATCGCCGCGACGTGCGCGGCGTCGATCGCGAGGTCGCGCACGTCGTAGACGGCCCCCTCGAGCTCCGCGCGCCATCCGTCGCCCGCCGGGGCGAGCGCGACCGCGGCGGGATCGACGCGCAGGCCGCGGCCATCCGCCTTGAGCACGGCCTCGACCCTGGTCCAGTGCCGCAGCGGATCCTCCCCGGGCGGCACCGGGACGGGCGGCGGCACGCGCAGAGCGCTCGCCGTCTCGACGTCGACCCCCACGCGGCGGCGGGAGACCGCCGCGAGCGATCCGCCATCCGCGTGCGACGTGCTCGCGAAGAGGCGCGCGCCATCCGCCCGCACCTCGGGAGCACCGTGCCGCGCGCCGCAGTCGGGGCAGCGTGCCGGCTCGACGACCGCGCGCTCGTCGAGCAGCGCGCGCAGGGCCGCGCGCCCGCGGAGGAACCGTGCGCGCCGCGGAGCCATCAGCGCCGCCGCGCGCTCTGCGTCGGCGGACGACAGGGCAGGCAGGGCGGCGTCGGACGCCGCGAGCCACGCGACGCCCGGGGCGACGAGGCGGACGGGCACCTCGCGAGGCTACCGCGCGGGATAGCCTGGCGGTCGTGAGCGAATCCGCCGCGCTGATGCGTCCGTACCGCCCCTCCGATCGCGCCGCCCTCGGCGAGGTGTGCGTGCGCACCGCCGACGCGGGCGGCGACGCGACCGGCCTCCTCGGCGACGACGAGCTGTGGCCCGAGCTCTTCCTGTATCCGTACGTCGACCGCCACCCCGATCTCGCCCTCGTCGTCGAGTCGGGAGGGCGCGCGGCCGGCTACATCGTGTGCGCGCCCGACACGACCGCCTTCGAGACCTGGTTCCGCGACACGTGGTGGCCGCCGCGCGCCGCGCGGTTCCCCGACCCCGGCGATCGTCCCGGGCGCGAAGCCGACCTCCTCCGGTACGCGCATCGCCGGGGCCCCGAGGCCCAGCCGCATCTCGCCGCCCATCCCGCGCACCTCCACATCGACCTGCTGCCCGAGCTGCAGGGACAGGGGTGGGGGCGGCGCCTCGTCGAGACCCTGCTCGACGCGCTGCGCGAGCGCGGGGTGCCGGGCGTGCACCTCGCCGCGGATCCCGCGAACACGGGCGCGCTCGCGTTCTACCCGCGCCTGGGGTTCACCCGCGTCGAGAGCGCCCGCGACTCCGCGGTGTTCGTCCGCGCGCTGAGCTGACGCCGCGCGCGCCCCGCGCGTCATCGCCGGAAACATGCCGTTGGTAGCGTGGACGGATGGCTCACGGACGGATGACGAGGGATGGCGCGGTGTCGGCGATCGGGTCGGCGCAGTGACCGAGGCGCGCCGCCGCGGCGCGGGGGCGATCGCGGCGTTCGTGGGGATCGGCGCGCTCGCGGGCTTCCTGTCCGGGCTCTTCGGCGTGGGCGGCGGCACGGTCATCGTCCCGCTGCTCGTGCTCCTCGTCGGCTTCACGCAGCGCCTGGGCGCGGGCACGTCGTCGGCGGCGATCATCCCGACGGCGATCGTCGGCGTCATCTCCTACGCCGTGAACGGCGACGTCGACTGGATCGCGGCGCTGCTCATCGCCGCGGGCGCCGTCTTCGGCGCGCAGATCGGCGTGCGGATGCTCCACGCGCTGTCGGAGCCCGTGCTCCGGTGGATCTTCGTCGGCTTCCTCGTCGTCGTCATGATCAGCCTCTTCCTCATCGTGCCCTCGCGCGACGCCGTGCTCGAGATCGACGTCTGGAGCGGCGCGGGCCTCGTCGTGCTCGGCCTCGTGACCGGCATCGTGTCGGGGCTCATCGGCGTCGGCGGCGGCATCGTCGTCGTGCCCGTCCTCATGCTGCTCTTCGGGATGAGCGACCTCGTCGCGAAGGGCACGTCGCTGCTCATGATGATCCCGACGTCGCTCTCGGGCACCGTGGCGAACATCCGCAAGCACAACGTCGACGTCGCCGCCGCCGTCGGCGTGGGCCTCGCGGCCTGCGCGACCGCGCCGCTCGGCACGTGGGTCGCGAACCTCGTCGACCCGCAGGTCGGCAACATCCTCTTCGCCGTCTTCCTCGTCGTGATCGCGGCGCAGATGGCCCAGAAGGCCATCCGCGCCGCGCGCGCGAAGGGGTGACCCCGGCGGCGTCAGCCCTCGACGCCGAGCGCGCGGATGAACGCCCGGACGTGCTCGCCGAGACGGCGGATGCGCTCGTCGCGCGCCGCCTCGCGGTCGAAGCCCTGGTAGGCGAGGGGCGGGAGCTTCCGCACCGCGGCGGGGCACCCGAAGTTCGCGCACACCAGGGTGCCGATCGTGTCGCCCTTGCGGCCGGCGGGGCCCGTCTTGCGCGCCGCGAAGAACTGCACGTCGTTCGGCAGGGTCACGTCCTCGCACCATGAGCACAGGGCGCGGGCGCCCGTGCGCTGCTCGGCCTGGCGCAGGAGCACGCCCACGGGGCGCCCGCCGAGCTCCGCGACGACGTACGCGCGTCGGGGGAGCTTCGGGTCGGCCCAGCCGAGGTAGTCGAGCCGATCGAAGTCGCGCTCGGCGAAGTCGACGGGGAGGGTCAGATCGGAGACCTCCTTGCGGGAGGCGTTGACGAAGGAGGCGCGGATGTCGCGCTCGGTCAGGGTGTTCATGTCATGTCCTCGAAGGCGGCCGCGTGCGTGCGCGGCGTCGTGTGTCAGCGGGACTCCGGCCGATGGCGAGGCCGCCTGCCGTGCAGGAGGTCTCGCGAGCGGGTCGCGGTCTCGCGGGAGTGGTGAGTCTCGCGCGGATGGCGAGAGCACGGCACGCCGTAGAAGGGCGCGCCGGAGCGACGGGCCGCGCAGGGGCGCGGCGACGGCTCAGGCTCTGTCGTCGGCGCGAGCGGCGCCGACGACCTCCTCACGCCCGCGACGCGGGCTCACACGATGGGACACGTGCGGCAGTCTAGCGACCGCGCCTGGAGGCGGCCTCGTTAGGATGGCCGGGTGCCTGTGAACCCCGAACTGGTCGGACGAGAGTTCCCGCCGACGCCCCCGTATCTGGTGGGTCGCGAGAAGGTGCGCGAGTTCGCGCGCGCCGTCTTCGCCGACGCGCCGCAGCACAGCGACCCGGAAGCCGCGCGCGCGCTCGGCTACGCCGACGTCGTCGCGCCGCCGACCTTCGCGATGGTCGTCCAGGACCACACGCTGCAGCAGCTGCTGGGCGAGCCCGACAGCGGCATCGCGCTCGAGCGGACGATCCACGCCGAGCAGCGCTTCCGCTACACGCGCCCGATCGTCGCGGGCGACGAGCTCACGGCGCAGCTGACCGTCACGGGCATCCGCTCGGTCGGCTCGAACGCCATGATCACGAGCGACGCCGAGATCGTCGACGCCGAGGGGCGCCACGTCGTCACGGCGACGTCGGTCCTGCTCGTCGGGGGAGAGGAGAGCGCGGATGTCTGAGCTCACCGTCGGCGAGGTCGTCGCCGAGCGCACCGTGCACCTCACGCGCGAGTCCCTCGTGCGCTATGCCGGGGCATCCGGCGACTTCAATCCGATCCACTACCGTGACGACGTCGCCCAGTCGGTGGGCCTGCCCGGCGTACTCGCACACGGCATGCTGACGATGGGCCTCGCGGTCGGCACGATCGCGGAGTGGCTCGGCGACACCGGCCGGATCGCCGAGTACGGCGTGCGCTTCACGCGCCCCGTCGTCGTGGACGCCGAGACCGGCGCCGACGTCTCGGTCGTCGCGAAGGTCGGGCAGATCGCCGACGACACCGTGCGCATCGACCTCACCGTGACGCACGCCGACACGACCGTGCTCGGCAAGACGCAGGTGCGCGTGCGCCGCGCATGAGCGAGATCGCACCCATCCCCCTCTCGCAGCTCACGACCCTGCGGGTCGGCGCCGCGCCCGAGCGCATGATCGACGCGCACACGCGAGACGAGCTCGTCGCGGCCCTGCGCGACGTGTGGAGCGACGACGGAGAGTGGATGGTCCTCGGCGGCGGGTCGAACCTGCTCATGGGGGACGAGCCGTTCCCCGGCACGGTCGTCCGCATCCTCACCCGCGGCTTCGAGGTCGTCGGCGGCGCACGCGAGGGCCGCGTCCGGCTGCGCGTCGAGGCCGGCCAGAACTGGGACGAGCTCGTCGCCTGGACGGTCGCGAACGGGCTCGCGGGCATCGAGGCGATGTCGGGCATCCCCGGCACGTCGGGGGCCGCGCCGATCCAGAACGTGGGCGCCTACGGGCAGGAGATCGTCCAGACGCTCGTCGAGGTCGACCTCATCGACGCGTCCACGGGGGAGGTGTCGACGGTGCCGGCCGCCGACCTCGCGCTCGGCCCGCGCACGTCGGTGCTCAAGCGCCACTACGGGTCCGTGCCCGAGCGGGAGGCGGTCATCCTCTCGCTCACGCTCGAGCTCGAGCAGGTCGGCACGGGCGAGCGGCCCATCCGCGATGCGCGGCTGCGCAGCGCCCTCGGCGTCGCGGAGGACGCGGCGGTCTCGCTGGCGTGGATCCGCGATCACGTCCTCGCGATCCGGGCGTCCAAGGGCATGGTCCTCGACGACCCCGACGCCGACACGCACAGCGCGGGCTCGTTCTTCCAGAACCCGATCCTGCCCGAGTCGGTCGCGCGCACACTGCCCGACGAGTGCCCGCGGTGGCCCGTCGAGCCGGATCTCGACCCGGTCGTCGTCATCCCGCTCGAGTCCTACGACGGGGCCCTGCCGCGCGTGGTGAGCACGCGCGCCGACGTGAAGGTGCCCGCGGCGTGGCTCATCGAGCACTCGGGCATCGAGAAGGGCTTCCGCCTGCCGCGCTCGCGCGCGGGCGTGTCGACCAAGCACGCGCTCGCGCTCACGAACCGCGGCGGCGCCACCGGCGGGGAGATCGCCGAGCTCGCGCGCTTCATCCGCAGCCGCGTGGCGGCGGAGTTCGGCATCGTGCTGCAGCCCGAGCCCGTCCTCGTGGGTGTCGAGCTGTAGCCGTCCGCCCCCCTACATCATCGAAACTAGCCCCCGTGGTCGAAACCGGTGCTCGGAGCGCCGGTCTCGACGACGGGGGCTAGTCTCGTGGGCCGTGGTGGGCCGACCGACGGGGTGTTACGCGAAGAGCTCCTGGAGGCGCTGGACGCCCTCGAGCAGCTGGTCGTCGCCGAGCGCGTACGACAGGCGCAGGTAGCCGCTCGGGCCGAAGGCCTCGCCCGGCACGACGGCGACCTCGGCCTCGTCGAGGATGAAGTCGGCGAGCTCGAGCGACGTCTCGATGCGGCGCCCCTTCCACTCGCGGCCGAGCAGGCCCTGCACGTCGGGGTACGCGTAGAACGCCCCGAGCGGATTCGGCACGGTGACGCCCTCGATCTTCGCGAGCTCCGAGACGATGAGGCGGCGACGGCGGTCGAACGCCGTGCGGAACTCCTCGACCTCGTCCTGCGGTCCGCTGAGTGCGGTGGTCGCCGCGATCTGCGCGATGTTGTTGACGTTGCTCGTGAGGTGCGACTGGAGGTTCGCGGCGAGCTTGATCGCGTCGGAGGGCCCGACCATCCAGCCCACGCGCCATCCGGTCATGGCGTACGTCTTCGCGACGCCGTTCAACAGCAGGGTCTGCCCGGCGAGCTCGGGGACGGCCTCGACGATCGACACGGCGCGCGTGCCCTCGTAGACGAGGTTCTGGTAGATCTCGTCGGTGATCACCCAGATGCCGTGCTCGAGCGCCCACTGGCCGATCGCGGCGGTCTCCTCGGCGGTGTAGACCGAGCCGGTGGGGTTGGAGGGCGAAACGAACACGAGGACGGTCGTGCGCTCCGTGCGCGCGGCCTCGAGCTGCTCGACGGTGACCTTGTACTCCTGGTCGGCTCCCGCGAAGACCTCGACCGGGACGCCGTCGGCGAGACGGATGGCCTCGGGGTACGTCGTCCAGTACGGCGCGGGCAGGAGCACCTCGTCGCCGGGGTTCACGACGGCCTGGAACGCCTGGTAGACGGCCTGCTTGCCGCCGTTCGTCACGACGATCTGGCTCGGCGACACCTCGAGGCCCGAGTCGCGGAGGGTCTTCGCGGCGATCGCCTCGCGCAGCGGGAGGAGACCCGCGGCGGGGGTGTAGCGGAAGTTCGCCGGGTTGCGGAGCGCCTCGGCCGCCGCGTCCACGACGAACTGCGGCGTCGAGAAGTCGGGCTCGCCGGCGGCATACGAGATGACGGGCTTGCCCTCGGCCTTCAGGGCTTTCGCCTTGGCGTCGACCTTGAGGGTCGCGGATTCGGCGATGGCGGAGAGCTTGCGAGAGAGCGGTGCGCGGTCGGTCACGCCCCCAGCGTAGTCGGCGCGACGCGGGCGCGCCGCTCGCCGAGGGGGCGAAAACTCGGCCGTTCCTTCGCCCTGGTCAAGCCCGTGCGAGCCGGAGGCCCGAGGCTCCGACTCGCACGGGCGCAGGACGTCAGTCCCGCTCGACGAGATGGTCGGCGTAGGCCTTCGTCGTGAGGAAGGCACGGAACGTCGGGCTCAGGGCCACGTCGCGGAAGACCTCGGCCGCCTCGTCGAAGCGGTCGCCCTCCGAGCGCTCGACCTCGCCGAGCACCCGGTCGACGAGCTCCGACACGTACTCGCGGGTGATCGGCGTGCCCTGCTCGGTGACCTGCTCCTGCCGGATCCACTGCCAGATCTGCGAGCGCGAGATCTCGGCCGTCGCCGCGTCCTCCATGAGGCCGTCGATCGCCACGGCCCCGAGCCCGCGCAACCAGGCCTCGATGTAGCGGATGGCCACGGACACGTTCCCGTGGACGCCCTCGTCGGTGATCGCGCGCCCGATCCACAGGTTGAGCAGGTGGCGCTCGCGCACCCTGACGTCGTCGCGGGTGCGCTCGAGCTGGTTCGGCCGGTCTCCGAGCACGGCGTCGAACTCCGCCTGGGCGACGGGGATGAGATCGGGGTGCGCGACCCAGGTGCCGTCGAAGCCGTCCGCTGCCTCGCGCTTCTTGTCGGCCGCGACCTTCTCCATCGCCCGCGCATTCGCCTCGGGGTCCCTGCGGTTGGGGATGAACGCGCTCATGCCGCCGATCGCGTACGCGCCGCGTCGGTGGCACGTCTGCACGAGGAGCTCGGTGTAGGCGCGCATGAAGTCGACCGTCATCGTGACCTCGTTCCGGTCGGGCAGCACGAAGCGCGATCCGCGGCCGCGGTAGGTCTTGATGATCGAGAAGATGTAGTCCCAGCGGCCCGCGTTGAGCCCCGCGCAGTGGTCGCGCAGCTCGTAGAGGATCTCCTCCATCTCGAACGCGGCCGGCAGCGTCTCGATCAGCACGGTCGCGCGGATCGTGCCGTGCGGGATGCCGAGGTACTGCTCCGAGAACGAGAAGACGTGGTCCCACAGGCGCGCCTCCTCCGCCGACTCGATCTTCGGCAGGTAGAAGTAGGGGCCTGCGCCGTCGGCGATGAGCCGCTCGGCGTTGTGGAAGACGTAGAGGCCGAAGTCGACGAGCGAGCCCGAAGCGGGCATCGTGCGCCCGTGGCGGTCGGTGAAGAGCAGGTGGTGCTCCTCGAGGTGCCAGCCGCGGGGTCGCATCACGATCGTGGGCGTGCGCTCGGCGGTGACCTCGTAGCGGCGGCCGTCCGGGCTCGTGTACGAGAGGTCGCCGCGGATTGCGTCGCGCAGCGACAGCTGCCCGCCGATGACGTTGCGCCAGGTCGGGCTCGTCGCGTCCTCCTGGTCGGCGAGCCACACGCGGGCCCCCGAGTTCAGCGCGTTGATCGTCATGCGCGGATCGGTCGGGCCGGTGATCTCGACGCGTCGGTCCTCGAGACCCGGCCCGGGGCCCGCGACGCGCCAGGAGGCGTCTTCGCGGATGCGCGCGGTGTCCTCGCGGAAGCGCGGGTCCCGGCCGTTGCCGATCTCGTAGCCGCGCCGCATCCGATCGGCGAGACGGTCGTAGCGCGCGCCTGCGAAGAGCTCGTGCAGCTGGGCGAGGAACGCGAGCGCCTCGGGGGTGAGGATCTCCTCGAAGCGCTTGTGGAGGCGGCCGGCGACCTCGATCGACGGGGCGGTGCGCGCGCGGTAGCGCTCGTCGGCGGCGGGCGGGGCGATGTCGGTGATGGTCATGATGACTCCTGAAGGGAAGAGAAGCGGATGGCCTGAGCCGGGTGCGGCATCAGTGGAACTGCTCGGCCTCGGTGGAGCCGACGAGAGCGAGGGTGGCGCTCGAGGGGTTGAGGGCGGTCGACACGTGGTCGAAGTAGCCGGTGCCGACCTCGCGCTGGTGCTTGGTGGCGGTGTAGCCGTCGGCCTCGGCGGCGAACTCGGCGTCCTGCAGCTCGACGTAGGCCGTCATCGCGCGCTCGGCGTAGCCGCGCGCGAGCTGGTACATCGAGTGGTTGAGGGCGTGGAAGCCGGCGAGGGTGATGAACTGGAACCGGTAGCCGAGCTCGGCGAGCTCCTCCTGGAATGACGCGATCTGGCTGTCGGACAGCGCGCGGTGCCAGTTGAAGCTGGGCGAGCAGTTGTAGGCGAGCATCTTGCCGGGGTGCTCGGCGTGGATCGCCGCCGCGAACTCGCGGGCGAGCTCGATGTCGGGGGTCCCCGTCTCGACCCAGAGCAGGTCGGCGTACGGAGCGTAGGCGAGCCCGCGGGAGATCACCGGCTCGATGCCGTTGCGTACGCGGTAGAAGCCCTCGTCCGTGCGCTCGCCGGTCGTGAACGCGCGGTCGCGCTCGTCGACGTCGCTCGTCAGGAGGTCGGCTGCGAGGGCATCGGTCCGCGCGATCTGGATGGTCGGCACGCCCGCGACGTCGGCCGCGAGCCGCGCGGCGTTGAGCGTGCGGATGTGCTGCTGCGTCGGCACGAGGACCTTGCCCCCGAGGTGCCCGCACTTCTTCTCGCTCGCGAGCTGGTCCTCCCAGTGGATGCCGGCGGCGCCCGCCTGGATCATCGCGTGCGCCAGCTCGTAGGCGTTGAGCGGGCCGCCGAAACCGGCCTCCGCGTCGGCGACGATGGGAGCGAGCCAGTCGCGGGTCACCTCGCCCTCGGCGTGCTCGAGCTGGTCCTGGCGGAGGAGGGCGTTGTTGATGCGACGCACGACGGCCGGAACGGAGTTCGCCGGGTAGAGCGACTGGTCGGGATAGGTCTGGCTGGAGAGGTTGGCGTCTGCCGCGACCTGCCATCCGGAGAGGTAGATCGCCTTGAGCCCTGCACGGACCTGCTGGACCGCCTGGTTGCCGGTGAGTGCTCCGAGCGCGCGGATGTACTCGTCCGAGGTCAGGCGCTCCCACAGGACCTCCGCGCCGCGGCGGGCGAGGGTCGCCTCCTCGCGGACGGTGCCGCGCAGGCGGATGACGTCCTCGGCCGTGTAGTCGCGCGTGATGCCGTTCCAGCGGGGGTCGGCGCTCCACTCGAGGCGGAGCTCCTCGGCCGTCTGGGTCTGGTCGCCCGGGCGGCGACCGGCGGTCGTGTTCTCTTCGGGGGTGCTCATCATCGTGCTCCTCGTGGTGAGCGGCGGGTGCCGCGTGCTGTCGTGAACACAACGATCCGAGAAAGTCGAGCGATTCAGGGACGGTTCGTCGGGAGAATTTTGCGAGATCTTCTGCAGATCGGATGTCGTGTGGCATCATCGGCGCATGGTCGCCGCAGAAGAAGTCGAAGAGGAGGGGCCCGACGCGCTCGCCGTGGGGCGCCGCATCCGTCAGCTCCGCGCCGAGCGGGGCATGACGCTCGATGCGCTCGCGGCGGCGGTCGGGCGCGCACCGAGCCAGCTCTCGATGATCGAGAACGGGCGGCGCGAGCCGCGCCTGTCGATGCTGCGCACGATCGCGAGGGCGCTCGGCGTGGGCATCGACGCGCTGCTCGAGGCCGACGCGCTCGACGAGCGGGCGGGCATGGAGATCGCGCTCGAGCGGGCGCTGCGCTCGCCGCGCATGCAGACCCTCGGGATCGAGCCCTTCCGCATTCCCAAGGCCGTCCCCGACGACGTGCTCCGAGCCATCCTTCGCCTCACCGGCGAGATCGACCGCCTGCATGACGAGCGCTCGGCGACGCCCGAGGAGGCGCGCCGAGCGAACGTCGAGCTGCGCCGTCTCATGCGACGGCAGGACAACTACTTCCCGGAGCTCGAGCAGAAGGCGCGCGAGCTCCTCGCGGCGATCGACCACCCGGGAGGGCCGCTCACGCAGCGCGCCGCGAGCGACATCGCGGCGCATCTCGGCTTCACGCTCCACTACGTGCCCGACCTCCCGCAGACCACGCGCAGCGTCGCCGACCTCCGCCACGGGCGGCTCTACCTCTCCGACCGGGTGAGCGGCGACCCGCGCACGGCGGTGCTGCAGGCTCTCGCCAGCCGGGTGCTCGGGCACTCGGCGCCTTCGGACTACCGGGAGTTCCTGCGGCAGCGCGTCGAGCAGAACTACCTGACCGGCGCCCTGCTCATCCCGGAGGATCACGCGGTGCCCGTGCTGCGCGACGCGAAGACGCGACGCGCGATCTCCATCGAGGACCTCCGGGACGCCTACGCGGTGTCGTATGAGAGCGCAGCCCATCGGTTCACGAACCTCGCGACCCGGCACCTCGACATCCCCGTCCACTTCCTCAAGGTGCACGAGTCGGGCACGATCACGAAGGCCTACGAGAACGACGACGTCAACTTCCCGACCGACCGCCTCGGGTCGATCGAGGGGCAGCTGTGCTGTCGGCTCTGGACGAGCCGCGTCGTCTTCGACGTCGACGACCGGTTCAACCCGTACTACCAGTACACCGACACGGGCAACGGGACCTACTGGTGCACGGCGCGCGTGGAGCATTCGAGCCAGGGCGCGCACTCGGTGAGCGTCGGCGTGCGCTTCGACGACACGAAGTGGTTCGTGGGGCGCGACACGCCCCAGCGCGGCGTGTCGCGGCACGCGGTCGAGACCTGCTGTCGGCGTCCGCCCGCCGAGCTCGAGTCCGCGTGGCGGGATGGCGCGTGGCCGAACGTGCGGACGCCGCGCACCCTGCTCGCGACGCTCCCGACCGGCTCCTTCCCGGGCGTCGACACGACCGACGTGTACGCGTTCCTGGAAGCCCACGCGCCGCGCGCGCACGCGGACGCGCGCTGAGCGGACGGCGCGCCTCGGTTCGCGGTGCCCATCGGCATGCCGTATGCTGGATGAAGCAGTGCTCCTCTGCATTCTTCCGCTGTGCCTCGTGCACGACGGCAGTTGGGGAGGGGCATTCCTGAGATCGCACGATCTCTAGGGCGGTAGCTCAATTGGCAGAGCAGCGGTCTCCAAAACCGCAGGTTGCAGGTTCGATTCCTGTCCGCCCTGCGCGTCAGCGACAGCTGACTCACGAAAGGTAACCCATGGCCCACGACGCTTCGGGCGGCGAGATCGTCGCGGCGGCTGGCACGACCGGCGGCAAGAAGGCAGGCTTCTTCGCGCGCATCGTGATCTTCATCCGCCAGGTGATCGCCGAGCTCCGCAAGGTCGTCACTCCCACGCGCAAGGAGCTCCTGAAGTTCACCGCCGTGGTGCTGGGGTTCGTGGTGATCATGATGGCCCTCGTGTACGGCCTGGACTACCTGTTCTCGTGGGTCACGACGGTGGTCTTCGGCGTCCCGAGCTGATCCAGCCGGTCGGATGACGCGCATGCCCTCTCCGCGCCACAATGGAGAGAGCAAGTCTGCGTGACGCCTCTCGGCGTCCGGAACGGAAGAGAAACCACGTGTCTGAGAAGTATGCCGACGACGTCGACCTGGCGACGGCTGCTGAGCAGTCGAGCGAAGAGGACGAGGCCCAGGAGGGCAACGTCCTCGCCGAGGAGGAGCGCTCGAGCTCGTCCGCCGAGCACAACGCCATGCACGTCGAGGGCGACTTCGACGAGGACTCTGACGAGGACATCGACATCGACGACCCGGAGGCCGACGCGATCGTGAACGACGCACTGAACATCGACGAGGCCGCTGAGGTCGAGGCCGCTGCCGAGGTCCTCACGGACTCCGCGGCCGAGGAGGCTGACGAGGCCGCGGCGGCTGCCGCCGAGGAGGTCGCACCGTACGACGGCCCCGAGGTCGGCGACGACGCCGACGACGAGGAGTCGGACGCCGAGGACGACCCCTATGAGGCGTTCCGCCGCGAGCTGCGCTCGCTCGAGGGCAAGTGGTACGTCATCCACTCGTACGCGGGCTTCGAGCGCAAGGTGAAGGCCAACATCGAGCAGCGCAAGTCGACGCTCGAGGTCGAGGACGACATCTACCAGGTCGAGGTCCCGATGGAGGACGTCGTCGAGATCAAGAACGGCCAGCGCAAGATGGTCACGCGCGTGCGCATCCCGGGCTACGTGCTCGTGCGCATGGAGCTCAACGAGGACACCTGGTCGGTCGTGCGCCACACGCCGGGCGTCACGGGCTTCGTGGGCAACGCCCACAACCCGACGCCCCTCCGCTTCGAAGAGGCCTTCAACATGCTGAAGCCGCTCGCGGAGCTCAAGGAGGCGCAGGCGCAGGCCGCGAAGGGCGCGTCGAAGAAGGGCCAGGCGGCCCCCGCTCGCGTCATCCCGGCCGAGGTCGACTTCGAGATCGGCGAGACGATCACGATCAAGGAGGGCTCGTTCGCCGGCCTTCCCGGTTCGATCAGCGAGATCAAGCCCGAGAGCGGCAAGCTCACGGTGCTCGTGTCGCTCTTCGAGCGCGAGACGCCCGTCGAGCTCTCGTTCGACCAGGTCACCAAGATCTGACCCGCTTCGCGCGTCGCGAACGCCCCGTCGGCTCAGCCAGCGGGGCGTTCGCCGTTCGGGCGTGCTGCGCGGCGTCGCCGAATCCGGTAGACTTGTGTGGTTTGCGTGCGCTTTCGCGCGCGCCGACACACCGCCATCCGGATCCGCCGGATGCGCGGGAGAGCGGATGCATCCGGCATCCACTCGATGAGAGGAAGAGGAAATGGCACCGAAGAAGAAGGTGACCGGCCTGATCAAGCTTCAGATCAACGCCGGTGCAGCCAACCCGGCGCCGCCGATCGGACCCGCCCTGGGTCAGCACGGCGTCAACATCATGGAGTTCTGCAAGGCGTACAACGCGGCGACCGAGTCGCAGCGCGGCAACGTCATCCCCGTGGAGATCACCGTCTACGAGGACCGCAGCTTCACGTTCGTGCTGAAGACTCCGCCGGCAGCCGAGCTCATCAAGAAGGCGGCAGGCGTCGCCAAGGGCTCGTCCACGCCGCACACGGTCAAGGTCGCGAAGCTCACCAAGGAGCAGGTCGCCGAGATCGCCAAGACGAAGCAGCCCGACCTCAACGCGAACGACCTCGAGGCCGCCTCGAAGATCATCGCCGGCACCGCCCGCTCCATGGGCATCACGGTCGAGGACTGAGGGGGATAACGAACATGGCTACCAAGTCCAAGGCTTACCAGTCCGCCGCCGAGAAGATCGAGGCCGGCAAGTTCTACACGCCCGCTGAGGCCGTCGCGCTCGCGAAGGAGACGGGCTCGAAGAAGTTCGACTCGACCGTCGAGGTCGCGCTCAAGCTCTCGGTCGACCCGCGCAAGGCGGACCAGATGGTCCGCGGCACGGTCATCCTGCCGCACGGCACGGGCAAGACCGCCCGCGTCATCGTCTTCGCCAACGGCCCGGCCGCCGAGGCCGCCATCGCCGCCGGTGCGGACGAGGTCGGCGGCGCCGAGCTCATCGAGAAGGTCGCCGCCGGCTGGACCGACTTCGACGCGGCCGTCGCCGTGCCGGAGCTTATGGGCCAGGTCGGTCGACTCGGCAAGGTGCTCGGCCCCCGTGGCCTCATGCCCAACCCGAAGACCGGCACCGTCACCCCCAACACGGCCAAGGCCGTCGAGGAGATCAAGGGCGGCAAGATCGAGTTCCGCGTCGACAAGCACGCCAACGTGCACTTCGTCGTCGGCAAGGCCTCGTTCTCGGCCGAGCAGCTGAACGAGAACATCGGCGCAGCGCTCGAGGAGATCGTCCGCCTCAAGCCGTCGAGCTCGAAGGGCCGCTACATCCAGAAGGGCGCCGTGTCGACCACGTTCGGCCCCGGCATCCCGCTGGACGTCAACGCGATCGCGTAACACGCCCATCCTGCGAAGGCCCCGTCTCCGGACGGGGCCTTCGTCGTCCCCGCCCCCGGACGCACGTGGGTGTCCGGCCCCCAGTCTGAGGGCTATGCGCGCGGTGTTTCATGTGCGACGCTGGAACCGCGTGAATACCGATATCCGCACGCGCAGCACCACAAGGGGGCACACATGAGCACGACCGACACCCGTCGCCGCAAGGTCTTCGCCGTCCTCGCCGGAGGACTCGTCCTCGGCGTCGGCGCCGCCGTCACGCTGGCCGCTTGGAACGACTCGGAGTTCGCGACGGGGACCTTCGGGGCCGGCGCGTTCAACCTGGAGGGCTCGACGACGAGCGCGACGGACGGCTACGCGGACCACGAGACGGCACCCGGAGCGGCCCTCGCCTTCACGCTGCCGCTCGCCGAGAACCTGTCGCCGACCGACGTCGTCTACGCGCCGTTCTGGGTGCGGCTCGATGACACGACGACCTCCGACGCGACGCTCGTCGCCGACACCGTCGCGGCCACGGGCGCGAACGCGGCGAACCTGTCGTACGAGGTGTACGTGATCGCCGCCGACGCGACCTGCAGCGCGGCGACCGCGACGGGCACGCTCGTCGCATCGGGCGCGACGCTCGACGCGCTGACGGCACGTGCCGACGTGGCGCTCACCGCGGGAGACGCGGCGCCCGGTGCGGCCGTGCAGCTGTGCTTCGAGGTGACGGCCGGGGCGGGGCTCGAGGAGGGCGGCGACGCGACGGCGACCTGGTCGTTCACGGCGACGTCGGAGTAGTCCCGTGGCGCGCAAGGCCACGCGCGACGCGCGGCGGCGGGCGCTGCGGTGGCGCCGCCTGCGGGCGGTGCTGGCAGGCGGCGTCGTGCTCGGCATCGGCGCCGCCGCGACGCTGGCGGCGTGGAACGACACCGAGCACACGACGGCGACGCTCACGGCGGGCACGTTCGGGATCGTGGGTGCGACGAACGGCACGACCTTCACCGAGCACGCGAGTGCGGGCGCGGCCGCGGTCCTGAACTTCCAGGTCGCGCCGACCGCGATGACGCCCGGCACGACGACGTACGCGCTGTTCAGTGTGCGCACGGTGAATCCCTCGGTGGCGGGCAGCGTCCTCCTCACCGCGACCGATAGCAACGCCACGACAGGGCTCGGTCAGTACCTCACGTACGGCGTCCGCACGGTTCCCGCGGCGCAGTGCGACGCGACGACGTTCGGAGCATCGACCGCGACCGTGATCCCGTCGGGCTCGCCCCTCGGTGCCGACGCTGCGTCCTCGCAGAGCCTGTCTGCCAACGGAGCGAGCACCGTCAACTACTGCTTCGCCGTCACGCTCCCGTCGACCGCGCCCAACGCGGCGCAGGGAGCCTCGGTGACGCCGACGTGGCAGTTCACGGCGACGTCCTCGTGAGCGTCCTCGCATGAGCGCTCCTCCGCAGACGCGTCGCGACGCCCGCGCCCGCCGGGCCCAGGGCATCCGTCGGCGGACGCCCGCGCGCTTCCTCGGCGACGTGCTCCTGAGCCTCGCGGCGCTCGCGGGCACGGTCTGCATCGTGCTCGTGGTGCTCGCGTACCTCTTCGACATCACGCTCATCATGTTCCGCACGGGATCGATGGCTCCGATCATCCCCTCCGGCTCCGTCGCCGTGGTGCAGCGTGTGCCGGCCGCGTCGCTCGACGTGGGCGACGTCGTGACCGTGGACCGCGAGGGCCAGCTGCCCGTGACGCACCGCATCACCTCGATCAACCCGGGGGCGAGCGCCGACGAGCGCGTGATCACGATGCGCGGCGACGCGAACGAGCAGGACGACGTCGCGCCGTACGCGATCACCACGGCGCGGATCGTGCTCTTCTCCGTGCCCGGGATCGCGCCGGTCATCGCGTCCTTCGGCGATCCGCGTGTGCTCGGCGGGCTCTCGATCGGGGCGGCCCTGCTCGTCGGCTGGGCCTTCTGGCCCCGTCGGGCGGATGGCACCGAGCGCGCGAGGGAAGAGCCCGCGCCTGACGGTAGGGGGACCGGATGACCCCGCGTCGAGCTCTCTGCCTCGCGGCGGTCGTCGCGGCCGTCGCGCTGCCGACGGCGGCCGTCGCCGCTCCGACGACGCGGGTGATCGAGGGCGAGCACATCCGGATCGAGTCAACGGCGGACTGGGAGCGGATGGCGCGGCTCGAGCCGGGCGAGAGCGTCGCGTGGACGCTCGCGATCTCCGTGGACGCGCCCGACCCCGGGACGCTCGACATCGGCGTTCGCGGCACGGGCGGGCTCGACCTGGTCGCTGATATCGCCACGTGCGGCGTCGCCTGGCAGGGGGCGGAGTGCCCTGAGGGGGCGGAGGTCCTGCGCGCCGACTGGGCGCTGCCGCTCGACGGGCACACCGACTGGCTGCGGAGCTCGGGCACCGAGGAACCCGTTTTCGTACGGCTGGACGTGGGCCTGGCGCCCTCGGCCGTCGAATCGGCCGAAGCGGCGGTCTCGGTCCACGTGCGCGCGG
Organism: Microbacterium sp. SA156; assembly: GCF_049065455.1. Taxonomy (NCBI): domain Bacteria; kingdom Bacillati; phylum Actinomycetota; class Actinomycetes; order Micrococcales; family Microbacteriaceae; genus Microbacterium; species Microbacterium sp. SA156. The sequence goes on from NZ_JBAKGU010000007.1 coordinate 63,072, forward strand.
CCGGTGACGAGGTCTTCGTCGATCAGGACGACGAGCGCGACCTGTCGCCGACGGGCGGATCTGCCGCACCGCTCCTGCTTGCGGCGGGAGCCGTGCTGCTGGGCGGAGGCGTCGCCGCGCTCGCCCGCGGCCGCCGCGCACGGAGGTCGCCGCGATGACCCGGCTCCGCAGGCGGATCGCCGCACTCGCCCTCGCCGCCGCGCTCGGGGTCGCCGTGCTCACGCCTGCTGCGACGACGACCGACGCGGCCTTCACGGACGCGGAGCATGCGAACGCGACGCTGACGGCGTTGCGCCTGCGGCCGCCCCAGGTGACCGCCGTGACCGTCTGCCGGAACCCTGCCGTGAGCCTGCTCGCCGATACGCTCGTCGTCCAGTGGCGCTGGCCTCGGACGACGGCTCCGTATGGGCCGACGACGCAGACCACAGCGCGATGGGCCATCAATGACGGCACCACGTCCCAGACGTTCACGCAGACCGGCCCCGTGGATGGCATCTACACGACGACCTTCCCACGCTCGGTTCTCACCGGTCTCCTCGGCGGACTCCTGGGCGCGGACTTCTCCGTGCATGCACGCACCTACTGGACGCCGACGGGAGGTGTCGAGTGGAGCTCGCCCGAACGTTCCACCGTCCACGTCGACGTGACCCCTCTGATCGCGGGCGCGAACTGCACCTTCACGAATGGAGCCTGACGCTCAGCGCGGGTCGGGCGTCGTCCCGTTGGTGAGTGCGTGGAGGAGGCCCGCGAGGTCGCGGACGCGCTCGACATCCCAGGCGAGCAGGGTGTCGTAGAGCAGGCTCTCGTGGTGGGAGCGGGCCTCCTCGAGGCGCGCGATGCCGAGCGGGGTCGCCTCGAGGAGGTGCGCCCGTCGATCGCTCGGATCCGGTGTGCGGGCGATGAGGCCGAGATCCTGCAGGTCCTTCACGGTGCGGCTCAGCTGGCCCTTGTCGAGCATCATCCGCTCGACGAGCGTCGACGCCTTGAGCGGGCCGTGGCGGACGATCGCGGTGAACACCTTGTAGGCGCCGGGGTTGAGCCCGGGGGACACGCGGTCTGCGTTCTCGTGGATGATGCGCCGCACGTGCGTCATCAGCTCGCTGAACTCGGCCTCGACCGACTTGATGGCCTCCGCCTGCTCGGGGGAGACGCCCTCGGCGGGCGTCGTCCCCGCAAGCGGGAGCCCGGGTCCGCGCGGGGGCGCGGCGTCCTGGGCGATGTCGGCGGTCACGGGATCATTCTCTCGGATCGCCTCAGCGGCTGCGCGCAGATGACGCGTCGCCGTCATCTGCGACGTGCACGGGGATGGAGCCCGTCTCGGCGGTCGCGACCGCGAGATCGCCCTCGAGACGCTGCGCGCGCATCCGCTCGATGTTGTTCTGCCGGGTGAGGGGCTTGTTCGGGAGGAAGGCGATCGCCACGAGGCTCAGGACGGCCAGGGGCACGCCGATGAGGAATGCGTGCGAGATCGCCTGAGCCGAGGCGTCCTCGATGATGACCGCGATGGCCTCGGGCATGTCCCGCGTGACCGGGAGGGCGCCCGACTGGAGCTGGGCGAGGATGGCCTGGCCCTGCTCGCCCAGGCTCATCACGGCGGCGCCGATCTCCTGTGCGCGATCCGTCAGCTGCTGGGTCATGCTCGCCGCCAGCACCGAGCCCATGACGGCGACGCCGGCGGTGCCGCCGACCGTGCGGAAGAAGTTGACGCCCGAGCTGGCGACGCCGATCTCCTGCGGCTTCGACGTGTTCTGCACGACGAGGACGAGGTTCTGCATGGTCATGCCGGTGCCCGCTCCGAGCAGGAACATGTACGTGCCGACGAGCCACAGCGACGTGTCGTACGCGAGCGTCGACAGCAGGCCGGTGCCCGCGATCATGAGCACGGCGCCCACGACGAGGTAGCTCTTCCAGCGGCCGAAGCGCGTGACGAGCTGCCCCACGACGGCCGACGCCACGAGCATGCCCGCCGCCATCGGGATCGTCAGCAGACCCGCTTCGGTCGGGCCGTAGCCGCGGGAGATCTGCATGTACTGGCCGAGGTAGACGGAGGTGCCGAACATCGCCACGCCGATCGAGATCGACGCGAGCACCGCGAGCGTGAAGGTGCGGTTGCGGAAGAGGGTGAGGGGGATGAGCGGCTCGGCGACGCGGAGTTCGACGAGCACGAACGCGACGGCCGCGATCAGCGCGATGCCGACCATCCATGCGGTCTCCCAGCTGATCCATCCGTAGTCCGACACGTTCGTGATCCAGACGAGGAGCACACCGGCCGAGACGCTGAGGAGCACGATGCCGAGGTAGTCGATGCGCACCTTCGCCGCGCGGATCTGCTCGATCCGCAGCGTCCGCAGGAGCACGGCGAACGCGATGATGCCCAGCGGGACGCCGACGTAGAAGTTCCAGCGCCATCCGATCGTGTCGGTCATGACGCCGCCGAGCAGCGGGCCGCCGACCGTCGCGACAGCCATGACGCCCGCGAAGAGGCCCATGTACTTGCCGCGCTCGCGCGGGCTGATGATGTCGGCCATGAGCACCTGGCTGAGTGCGGCCAGACCGCCGCCGCCGAGGCCCTGGAGGGCGCGGAAGGCGATGAGCATCTCGGCGCTCGTGGACATGCCGGCACCCGCGCTCGCGAGCACGAAGACCGCGAGGGCGATGAGCATGAGGGTCTTGCGGTTGACGAGGTCGGCGAGCTTGCCCCAGATCGGGGTCGAGATCGCCGTGGTGAGGAGGGTGATCGTCACGACCCAGGTGTAGGACTCCTGGGTGCCGCCGAGCGCGGGGACGATGATGGGCAGCGAGGTGCCGACCACGGTCGTGGAGACCATGGAGCAGAACATGGCGAGGAGGAGGCCCGAGAGGGCCTCGAGCACCTGGCGGCGGGACATCCGCGCCGCGGGCGCCTGTGCGGGGGTGGGTTGCGCGCTCATACGCACCTTTCGCGATCGTGTCCGGGTTGGCATGACAGCGTCGGCATGCAGAAGTTGAAGAAAGTCAACGATATCGAGAACGTTGACAAACCGCAACTAATTCCCGGATGTCGGTGCGTGTGTGGTGTTGGCGTGGGCGAGCGGAGCGTGTCTCGTTTGGTGCCGGTATGGGGTGCCGATGACGGCGGCGGGTGAGACATGCCTGGTTCCGGTACCGGTGCGTGTCTCGCTTGGTGTGGGTATGGGGTGCCGATAGCGGCTGCGGATGAGACATGCTGCGTCGGCGTGAGGTGCGTGTCTCGCTTGCTGACGGTATGAGGCGTCTATAACGGCGCCGGGTGAGACATGGCGCGGCGGGGCGGATGAGACATGCCCGCCAGCCGGGCGCGCGACGCGGCGCGTCAGTCGGCGAGGGCCAGCGCCCGATACGCGGAGCGCTGGAGTGCGCGCTCGCGCGGAGTGAGCGGCGCGGTCGCGGCGGCCTCGGGCCGGCGCGGCGGCTCATTGCCCGTCGTGCGTCGGTACAGCTCGTCGATGAGGGCGGTCGCGAGCTTCACGAGCCGCGAGATCTCCGCGTCGTCGCGGTCGATCCACACGCACTTCGGCTCGTCGTGCAGCGGCTGGAAGTCGCGGTGCTCCTCCCAGGCGAAGAGCGTCCGCTCGGCGCCGAGCACGTGCTGCTGCCACCACACCTGGCGGAGGTACGAGCGCGGGATGGTGCGCCACGTCTTGTTCGTCGTCTTGATCTCGGCGAGCAGGATGCGGCCGCTCTGGTCGACGGCGATCCCGTCTGGGGTTGCGAGATGGCGCTTCTCGATCGTCGCGTGGAAGAGGGCGCTGGACGGCTGGATGCCGTGGGTCGCGGCGACCCACGAGGCGATCTCGGGCTCTCGGCGCCGGCCGTGGTCGGTGTACGCGTTGCCGCCGAACGACGAGCCGCGCAGCTTCTGCTCGGCGGCGCGGGGGATGACCCGCTCGCTCGTGATCGTCGCGATGTCGGTCGCGGTGATGCCCTGCGACCGCGCCCGGAGCCAGGCCACCCTGTCGCGGGAGTCCGCGACGATCCGGGCGGCGAGTTCGGGGGTCACCTCTCGACCCTAACCCCGCCCCCTGACGGCGTCCCGACCGGACATGCGGGTTCGGCGGACTCGGTGCGGAAGGTGCGCTCCGTCGATTTGGTCCAGGCTCTCGGTTCGGGTACGCTGGTCCGAGCCGAAGACCGCCGGTCATCGCCGTGTGCGCAAGCACGTGACGATCGAAGCTCTGCACTGCAGGGGCCCGCGCAGGTGTCACGAACGAATCCCGTGAGAACGGGAACCGAGCTCCGTGCGCTTGCGCCGGAGCTCTTTCTCATGTTCGGGGTGGGTGGCGCGGCCGGTGCCCCACCTCCGTGGAGCACCTCAGGACAATCAAGGAGTGGCCATGGCGCAGAAGGAAGCATCGGTCGCCGAGCTCACGAAGCAGTTCGAGAGCTCGACCGCCGTTCTGCTCACCGAGTACCGCGGTCTGACGGTTGCCGAGCTCAAGGAGCTCCGCAACGCGATCCGTCAGGACGCGGAGTACGCCGTGGTGAAGAACACGCTGACCAAGATCGCCGCGAACAACGCGGGGATCACGGCGCTGGACGACGACCTCAAGGGTCCGTCGGCCGTCGCCTTCGTGCACGGCGACCCCGTCGCCGTCGCCAAGGGTCTGCGCGCCTTCGCCAAGGCACACCCTCTTCTCGTGGTGAAGGGCGGCTACTTCGATGGCACCGCCCTCAGCCCTGAGGAGGTCAGCAAGCTCGCTGACCTCGAGAGCCGCGAAGTCCTGCTCGCCAAGGTCGCGGGCATGATGAAGGCCTCGATGTCGAAGGCTGCCGCCCTCTTCCAGGCGCCGCTGTCGAAGACCGTTCGCACGGTCGAGGCGCTGCGCGAGAAGCAGGAGACCGCAGCCTGATCAGGCTGCGCGGAAGCAACCCCGAAACCCCGAAAAAGTAGGAGAAACATCATGGCGAAGCTCAGCACCGAAGAGCTGCTCGACGCGTTCAAGGAGCTCACGCTCATCGAGCTCAGCGAGTTCGTGAAGGCCTTCGAGGAGACCTTCGACGTCACCGCTGCTGCCCCGGTCGCCGTTGCGGCCGCTGGCGCCCCGGCTGCGGGCGGCGACGCTCCGGCCGAGGAGGAGAAGGACTCGTTCGACGTCATCCTCGAGGCTGCCGGCGACAAGAAGATCCAGGTCATCAAGGTCGTCCGCGAGCTCACCTCGCTCGGCCTCGGCGAGGCGAAGGCTGTCGTCGACGGCGCTCCCAAGGCTGTCCTCGAGGGCGCCAACAAGGAGACGGCCGACAAGGCCAAGGAGGCCCTCGAGGGCGCCGGCGCGACCGTCACCCTCAAGTAAGTCTTCTTCTCGAAGCTTCTTCGCGAAGGCCCCGGGTTCGTCCCGGGGCCTTCGTGCGTCTGCGGACGTTACGGGTCCGTGACTGTCAAGTGATTGTGGAAGCGCTCCTATGGCTCCTAGCTTGGAGGGCACAGCCTTTCCACAGAGAAGATGCTCGAGATAGGAGCAGACGATGAAGACTGCAGGACGCAAGCGGATCCTCCTCGCGGCGAGCGGGCTGGGGATCGCCGGTCTCGCTCTCGCGGGATGCACGAGCGGCCCCGGAGCATCGGATGGCGGCGGAGACGGGGGCGGTGGCGACGGCGGAGACGCCCAGGTCACGGTCTACGGCACGATCGTCGACGCGGAAGCGGAGCTCCTCGAGCAGTCCTGGGCGGACTGGGAGGAGGAGAGCGGCATCGACATCGTGTACGAGGGCTCGCAGGAGTTCGAGGCGCAGATCGCCGTTCGCGCGCAGGGCGGCAACCCGCCCGACCTCGCGATCTTCCCGCAGCCGGGCCTGCTGTCCGACATGGCGAGCCGCGGCTACCTCATGGAGGCGCCCGAGGGCGTCGTCTCGAACCTCCGCGAGTACTGGGCGGAGGACTGGGAGACCTACGCCTCGCACGATGGCACGATCTACGGCGCGCCCCTCATGGCCAACGCGAAGGGCTGGATCTGGTACCAGCCCGGTGTGTTCGAGGAGAACGGGTGGGAGGTTCCGACCGACTGGCAGGGCCTGCTCGACCTCACGCAGCAGATCCGCGACGAGACGGGTGAGCCGCCGTGGTGCGCGGGCTTCGGGTCCGACGCCGCGACCGGATGGCCGGGCACCGACTGGATCGAGGACCTCGTCCTGCGCCAGGCCGGCCCCGACGTCTACGACCAGTGGGTCGCGAACGAGGTCCCCTTCACCGACCCGCAGATCAAGGAGGCCTTCGACGCGACGGCTGAGATCCTCCTCAACCCCGACTACGTCAACGCGGGCTTCGGCGACGTGGCCTCGATCGGCTCGACGCCCTTCGGCGACGTCGCGAACGCGCTCGTCTCGGGCGACTGCCTCCTGACCCACCAGGCGTCGTTCCTCGACGGCTTCATCGTCGAGGCCGGCGGCGAGGTCGGCGAGGATGGCGATGTCTGGGCGTTCATGCTGCCCCCGGTCGACGCGGGCGCCGGCCAGATGATCACGGGCGGCGGCGAGATCGTCGGCGCGTTCAGCGACGACGAGAACGTCGTCAAGGTGCAGGAGTACCTGTCGAGCCCCGAGTGGGCGAACTCCCGCGTCTCGCTCGGCGGCGTGATCAGCGCGAACAACGGGCTCGACCCTGAGAACGCGCAGAGCCCGATCCTCAAGGCGGCCATCGAGATCCTCCAGGACGAGGAGACGACGTTCCGCTTCGACGGATCCGACCTCATGCCCTCCGCAGTCGGCGCCGGCACGTTCTGGACGGGCATGCGCGACTGGGTGAACGGCGCCTCGACCGACGACGTCCTGGAGCAGATCGAATCGGGCTGGCCGGAAGAGTAACGGCCGGACATGAAAGCGTTTCTCGACTGGCTGAGCACGCTCTCGCCGTGGCTGGAGATCCCGATCATCATCGGGGTGTTCCTGCTCGCGGTCGGCATCCTGCTCTTCTTCATCGAGATCGCGCCGCGCGCGGGCCGGGTGTACACGTACATCCGGCTCGCCGCGTGCGTGCTCTTGCCCCTGGCCGTGATGTGGATGCTCCAGTCCTACTGGTGGGCGATCATCGCGGCCGGCGTCCTCGGCCTGCTGTTCTTCTGGCTCGACTACCGGTCGAAGCAGGGAGCCGGCTATCTGTTCCAGCTCGTCGGATTCCTCGCGCCCGCCCTGATCCTGCTGCTCGTCGGCCTCGTCTTCCCCGTCATCCAGACGTTCGGGCAGTCGATGTTCAATGCGAGCGGATCGCGCTTCATCGGACTCGACAACTTCATCTGGATCTTCACGCAGCCGCAGGGCATCCGCACGATCGTGAACACGATCGTCTGGGTGCTCATCGCCCCGATCGTGTCGACGGTCGTGGGCCTCGTCTACGCGTACTTCATCGACAAGACGCGCGGGGAGAAGGTCTACAAGATCCTCGTGTTCCTGCCGATGGCGATCTCGTTCGTCGGCGCGTCGATCATCTGGCGCTTCATGTACACGGCCCGGCCCGCCGACGCGGAGCAGATCGGCTTCGTCAACCAGATCATCGTCTGGTTCGGCGGCAGCCCTGTCCCGTTCCTCCAGGTGGAGCCCTGGAACACGCTGTTCCTCATCGTCGTGTTCGTGTGGATCTACACCGGATTCGCGATGGTCGTGCTGTCGGCCGCGATCAAGGGCGTGCCGACCGAGCAGCTCGAGGCGGCTGAGCTCGACGGAGCCAACGCGTACGAGCGCTTCATGAACGTCGTCGTGCCGGGCATCCGGCCCTCCCTGATCGTGGTCCTCACGACGATCGCGATCGCGTCCATGAAGATCTTCGACATCGTCCGCACGATGACCGCGGGCGCGAACAACACCTCGGTGCTCGCGAACGAGATGTACTCGCAGTTCCGCAGCTTCGAGGCCGGACGGTCCGCGGCGTACGCCGTGATCCTGTTCGTGCTCGTGCTCCCGCTGGTCATCTACAACGCGCGACAGCTCAAGGCACAGAGGGAGGTGCGCTGATGACCGCGACCGAGCTCGTGACGACGGCGGGCAAGCCGTCGAGGAAGCGCGCGCTGAGCGACACCAAGCGCCGCCTGACGAACCCGTGGGCCACGGTTGCCGCGCTCGTCATCGCGGTGCTGTGGACCATCCCGACGTTCGGCGTGTTCGTGTCGTCGTTCCGTCCGCGTGTGGAGATCCAGACGACCGGATGGTGGACGGTCTTCCAGAACTGGGGCTGGACGTTCGACAACTACGTCGAGGCGCTGAACACCTCGACGGGCGGCCTCACGATGCTGGGCTCGTTCGTGAACTCCTTCGCGATCACGCTCCCGGCGTCGATCATCCCGCTCATCATCGCGACGCTCGCGGCGTACGGGTTCGCGTGGATGGACTTCCGCGGCAAGAACCTGCTGTTCGTGCTCGTGTTCGCGCTGCAGATCGTCCCGATCCAGATGGCCTTCATCCCGCTCCTGCAGCTGTTCTCGCGCGGAGAGCTGTTCGGGGTCCCGGTCATCCAGGCGGTGGGGTCGTCGGGCTACGCGCAGGTGTGGATCGCGCACACGATCTTCGGCCTGCCGCTCGCGATCTTCCTGCTGCACAACTTCATCGCGCAGATCCCGGCGGATGTCATCGAGGCGGCCCGCGTGGACGGTGCGGGGCACGGGCAGATCTTCTTCCGCATCGTGCTCCCGTTGAGCATGCCGGCGATCGCGTCGTTCGCGATCTTCCAGTTCCTGTGGGTCTGGAACGACCTGCTCGTGGCCTTGATCTTCGCGGACGGCAACGTGGCGCCGATCACGAAGCTGCTCGCGCAGATGACCGGGTCGCGCGGTCAGGACTGGCACCTGCTCACCGCCGGCGCGTTCATCGCGATCATCGTGCCGCTGCTGGTGTTCCTGTTCCTGCAGCGCTACTTCGTCCGCGGCCTGCTGGCGGGCTCGGCGAAGGGGTGACCCGCATGACGAAGGGCCCGCCGCACGGCGGGCCCTTCGTCATGCGGTGCGACGCTCAGCCGGTGCAGCCGAGGCGCGTCTGGATCGACTGCATGGCCGCGATCTCGGCCGTCTGGCCCTGGCCCATGCTGCGCGCGGTCTGGATCACGCGCTCATCGCTGCCGAGCTCCACGACGGCGTCCGTCATCTCGATCGCGCCCGCGTGGTGACGGATCATGAGCTCGAGGAAGAGGCAGTCCAGAGCAGAGCCCTCGAGCGACGCGAGCCGGTCGATCTCCTCGGCCGTGGCCATCCCCATCGCCGCTTCGAGCTCCTCGGCGGATGCCGTCGCGCTCGCGCCGTGATCGTGTCCGGTTCCCGACATCCATGACATGAGCGGGTCGCCCGCCTGGGGCAGGCCCCACGCCACGAGCCATCCGTACATCTCGCCGCGCTGCGCCGCCTGAGCCGTCGCGATGTCGTACGCGAGGGCGCGGAGCTCGTCGTCGTCGGTCGCGCGGTACTCGATCATCGCCATCTCGACGGCCTGGGCATGATGCACCTGCATGTCGCGCGCGAAGCCGGCGTCCGCGGCGTTCGGCCCGCCGCCCGAGCCGGTCGCGTCGGAGAGGTCGTCGAACGTCGTGAAGCGGCCGATCGCGAACGCGAGGCCCGCCACGAGCACGACCGCGATCACCACGAGCGGCCAGGGGATGCCCGTGCGCGCGGTCGGGCGGTCGGACTCCGTCATGCTCAGCTGAGCTTGCCGGGGCCGTCGATGGCGCCGGTGCACGCGGCGCCCGGCTCCGGCACGTTCTGGTTGCGCCAGTACTCCTCGAAGAACTCCGCGATGCGCTCGTCGTCGACCGAGTCGACCTTGAGCTGCGCGTTCCAGGCGCTCACGGCGACCGGCGTCCCGAGGTCGGGGTACGGCGAGAGGATCGCGTAGCTCGACGGCAGGTAGCCCTTGAGGGTCTCGAGCTCCTCGTCGCTCACGAGCTCGGGGTCGTACGTGACCCACACCGCGCCGTGCTCGAGGGAGTGCACCGCGTTCTCGTTCTGCTGCGGCTCGCTGTAGACGCCGCAGTTCAGCCAGTACACGTTGTGCGGGCCGCCCGCGGGAGGGGTCTGCTCGTATTCGACGGTGCCCTCGACGTGCGTGTTCGTGTTGGAGAAGGTCTCGACCCCCTCGATCTCCGCCCCGTCGCCGCCGATGCCGTACTCGGCGACATTCGGACGCGGCGTGAAGACGAACGAGGCGACGATCGCACCGATCACGGCGACCGCCGCGACCGTGCCGACCGTCCACCAGACGAGCTTCCCGCGCTGGCGCTTCTTGAGCTGCCGCTGGTACTCGGCGAGCTTCTCCTGACGCCGGGCCTCGCGCTGCTGCTTGACCGTCTGCTCGATCTCGGCCTGGCGGGCGGGGTTGCCGCTGGACTTCTGGGGGCGCTTCTGCGTCGACACGCTCCGATCCTATGCGGCTGAATGCGCGCGCCGCTGGGAGAATCGGGCCGGGAACCTGGGCTTCCGCCTTGCGCTGCCCGTCCCCCTCGACCCTAGGATTGAGGGCGTCCCCTTCGCGCGGATCCTCCGGGCGTCGTCTGGGACTTCTTTCTTTCTCCGCACCCCTCGTCCGCGAAAGCAGCGACGCTCACGATGACTCACGAAGACCGTTCCCCGCGCGACGAGCACGGGCACCACCCGCACACGGGCAGCATCCCCACCGCCACGGGCCTCATCCCGGTGCCCACGGGGACGATTCCGCTGCCCGATGCCGCGCGCGCGGCAGCGGGGGAGATGCCGCGCACGCATCGCGGTGACGCGCTCTCGAGCGGCCGGCGCCTCGCGTACGTCCTCCTGCTCGGCGCGCTGACGGCGCTCGGCCCGTTCACGATCGACCTCTACCTGCCCGCGTTCCCCCTGCTCGAGCGCGATTTCGAGACGACGAGCGCGGCCATCCAGCTCACGCTCACGGGCACGATGATCGGCTTCGCGCTCGGCCAGCTCGTCGTGGGTCCGCTGAGCGACAAGTTCGGCCGGCGGGTTCCGCTGCTCATCGTGACCGCGCTGCACGTGCTCTCGAGCCTCGCGGCGGCCTTCGCGCCCACGCTCGAGCTGCTCGGCGCCGCGCGAGTGCTGATGGGGATGGGCGCGGCCGCGGGCGGCGTGGTGGCGATGGCCATGGTGCGCGACCTGTTCGGCGGGCGCCGCCTCGTCATCATGCTGTCGCGGCTCGCGCTCGTGACGGGGGTCGCGCCCGTCGTGGCGCCGCTCATCGGCTCAGCGCTGCTCACGGTCATGCCCTGGCACGGGATCTTCCTCGTGCTCGCCGCGTACGGCACGGTGATGCTCCTGTGCGCGATCTTCGCGCTGCCCGAGACCCGCCCCGCCTCCGACCGCATCTCGCACGAGACGGTGTCCGTGTGGCACCGCTATCGCGTCGTGCTCACCGATCGTGTGTACCTGGGCGTGCTCGTGATCGGAGCGATGACGTTCTCGGGCCTCTTCTCGTACCTGTCGGCGTCGTCCTTCCTGTTCCAGCAGTCGTACGGCTTCACCGAGGTGCAGTACGGCCTGCTGTTCGCCTCGAACTCGGTCGGCCTCGTGATCGGCAACCAGGTCGCGGCCCGTCTCGCGGCGCGGTTCGGGCCGCAGTGGGTGCTCGCGTACGCGACCGCCGTGCTCGTGCTCGCCTCCGCCGGCATCATCGTCGGCGACCAGCTCGGGCTCGGCGTGTGGGGCGTGGTCATCCCGCTGTTCGTCTTCATGACGACGTGCGGCTTCACCTTCCCCTGCGCACAGGTGCTCGCGCTCGACCGGCACCCCGAGGCGGCCGGCACGGCGGCCTCGGTGCTCGGCGCGACGAACAACGGGATCGCGGGCGTCATCTCGCCGCTCGTCGGCGTGATCTCGGCGGCCTCCGGCATCACGGGCACCACGATGGCCTCGGTGATGCTCGGCTGCTCGGCCATCGCCGTCCTCTCGCTCTGGCTCGTCGTCCGCCCGCGCTCGCTCGGCCTCCTCGCCGACTGACCGCACGCCTGCGCCCGAACGGCGCGGGCGTGGGCAGAATGGGGCGATGGGGATGTCGCGTCGGGCCATGCTGTGGTGGGGGATCGGGCTCATCGCGGCGGCCGCGCTGCTCGGCTGGGCCACGGTGCTGCACCGCGATCCCTTCCCGATCGACACGTGGTGGGCAGGCGTGCTGCCTGAGGCCGATGCGGGCGTCCGCCTGTGGTTCTCGCTCCTCCTCGACCGGATCGGCGGAGGGTGGTGGGCCATCCTCGTCTTCCCGCTCGGGATCGGGGCCTTCCTCCTCGCGACGCGCCACCGATGGGGAGCCCTGTACTTCCTCGTCGCGACTGCCGCCAGCGCGGGGTTCGTGCAGCTGCTCAAGCAGCTCTACTCGCGGCAGCGCCCCGAGGACATCCTCGTCGTCGTCGACCACGGTTCATTCCCGTCGGGGCATGTGGCCAATGCCGCCACGGTCGTGTTCGCCCTGTGGGTGCTCTTCCCGCGATGGTGGATGGCCACGGTCGCGGTGATCTGGACGCTCTCGATGGCGTTCGCGCGCACGTATCTCTCGGCGCACTGGGCGAGCGACACCGCGGGCGGCGCGCTCGTCGGGGCCGGGGCGGCGCTGATCGTCGCCGCGCTGCTGAACGCGCGTCTCCTGCGAGATCGCGACCGCATCGCCGAGCGGCGGGAGCAGTCGGAGAGGCTCGCCCGGTCGTAGGGCGGGACACAGCGCAGGAGTCCGGTCGGAGGCGGAGCCTGCTGCCCGCGTGATCCTGGGGTGAGCGCGCGCCGGGCCCCGGGAGTTCCTGCGTCGTGTCCCGCGTCGGGCGACCCGCGCTGGCTAGGCTGTGGCCATGAGCCCCGAGAACGCTCCTGACGCCGCTGCCGCCGAACTCGAGAGACTGCGCGCGGAGGCCGCGGCCGCCGAAGCCGCTCTCAAGGCCGCGGAGGCCCGCGCGAAGCTCGCCGCCGCAGAAGCCGCCGCGGCACGTGCCGGAGGGGCGGATGGCGCCGAGCCGGCCGCCGAGGACGATGCCGAGCCGGCCGCCGAGGACGCGGACGAGCCGTCCGCCGCGGACGAGCCATCCGCGGAGCCCGAGCCCGAGTCCGCGCCGGAGACCGAGCCATCCGCGGAGCCCGAGCCCGAGTCCGCGCCGGAGACCGAGCCATCCGCGGAGCCCGAGCCCGAGCCATCCGAGGAACCCGCGAAGCCCGCGGCGTCTGACGGGCCGCTCGACGCGGGCGACGTGCAGCGCATCGTCGACGGCTACGCCTTCGAGGGGGAGACGCTCGACATCGGCGCCCTCGTGAACGGGGAGCCGCTCGCCGACGCGCAGATCCGGATCCCGCTCGCGATGCTCAACCGGCACGGCCTCGTCGCCGGAGCGACGGGAACGGGCAAGACCCGCACTCTGCAGGGGCTCGCGGAGCAGCTCGCCGCGAAGGGCGTGCCCGTGTTCGCGGCCGACATCAAGGGCGACCTCACGGGCATGGCGACGCCGGGGGAGCCGAGTGACAAGCTTCTCGCCCGCACGAAGGGCATCGGCCAGGACTGGAAGCCCGAGGCGGCGGCGGTCGAGTACTTCGCGCTCGGCGGGATCGGCACGGGCGTGCCCGTGCGCGCGACGGTGACCGGCTTCGGGCCGCTCCTGCTGTCGAAGGTGCTCGGTCTCAACGACACGCAGGAGTCGAGCCTCGGGCTCGTCTTCCACTACGCCGACGAGAAGGGCCTGCCGCTCGTCGATCTCGCCGACCTCCGCGCGGTGCTGCAGTACCTCACGAGCGACGAGGGTAAGGCCGAGCTCAAGGGGCTGGGCGGCTTGTCGTCGGCGACTGCCGGCGTCATCCTGCGCGAGCTCATCACGTTCGCCGAGGGCGGCGCCGACGTCTTCTTCGGAGAGCCCGAGTTCGATGTGCAGGACTTCCTGCGGACGGCCGAGGATGGCCGCGGCATCGTCTCCCTGCTCGAGGTGCCGGGCGTCGCCGATCGACCGGAGCTGTTCTCGACGTTCCTCATGTACCTCCTCGCCGAGCTCTTCGAGCTGCTGCCCGAGGTCGGCGACGTCGACAAGCCCAAGCTCGTGTTCTTCTTCGACGAGGCGCACCTGCTCTTCAAGAACGCGTCGAAGGACTTCCTCGCGGCGATCACGCAGACGGTGCGGCTCATCCGCTCGAAGGGCGTCGGCGTCTTCTTCGTCACGCAGACCCCGAAGGATGTCGATGGCGACGTGCTCGCGCAGCTCGGCTCCCGCGTGCAGCACCAGCTGCGCGCCTTCACGCCGGATGACGCGAAGGCGCTCCGCTCGACGGTCGGGACGTATCCGAAGTCGGGCTACGACCTCGAGCGGGTGCTGCAGGAGCTCGGCACCGGAGAGGCGATCGTCACCGTCATGAGCGAGAAGGGTGCGCCCACGCCCGTCGCGTGGACGCGCGTGCGCGCACCGCAGGGGCTCATGGACGCGTCGCCCGCCGCTGTCGTGGAGCAGGCTGTCGCGTCGTCGACGCTCCTGCCCAAGTACGGCGAGCCCGTCGATCGCGAATCCGCGTACGAGATGCTCACGGCGAAGATGAACGCCGCCGCCGAGGCCGCGGAGGCCGAGGAGAAGGCACTCGAGAAGGCGAAGGCCGACGCCGAGTACGAGAAGCAGAAGGCCGCGATCGAGAAGAAGGCGCAGCAGGAGTACGACCGCCTGCTGAAGTCGACCAAGAGCCGCACGACGACGCGGCGCACCACGCGGTCGAGCAGCGACCGCGTGGTCGAGCGCGTCATCGGATCGGCGGCGACGACGCTCGTGAACAGCGTGATCCGGGGTCTGTTCGGCAACAGCCGCCGGCGCTGAGGATGAAAGCCCTGCCCGCCCCCGTGTCGGGCGGGCGAGGGCAGCGGAAGCGTCATGTCAGATCCGCGACCACGTGTACGGGGCCGTTCCCGCGTCGACACGCCAGTCGACGCGGCCGCCTTCCCCGACGCTCGCGCTGTCGGTGAGCCAGAAGGTGACGTCGGGCGTCCACCCGGCGATCACGCTCGCCCACTCTGCGTCGACGGCGATGGGACGCGTCGCCGACGTCAGGTAGCACTCGACCGTCAGATGCACGGCGTCCCAATCGGACGCGACACGGGACCAATCGGGGATGAGCCAGCGGCCATCGCGACCGGTGGCGCGGAACCAGTCGTGTCGACGCGACGCGGTGACGTCGAGCGGGTATCGGCGGCAGAGCTCGGTCCAGTCTTCCTCCCGCGCGATCTCGTACGTCCGACCATCGCCGATTGCGGGGATCGCCGTCGCGCTTTCGAACCCGAGGAAGTCCTCGACGAGGCGCAGGCCCGCGGGCACGCCGTCGTCCATCTCGCCCGTGGTCGCAAGAACATCACGAGGAATGGAATCCCACTCGCCGCTCAGGGGCGCGGCCAGCTCCGTCGGGCGCTCTCGACGCGCACGCTCCTCATCGGCGAGCACATGCGCACGCCAGCGACGCAGTGCATCGGCGGCCGGGCGTGCGGGAGGCGCAGGGCCGCCCGCATCCTGCCAGTCGATCGTCCACTGGATGTGCCGTCGGGGCGATGACCACCACGACGGTGCCGCGCGTTCCACCTCGTCGGCGGTTGCACGCAGCGAGGCGCGGACGCCTTCGAGCCCGGCGACGTCGTCCTCCGTCCGCGGAGGCTGCCAGTACACTGCCGAGTCGACGCTCGTGACCAGCGCACTCGCGAGCTCCTCCGTTGTCCAGCCGGAACGCTGCGTTCGCTCGATGGCTTCAGCGAGATCGCTCGTGGGCCGCAGGGCGACCTCGCCCTTGTCGCGCGAACGTGCAGCCTCGAACAGCGCCGACCACACCGCGTCGTCGCGTGCGGCGAGCTCCAGGCACAGGCGTCTGCCACGAGGACCGGTGAGGACGGAGCTTCGCCAGCGCCCGCCCGCCTCCGGGGGCCGCGCCCCGCTCGTCTCGGGAGGAACCACCATCAACTCAGGACGGGATGAGCCCGAGCTTGCGCACGGCCGTGCGCTCGTCGGCGAGCTCGGCGACCGACGTGTCGATGCGGGCGCGCGAGAAGCCGTCGATCTCGAGGTCGGGCACGATCCGCCATCCGCCGTTCTCCGTCTGCACGGGGAAGGACGACACGAGTCCCTCGGGCACGCCGTAGGACCCGTCGGAGACGACCGCCATCGAGGTCCAGTCGCCTTCGGCCGTGCCGTTCAGCCAGTCGCGCGCGGCATCCACCGTGGCGCTCGCCGCGGACGCTGCGGACGACGATCCGCGCGCCTCGATGATCGCCGTGCCCCGGTTCGCGACGGTCGGCAGGAACTCGCTCTCGACCCACGGACGGTCGACGAGCTCGAGCGCGGGCCGGCCTGACACCACGGCGTGCGACAGGTCGGCGTACTGCGTCGCGGAGTGGTTGCCCCAGATCGTCATGCGCGAGATCTCCGACACCGGCGCGCCCGTCTTGAGCGCCAGCTGCGCGAGAGCGCGGTTGTGGTCGAGACGGGTCAGGGCCGAGAAGCGCTCGGCCGGGATGTCGGGCGCGTTCCGCTGCGCGATCAGCGCGTTGGTGTTCGCGGGGTTGCCCGTGATGAGCACGCGGATGTCGTCGCCTGCGACGTCGTTCAGCGCCTGACCCTGGGCCGTGAAGATCGCTCCGTTGGCGGAGAGGAGATCGCCGCGGGTCATCTCGGCCGTGCGCGGGCGGGCGCCGACGAGGAGCGCGAGGTCGGCTCCGTCGAACGCGCGCCGCGCATCGTCGGTGATGTCGATCCCGGAGAGAAGGGGGAACGCGCAGTCGACGAGCTCCATCGCGACGCCCTCCGCCTTCGGCAGCGCGGGCGTGACCTCGAGCAGGCGGAGTTCGACCGGGCGGTCGCCGAGACCGCCGCTCGCGAGACGGAAGAGGAGGCTGTAGCCGATCTGACCGGCCGCGCCCGTGACGGCGATGCGAAGAGGTGTGACCATGACTCGACGCTACCGGTCGGCCGGTGCCTCCGGCAGGGCCGAGCGCAGCGGGCGGCGCAGGAACCGGTCGGCGATCTGCATCCCGATCCCGCCGTCGAGCAGCACGCCGTGCTTGGCGCCCTTGATCACGGTCAGACGCGCGCCCGGGATGCGTGCGTCGAGGGCTCGGGCGTTCTCGACCGGCGTCAGGGCGTCGAGCTCGCCGTGCAGCACGAGCGTCGGGGCCGTGATGTGCGGCAGGTCGGAGAGCGTGTCGTGCGCGCGGCTGGCGCGGTGGTGCCGGGCGAGGGCGGTGCGGTCGCGGCCGACGGCGAGGAGCCGCACCAGGTCGTCCTGCGCCTCGTCCCAGAAGACCGACGCGACCTCCTTCCGGTCGCGCGAGCGGATGGCGCGGTCGGCTTCGTCGGAACGCCGCGGGCCGTGCGCGTCACCGGCCGATGTCGAGACGAGCACGAGCTTGCGCACGCGCTCGGGATGGTCGATCGCGAGCCACTGCGCGACGCGGCCGCCCATCGAATGCCCGACGACGTCCGCTCGTTCGATGCCCGCATCGTCGAGGATGTGCACGATGTCGTCGGCGAAGAGCCGCGTCGTGAAGCGCTCGGCCTCGCCCAGTTCGCTGTCGCCGATGCCGCGGTGGTCGAAGATCACGATCTGCCGATCGCGGAGGAGCCCCGGCCCCACGATCTGCCACGACCGGTGATCGACCGCCTGACCCGCGATGAGCACGAGCGGTGCGCCTTGCCCCGCGGTCCAGTACGCGAGTCGGATGCCGTCGGCCGCGGTCGCATCGTGCCGCACCCACTCGGGCCCGTAGGGATTGTCCGTCACTCCGACGAGGGTAGCCGGGTCAGAGGAGTGGGATGGTCAGAGTCGAGATGAACGAAGACAAGCGCACAGGCTGAGATGCGTCACCATGTGCTGTGTCCTCGTACTCGGACTGAATGGTGTCCTGCTGCGCGACCACATCGAGAAGAAGTTCGCCCGCCGGTTTCGTGAAGCTCGCCGTTGCCCTACCGTATCCGTCGAGCACCCCGCGCCACACAGCGTCGCCGGAGTAGATCAATCGAGCGGCGGAGTATGGCCTGCCCGTGATCTCAACCGTCGTGGTCACAGGGAGGAGTGCGTCGGCGTCGAAGGGGTCGGTGGGCAGCCCGCTCGTGGCGGACTCGATTGTGAGCGGGGTCGGTGGAGCGACAAGTTCCTCAACGCCGAGCGATGCAAGCGTTTCCGATGCGCCATTGCCCCACACTTCCTG
This sequence comes from Microbacterium sp. SA156, assembly GCF_049065455.1. NCBI lineage: Bacteria > Bacillati > Actinomycetota > Actinomycetes > Micrococcales > Microbacteriaceae > Microbacterium > Microbacterium sp. SA156. The sequence continues at coordinate 81,174 of NZ_JBAKGU010000007.1, forward strand.
GCGGGCGTAGCTAAGCGTCACCCGAGCCATCGGATCGCTCAGCGCGAGGCCGTCTTCGGAGAGCTGCGGCTCGAAAGCGAACACGGCGTTCCCACCAGGATTCGCAAGGGGGACGACCGTCCGAGTTCCATAAACGTCGACGACGACACTCTCGCCCGGCTCGCCGACGAGCGGGAGCACGACCGTGAACCTCTCACGCTCGGGATCGACATTCGGCGTGCCAACCTGCAGCGACGCGTCCAGGAGCCCGCTGAGGTTCAGCTCGCGAACGGTGTTCTCGACCGGAGGCGCGACGGCGTGCGCTGCCGCGTAGCGGGCGACGACGGCGACGTCGGACCTCACGTCCTCCCGCGTGAGCGGAAGGACGATGGTCGACGTCCCGCCCGCCAATTGGGTTGTGCCGAGCCGCCGTTCCGCTAGGAACACCTCGACCCGCGCGTCGGGTTCCCCGCTCACGACCAGCGTCGCTGTGCTGTCGACATCGTCGCCTAGAGCGCTCAGCTGCAGCGGATCGTCGATCGCCACATCCTCGATATCGATCAGCTCGCCCAGCGTCGTGCGGTCCTCGAGGCCCGCGAGGGCGCCATCCCGATAGCGCACCTCGATCGGCAGATCGTCTCGGACCTCGCCCGGGCCGAGCGCGATGGTGAGCGTGGCCTTCCCCTCAGCATCGAGCGTTCGCGAGTCGTCGGACGAGGTCGACCCGTTGACGTACACGGAAACCTGCTTGCTGACCTCGCCTGTCACGGCGAACTCGACGGTTCCGGCGTTCTTGTCGACATCGACCGCCGCGCCGATGTCGATCCGCTTCGGGGGCACCGGCGTCTCAGTCGGCGTCGGTTCCGGCGTGGGCGTCGGGCTCGCGGTCGGCGTCACCGTCGGAGTCGGAGTCGGCTCGGGCTCGACGGCCTCGAGCAGCGGATCGCGCACGCCCAGCGTCGACAGCGACGCGACGAACGACTCGCCCTCGACGTCGCGATAGGCGATCTCGAGCGTGACGTCGTCCATCACCTGGACGGCGGTGAGGGCGAACTGGAGCTCCGCGACGCCGTCGGCAGAGAACTCGCCCTCCGCGAGGGCATCCGCGTCGGCCGCCGTGAGGAGGAGCATCGCAGAGGCCGCAGCGGGCGCGGAGCTCGACTCGGTCACGGCCACGGGCTCACCGGGCTCGCCGGTCACGTCCACCTGGACGATGCGCTCGCGTGCATCGACGACGGACGCACGCTCGAAGCCGATGGGCGCGGGGCTCTCGACCTCCGGTGCGGGCTCCGACGGCTGCGGCGTCGGCTCGGGCGACGGCTCGTCCGATGGGCTCGGCGCGGGCTCCTCCGACGGGCTCGGCTCGGGCGACGGCGCCTCTGACGGCTCGGGCTCGGCGGTCGGCTGCGGCTCGAGCGTGGGCTCGGCTGTCGGCTGGGGCTCGACGGTCGGCTGAGGCTCGGCCGTCGGCTGGGGCTCGGCGCTCGGCTCGGGCGACGGCGCCTCTGACGGCTCCGGCTCGGCGGTCGGCTGCGGCTCGAGCGTGGGCTCGGCCGACGGCTGAGGCTCGGCCGACGGCTGGGGCTCGGCGCTCGGCTCGGGAGCCGGCGCCGGAGTGAGCGTCGGCGTCGGGGTCGGCGAAGCGGATGGCGCGGGCTCATCGACCGGGGGAGCGATCGGCTCCTCGGGGGCCGGGGTCTGCGCGAGCAGCTCGTCGGAGGCCTCGATCGACGCGTCGGGCTGCGCCGCGTCCTCGAATGCCGACGCGGCCTCGTTCGCGGATCCCGCGAAGCCGCCCGTCAGCGTCGCCGCGAGTACCGTACCCGCGACCGCGGCCGCCGCGATCCCGGCGCCGACGAGTCCGCCGATCGTCCACGCGGAGCTCGACGCCGACCCGCCGGCCGATCCTCCGGATCCACCTGATCCGCCGCCCGCCGCAGCGAACCCGACCGACTTGGCGGCGCCATCCGCTGCCGCGCCGGTCGCCGCTCCGGCGCCGACGGCTCCGCCCGCGACCGCCACAGCGCCCTCGTACACCGACGACGGCATGGCCGCGAGCGCCACGAGCGCCGACTCGTCGCGCTGGAGCGAGGCGAGGTAGCCGGCGGTGCCGGTGACGCCGATCGTGAGCGGCAGGAGCACGAGCGCGAGTCGGCTGCCGACCTCCTTCGCCTCCGACGCGACGATCGCGCAGCGCGCGCACTCGCCGAGGTGCGCGTCGACCTTGGCCTGGTCGCGCGATCCGAGGTTGCCGCGCGTGTACGCGCCGAGGCGCTCGATCGTCCAGGCGTGCGCGGACCCGTCCTCCACGGAGGCGATGTGCGCCTGGATCCACGCCTCGCGCAGCCCCTCGCGGGCGCGGAACGCGAGCTGCGAGACGGCGGCCGCCTTCATGCCGAGCAGCGGTGCGATCTCCGCGGGCTTCATCTGCTCGATCTCGGTGTACCAGAGCACCTCCTGCCAGCGCGTGGGCAGGCTGCGGAAGGCGGTGTGGGTGAGGCTGCGGTCGAGCGCCTCGTCCGTGGCCTCCTCGGTCGACTCCGGGTCCTCGACCTCCTCGAGCGCGTCGCTCGTCGCCTCCGTGCGCGCGCGGCCCCACGACGCCGCCACATTGCGGATGGTCGTGAAGAGGTAGGCGCGGAACGAGCCGGTCGGCCCGTTGCCGCGCTGGATCGACTGGAAGATCTTCGCGTACGACTCCTGCACGAGGTCGTCGGCGTCGAGGCTCGACGTGATCGACCGCGCGGCGACGATGCCCGATCGGTAGTGGCGCCGCCACAGCTCGCCGAACGCGTCGTGGTCGCCCGAGCGGGTGCGGAGGACGAGATCCGCGTCGGGGGTCGCCGATGCCGGCGCCTCGCCGTCGCTGAGGTTCTCGTCGTCTGTGGTCATAGGTGCGGGTCCGTGTCGGTGGGCACACCCCTCGTCGCATCGGTGGCGGCGGGTGCGCGTGCGGCCGACGTCGGGTCGTCAGGCCGGTGAACATCCTCCCGCGGATCGGGCGGCTCCGCCACCCCGATGTAGGGATTCACGGGGGATTTTCCGCCCGATGGCACGGTCACATCCGGAGTTCGACAAATTTCTCGGAAGTCGCGTAATGAAACCGCCCCACCGCCGTCTCATGCGGTGAGGGACGTTCCGCCCAGCTGCTGGGGAGCTTCGGGTCGGAGGTCTCGCGAGGCGGCATCGCCGCTCGCGACGAGGGGCTCGGACACTCGGGGGAGGGGTCCGGGCCCCTGATCTCTCTCCGGACGCCTCAGCGCACGGCGCCCGCGGTCCAGACTCGCGCGACCTCGAGCTCGCGGCTCCACAGAACCGCATCGGCGATCGCCCCGGTGCGGAGCGTGCCGAGGTCGTCGCGGCGCAGCACCTTGGCGGGCGTCGCCGTGAGCGCCCCGACCGCGTCGGGCAGCGGGACGCCGAGCCCGACGACCCGGCGGAGCGCCACGTCCTGCGTGAGCGTGGAGCCCGCGATGGTGTCGGTGCCGCGCACCGTCGCGACGCCCTGCTCGACGACCACGTCGAGGGCGCCGATCGCGTAGTCGCCGTCGGCCATGCCGGTCGCCGCCATCGCGTCGGTCACGAGCGCGACCCGGCCCGGCGCGGCCCGGAGCAGCATGAGCATCACGGCGTCGGCGACGTGCACGCCGTCGGCGATGAGCTCGAGCACGACCCGGTCGTCGCGCGCGGCGGTCGGGATGGGCCCCGGCCGGCGGTGGTGGATGCCCGGCATCGCGTTGAAGGCGTGCGTCACGAGCGTCGCACCGGCGTCGACGCCCGCCGCGGTCGCGTCGGCGTCGGCGTCGGTGTGCCCGATCGCCGCGATGACCCCCGCCGCTGAGATGGCGCGGATCGCGTCGATCGCGCCGGGCAGCTCGGGGGCGATCGTGATCTGCCGGATGGTCTGGGCTCCGCCGATCTCGCCCGCAGCGAGCAGGCGCGCGACCGTGTCGGCGTCGGGGTGGCGCAGGAGCTCGGGGTCATGCGCGCCGTGATGGCCGGGGTCGAGGAACGGCCCCTCGAGATGGCTGCCGAGGATGTCGTCCTCGTGCTGGGCGAGGCGCCCGATGGCGGCGACGCGCGCCTCGAGGTCGTCGACGGAGGCGGTCACGAGCGAGATGACCGCTCGCGTCGTGCCGTGCGCCCGGTGCAGAGCGCGTGCCGTCCGGATGGCGTCCGCCCCGTCCTCGTGGGCGGCGCCCGCACCGCCGTGCCCGTGCAGGTCGATCAGCCCCGGCGTGAGCACGGCGCCGTCGCCCGCGATCTCGGCCGCGTCGATGACGACATCGCCCGTCTGCGTTGCGGCGCGCCATCCGTCTCCGTCGCCGCGAGACGAGACGCGTCCCTCCTCGAAGCGGATCCAGCCGTCGCGCTCCGCGCGGCGGTCGGAGACGAGCAGCGTCGAGTGGATCACGGTCCCCATGCTCCCGACCCTCCCACATCCACCCGACCGCGGCCATCCGACTCGGGTCGGCTATGCTGTTCGCGTCGCGACTGGCGTTGAGGTGGTGCACCACCGGGAAGCGACCGAGACGGCATTCGACCGCACGCCTGGGCCGATGCGATGACCCCTTTTCGTCTGTCGTCTGGAGATCGCCATGACCGATCCGCTGTTCAACGCCCCCCTCGCCGAGGTCGACCCGGAGATCGCGGAGGTGCTGCAGCGCGAGCTCGATCGCCAGCGCGGCTTCCTCGAGATGATCGCGTCGGAGAACTTCGTGCCCGTCTCGGTGCTGCAGTCGCAGGGCTCCGTGCTCACGAACAAGTACGCCGAGGGCTACCCGGGCCGCCGCTACTACGGCGGCTGCGAGGAGGTCGACGTCGCCGAGGAGCTCGCGATCGCCCGCGCCAAGGAGCTGTTCGGCGCCGAGTTCGCGAACGTCCAGCCCCACTCGGGCGCCACCGCCAACGCGGCTGTGCTGCACGCGATCGCCCGCCCCGGCGACACCATCCTCGGCCTCTCGCTCGACCACGGCGGCCACCTCACGCACGGCATGAAGATCAACTTCTCCGGCCGTCTCTACGACATCGTCGCCTACGGCGTGAACCCCGAGACCTCGCTCGTCGACATGGACGAGGTGCGCCGCCTCGCCCTCGAGCACAAGCCGAAGGTCATCATCGCCGGCTGGTCGGCGTACCCCCGCCAGCTCGACTTCGCCGCGTTCCGCGAGATCGCCGACGAGGTGGGCGCGTACCTCTGGGTCGACATGGCGCACTTCGCCGGCCTGGTCGCCGCGGGCGTCCACCCGAGCCCCGTCCCGCACGCGCACGTCGTCTCGTCGACCGTGCACAAGACGATCGGCGGCCCCCGCTCGGGCTTCATCCTCACGAACGACGCCGACATCGCGAAGAAGATCAACTCGGCCGTCTTCCCGGGTCAGCAGGGCGGCCCGCTCATGCACGTGATCGCCGCCAAGGCGACCGCGTTCAAGCTCGCCGCGACGCCCGAGTTCAAGGATCGTCAGGAGCGCACCGTCCGCGGCGCGGCCATCCTCGCCGATCGCCTCTCGCAGCAGGACGTGAAGGACGCGGGCATCGCGGTCCGCTCGGGCGGCACCGACGTGCACCTCGTGCTCGTCGACCTGCGCGACGCCGCGATCAACGGCAAGGAGGCGGAGGACCTCCTGCACGACATCCGCATCACGGTCAACCGCAACGCCGTCCCGAACGACCCCCGCCCGCCGATGGTCACGTCGGGCCTCCGCATCGGCACGCCCGCGCTCGCGACGCGCGGCTTCGGCGACGCCGAGTTCACCGAGGTCGCCGACATCATCGCCCTCGCGCTGCTCCCCGGCGCCGACGTCGACGCCCTGCGCGAGCGCGTCGCGAAGCTCGCCGACGCGTTCCCGCTCTACCCCGGCCTCGAGCAGGTCGGCCAGGGCTACGCGGGCGTCTGAGGCGCCCCGATCCGTCGAGACTAGCCCTGGTCGTCGAAGCCAGCGCTCCCCGCGCTGGCTTCGACGACGGGCACTAGTCTCGACGGGTTCTGACCCACGAACGAGGGAAGACGAAGACGGATGACCGCACAGATTCTCGACGGCAAGGCGGCCGCGGCCGCGATCAAGGCGGAGCTCGCGGAGCGGGTCGCCGCCCTCGCGGCGAAGGGCGTCACGCCCGGCATCGCGACCGTGCTCGTCGGCGCCGACCCCGCGTCGCAGCTGTACGTCGGCATGAAGCACAAGCAGTCGGTGGCGATCGGGATGAACTCGATCCAGCGCGAGCTGCCGGCTGACGCGACCCAGGCCGACGTCGAGGCGCTGATCGACGAGCTCAACGCCGATCCGACGTGCCACGGCTACATCGTCCAGCTGCCGCTGCCCAAGCACATCGACACGGACGCCGTGCTCGAGCGCATCGACCCCGCGAAGGACGCCGACGGCCTGCACCCGACGAACCTCGGCCGTCTCGTGCTCAACGTGAACGCGCCGATCGCCACCCCGCTGCCGTGCACGCCCCGCGGCGTCATCGAGCTGCTCGTGCGCAACGGGTACGACCTGAACGGCAAGCACGTCGTGGTCGTCGGCCGCGGCGTGACGATCGGCCGCCCCATGGGGCTCCTCCTCACGCGGCGCGACGTCAACGCGACGGTCACCCAGGTGCACACGGGCACGCCCGACATGGCGCCGTACCTGCGCGAGGCCGACGTCATCGTCGCGGGAGCCGGCGTCAAGCACCTCATCCGCGCGGAGGACGTCAAGCCCGGCGCGGCCGTGCTCGACGTGGGCGTCACGCGCGAGACCGACCCCGAGACCGGGAAGCAGCGGGTCTTCGGAGACGTGCACCCCGACGTCGCCGAGGTCGCGGGCTTCCTGTCGCCGAACCCCGGCGGCGTGGGCCCGATGACCGTGGCGCTGCTCATGACGAACGTCGTCGAGGCGGCCGAGCGCTCCCTCGCCTGAGTCGCGTCCGCCGACACGAACCCCGGTCCGCTCTCGTCGGGCCGGGGTTCTTCGTGAGAGACTCCCCGCATCCGGTCGACGGCGACCGGAGGGGGCCGTCGGAGGGGCGGCCCTGAAGGGGACGAGAGGCCATCATGCACGCTCCGGAGCCCGAGCTCACCATTCCCGACGCACCCGTCTACGACCTCCTGTTCGCGGATCTCCGCGACGACGAGCGCGACCTCGTCGCCTTCATCGACGGCCGGACCGGCGACACCCTGACCTACGGAGCGCTCGTCGACGCGATCGACGCCTTCGCGGGCGCGCTCGCCGCGCGCGGCATCGGCCCCGGGGACGTGGTCTCGCTGCACGCGGTCAACACCCCGGCCTTCGCGATCGCCTTCCACGGCATCCTTCGCGCCGGCGCGACGGCGACCACGGTCAACGCGCTCTTCACGCCGGGCGAGATCGAAAAGCAGCTGCGGATGGCCAGGGCCGTCGCGCACGTGACCGTCTCGCCGCTCGCGCCCGGCTCGGTGCCCGCGGCGCAGGCGACGGGCATCCCCGCCGAGCGCATCGTCGTCCTCGACGGGTGGGACGCGTTCCCGACCCTCCGCGACCTGCTGGCCGAGGGCCATCCCGCCCCCGACGTGACCCCGGAGGCGCGGAGCCAGGTCGCCGTGATCCCGTTCTCGTCGGGCACGACGGGCCTGCCCAAGGGGGTCATGCTCTCGCACCGCAACCTCGTCGCGAACGTGCAGCAGTGCGTCGCGCGACTGCACGTGTCGCCGCAGGAGCGCCTGCTCGCGGTGCTCCCGTTCTTCCACATCTACGGGATGACCGTGCTCCTGAACCTCGCGCTGCGCGCGCGTGCGACGCTCGTCACGATGCCGAGGTTCGATCTCGAGGAGTTCCTGCGCGTCCTGCAGGACCACCGCGTCTCCTACGCGTTCATCGCCCCGCCGATCGCGGTCGCCCTCGCGAAGCACCCGCTCGTCGACCAGTACGACCTGAGCGCCCTGCGCACGGTCTTCTCGGGAGCCGCGCCCCTCGACGAGCGACTCGGCCGCGCGGTCGCCGACCGTCTCGGCGTCGAGGTGCTGCAGGGCTACGGCATGACCGAGCTCAGCCCCGTCTCGCACGCCATGGTCCGCGGCGCGAGCGACGGCGTCCCGCTCTCGTCGATCGGGCCCGCCGTGCCGGGCACCGAGGCGCAGATCGTCGACATCGAGACGCACGCGGTGATCGAGGTGCCGGAGGAGGGGCGCTCGCGCTCCGGCGAGCTGTGGGTGCGCGGGCCGCAGGTGATGCTCGGGTACCTCGACAACCCGCAGGCGACGGCCGAATGCCTCACCGAGGACGGATGGCTGCGCACGGGCGACATCGCCGCATACGACGCGAGCGGGGCCGTGTTCATCGTCGATCGGCTCAAGGAGCTCATCAAGCACAAGGGCTACCAGGTGGCGCCCGCGGAGCTCGAGGCGCTCCTGCTCGCGAGCGACCGCGTCGCGGATGCGGCGGTCGTGGGGGAGCCGCTCGAGGACGGCGACGAGGCGCCCGTGGCCTTCGTCGTCCCGCAGGGCGAGCCCGACGCCGACGCCGTGCTCGCCGAGCTCAACGGCCAGGTCGCGCCCTACAAGAAGCTGCGCCGGGTCGAGTTCGTCGACGCGATCCCGAAGTCCGCATCGGGCAAGATCCTCCGCAAGGACCTCAAGGCCCGTCTGACGGGGGAGTGAGGATCATCCGCGGCGCTTGATGCGCGCCCGGGCGTCGTCGAGCATCCGCGTCGCCCGGCGCTCGACGCGGTCGTCGATGAGGTCGTACACGACCCATGCGACGAGCAGATAGAGCGGCGGGAGGACGTAGCCCCAGAACCAGCCGCGCACGTCGACGTCCGACAGGGCGACCACGAGCATCCAGATGACCAGCTGCACGAGGAACGTCGCGAGGTACTGGACGAGCTTCTCGCCGATGCGCGCCCTCCGCGCGAGCGAGGACGCGGCGCCGCGGAAGATCCGTGCGAGGAGCGGCTTGAGCCAGATCGTCGCGAGCGCGAGCACGAGAGCCGCCCACCACGCGGCCCAGCCGACGGAGACGAACGGGACGAGCCATCCGACGACCGCGAGCACGAGCACGTCGAAGAGGTAGAGGCAGACGAGCCGGATGAACCACGCTTTCATGGCCTCAGCCTGCCACGCAGGCCGCTCGCCGGCTACGAGGCGGATGGCTCGCCCGCGAGGCGCAGCGTGCTCACCGACACGGTCGACTCCGTGCCGAGGAAGACGAGCGAGCCCGCGGCGATGCGCAGGGCGCTGTACGCGGGGTCGACGAGCCCCGTGCGGCGCGGTGCGCTCGGGGGCTGCGAGGGCGAGGGGATGGCGGTGGCCGGCATGACGGCTCCTCGGGTCGGCGGCTGGTACTGCTCCAGCTTCCGCCCGGCGGGGCGTCGCGCACATCCCGCTGGGGGATGAACCCGGGTCATCCCAGGGTCCTCCTCCGGGATGACCCCGTCCAGGTTCTGCATGTCTCACCCGGCGTGTGAATGGGGCCGCCGAAACCACGGCGAGTGAGACATGCAGAAGGGGGGCGGGGGGAGGTCAGTGCTCGCTGTGGCGGTCGAGGAACTCGTAGACCTCGAGGTCGTCGACGCCCGGGAAGGCGCCGCGGGGCAGCGGCGAGAAGATGTGCGTGTGGACGCGCGCGCTCGGCCACGCCTTGCCGCGCCACGGCGACTCCGCGACGCTCGGCGGCCGCCGGCAGCAGGACTCGTCGGGGCAGCTCGACGACGCCCGCACCTGCGTCTCGCGACCGCGCCACCACTTCGCGTCGTCGAACGGGACGCCGACCGTGATCGAGAACTCGCCCGAGCTGCGCGAGCCCGTCTGCGTCGCGCACCAGAACGTGCCGGCCGGGGTGTCGGTGTACTGGTAGTGCTCGGTCGTGCGGTTCTGCTGCTCGAAGGCGTTGCGCGCCGCGAACTTGCGGCACACGATCTGGCCCTCGATCGCGCCGGTCACATCCTCGGGCAGCGGCAGGCCGTCGTTCTCGTACACGCGCTCCACCTGGCCCTGGCTCCCCACCCTGAGGAAGTGCAGCCGCATGCCGAAGTGGGTCGTGAGCAGGTTCGTCATCCGCATGCCCGCCGCCTCGTGCGTCACGCCGAACGCGTCGCGAAAGTCCTCGACGGCGAGATTGCGGTCCTTGCGCGCCTGCTCGAGGAACGCCACCGCGGCGGTCTGCGGGATGAGGCAGCACGCGGCGTAGTAGTTGATCTCGAGCCGCTGCTGGAGGAAGTCGGCGTAGTCGGTGGGCCGCTCGTGCCCGAGCAGCCGGTGAGCCATGGCCTGCAGAGCCATCGAGCGGAGACCGTGGCCGCCGGGGATCGACGCCGGGGGCAGGTAGATGCGGCCGTTCTCGAGGTCGGTGATCGAGCGCGTCGACGAGGGCAGGTCGTTCACGTAGATGAGCTCGAAGCCGAGCTGCTCGGCCATGATGCTCACCGTGCGGTGCTTGAGGGCGCCCGAGGTGTGGCCGGCCGCGCGCAGCTGGCGCTCGGCGAGCTCCTCGATCTCGGGCAGGTAGTTGTTGGCCGCGCGCTGCCGCAGGCGCAGCTCGGTGTTGGCGCGCCGCGCCTCCTCCGGAGTGGCGATCGCCTCGTTCTCACGGCGCTGCAGCTCGCGGTGCAGGCCGATGATCGACTCGATGGTCTCGTCGCTGAGACCCTTGGTCACCTTGATCGGCGGGATGCCGAGCTGGCGGAACACCTGGCTCGACTGCGCCCGCTCGAGCTCGATCTCGAGGGCGGCCCTGCGGTTCGGCGGCTCTCCTGAGATGAGGTCGGTGACGTTCGTGTCCACGGCGTCGGCGATGGCCTGCAGCAGTGACAGCTTCGGCTCGCGCTTGCCGTTCTCGATGAGGCTCAGCTGGCTTCCGGCGACCCCGACGAGCGCGCCGAGCTCATCGAGCGTCAGCCCCCGCTGCACGCGGTGATGGCGGATGCGGTGGCCGAGGGTCTTGAGCTCGAGGCCGGTCTTCTGATCGCTCATCGCAGGCATTCCTTGATGATAGCTAAAGATCCATCATTCTTTCGACTTCGGATGGCCGAAAAGAGCGGCAGAACCGAGAGAACCTGGCATGGCGACCACGTCTCACCCACAAGGAGCTCTGATGGCAATCGCCGAACCCCTCGCCCCTCACACGACGGACGCCCTCGCCGGCTTCGGCGCACGGCCCGCCTACGACGGCGCCGGCATGCGCGAGCTCGCCGCGTGGGTCGACGAGATCGCCCGTCTCACCCAGCCCGATCGCATCCACTGGGTCTCGGGCTCCGCGGAGGAGAACGCCGCGCTCATCGCCGACATGGTGGCCTCCGGCACGCTCATCCCGCTCGACGCCGAGAAGCGCCCGAACTCGTTCCTCGCGCGATCGCACCCCGGCGACGTCGCGCGCCTCGAGTCGCGCACGTACATCTGCTCGGAGCGCGAGGAGGACGCTGGCCCCACGAACAACTGGGCCGACCCCGCGCAGATGCGCGAGACCCTGAACCCGCTGTTCCGCGGCTCGATGCGCGGCCGCACGATGTTCGTCGTGCCGTTCTCGATGGGCAAGGTCGGCGGTCCGATCTCGCAGATCGGCGTGCAGGTCACTGACAGCCCGTACGCGGTCGCGTCGATCGAGATCATGACCCGCGTCGGCGACGACGTCACGCGCCTCATCGCCGAGGGCGCCGACTGGGTGCGCACGGTGCACACCGTCGGAGCCCCGCTCGAGCCGGGCGAGGCCGACGTCGCGTGGCCGTGCAACGACGAGAAGTACATCGTGCACTTCCCCGACACGCTCGAGGTCTGGTCGTTCGGCTCGGGCTACGGCGGCAACGCCATCCTCGCGAAGAAGTGCTTCGCGCTCCGGATCGCCTCGGTGCTCGGGCGCGACCAGGGCTGGATGGCCGAGCACATGCTGCTCATCCGCGTCATCGACCCCGCCGGCCGCGCGTACCACGTGGCCGCGGCGTTCCCGTCGGCCTGCGGCAAGACGAACCTCGCGATGCTGCGCCCCACCATCCCCGGATGGAAGGTCGAGACCCTCGGCGACGACATCACGTGGATCCGCCCCGGCGCCGACGGCCGGTTCCACGCGATCAACCCCGAGGCCGGGTTCTTCGGGGTCGCACCCGGCACGGGCGCGTCGACGAACGTCACCGCGGTCGAGACGCTGTGGGGCAACGTGCTCTTCACGAACGTCGCGCTGACCGACGACGGCGACGTCTGGTGGGAGGGCCTCACGGACGACACGCCCGCGCACCTCATCGACTGGCAGGGTCAGGACTGGACTCCCGACGCGGGCCGCCCGGCCGCCCACCCGAACTCGCGCTTCACCGTGGCCGCCGATCAGGCGCCGTCGATCGCGGACGACTGGGAGGAGGCGGTGCCGCTCGATGCCATCCTCTTCGGGGGCCGTCGCGCGACGAACGTCCCGCTCGTCGTCGAGGCGTTCGACTGGGAGCACGGCGTCTTCCTCGGGTCGACGATCTCGTCGGAGCGCACCGCGGCGGCCGAGGGCACCGTGGGCGAGCTGCGTCGCGACCCGTTCGCGATGATGCCGTTCTGCGGGTACAACATGGCCGACTACTTCGGGCACTGGCTCGAGATGGGCGGCAAGGCCGAGCAGCTCCCGCGGATCTTCCAGGTCAACTGGTTCCGCAAGGGCGCCGACGGCCGCTTCCTCTGGCCCGGGTTCGGCGAGAACTCGCGCGTGATCGACTGGATCATCCGTCGCCTGCAGGGCGAGGTCGAGGCCGTGCCGTCCGCCATCGGCCTGCTGCCGGTCGTCGCCGACCTCGACCTCGACGGCATCGATGTGCCCGCAGCCGACCTCGAGGAGCTCTTCGAGGTCGACCCGACGTCGTGGCTCGCCGAGGCGGCGCTCACCGAGGAGTTCTACGACACGTTCGGCGACCGCGTCCCGACCGCGCTGCGGGCGCAGCTCGCGGCTCTTCGCGAGCGTCTCGAGTCCGCGAAGGCCTGATCCGCACAGACGGCCTTCCGCCGCGTCCACCCGGACCGCACGCCGGGTGACGCACCCCAGCGGCCCGCCCCCTTCCGATCCGGGGCGGGCCGCTTCATGCTCGGCTCACGCGCGCAGGATGGCCATGGCCCGGTCGACCGCGGTGCGCGCGTCGGATGCGTCGATCGGAGCGTCGGCGAAGAGCTCGATCTGCGCGTCGCCCGTTGCCCGCTGCGCCATCGCGGGCGGCTTCCACACGCCGACGATCTCGCCGTCGTGCACGATGAGGGGCCGCACCATGCCGTTGGCGCCGGGACCTGCGGCCGCGAGCGCCTCGGGGGATGCGGTCACGGTGCGGTCGGCGTAGGCGATGTAGAACTCCTCGAACGTCGGCAGGGCGAACGTCCGCGCGGCGTCGGGAGCGGTGCGCGGCGGCGCGGGAGACGCGTAGAGCGGCTCGTCGGCGTCCCCGACGACCCTCACCCGATCCGCCGCGGCGGCAGCGGCCGCGCGTGCCGTGGTGAGCGGGAGCCCGGCCCACCAGGCGAAGTCGCGCGCCGTGGCCGGTCCGTGCCCCGCGATGTAGCGCGCGAAGAACTCGGCGAGCGGGTCGGCGGGCGATGCGGACTCGCGGATCCACTCCTCGGCGAGGACGAGGTGCTGCTCGCGCGGCTCGACACCGTCGCGATGGAGGACGGGGCCCCAGACGAGGACGCGGTGGAGCGCGAGCGTGACGATGAGGTGGTAGCCGCGCTGACCGGCCGTCGAGATGCCGCCCGACTCCCAGACCGCGGCGATCTCCGCGCGGGTCAGGCGGCCGCCGCCGCGCAGGGCGCCCACGGCGAGCGTCTCGGCGCGCGCGATGTCGTCGTCGGCGATGCCCAGGTCGCGCAGCCGCTTCGCGTCGGCCTGCAGCATCCGCGTGGCGGTGACCGACAGCATCCAGCCGAGGTCCTCGGCCGCGACGGTGTGCAGCGTGCCGCGCTGGGTCCACGCGCGCACGAGTGCGCCGCGGTCGTAGGCGCGGTCGACGGCCGACACCCCTGCGCCGCGCGTCCGTGCGGCGAGAGCCAGCCGGCCGCCCCAGAAGTCCTGGGACTGGGTGGCGGTCAGATGGCGGGCGGCGTCGACGGGTGTGCGCGCGGGAGCGACGAGCCGGTGGTGGCGCAGGCGCGCTCGCCGCAGGGCGGGGAGATCCATGCCGCCCATCCTGCCCGTGGCCGCCGACATCGGGGAAGGCGATTCACACGAGCAGCTGGTGCTTCGCGAGATCGCGGTAGAGCGGCACGCTCGCGACGAGCTCCGAGTGCGTGCCCTGGCCGATCACCCGGCCGCGATCGAGCACGACGATGCGGTCGCTGTCGACGACGGTCGAGAGGCGGTGCGCGATCACGATGAGCGTGCGCCCCTCGGCGACCGCGTCGATCGCCTCGCGCATCCTCTGCTCGTTGACGCCGTCGAGGGACGACGTCGACTCGTCGAGGAGCAGGATGGGCGGAGCCGCGAGCAGCGCGCGGGCGATCGCGAGCCGCTGGCGCTCGCCTCCGGACAGCATGACGCCGTCCTCGCCCACCGGGGTGTCGATCCCGAGAGGGCTGCGGTCGACGATCTCGCCGAGGTTCACGGCGCGCAGCACGCGGTCGCAGTCGGCGTCGCTCGCGTCGGGCGAGGCGAGGCGGAGGTTGTCGGCGAGAGTGCCGGCGAGCGTCGGCGCGTCCTGCTCGACGTATCCGAAATGCGACCGCAGCTCGGCGCGGGCCAGGTCGCGGATGTCGACGCCGTCGAGGAGGACCGCGCCGCCCGTCGGGTCGTAGAAGCGCTCGATGAGCGAGAGGATGGTCGACTTGCCCGCGCCGGACGGGCCGACGAGGGCCACGCGCGCGCCGTGTGGCACCTCGAAGGAGACGCCGCGGAGCACCTCGCGGTCGGCCTCGCTCGGCGCCTGCGCCGCCTCCTCGTCGAGCGGCCCCGCCTCGAGGTGCGCGCGCTCGATCGCCCGCTGCGCCTCGCGCGCCGCCTCCTCGCGTGCCGCGACCGCGGCCGCGGGGTAGGCGAAGCGCACGTCGCGGAAGGCGATCGCCGGCGCCGCGCCATCCGCTGCCGTCGCGCCCGTGCCATCCGCTGCCGTCGCGCCCGTGCCATCCGCTGCAGGAGAATCCGCCCGCTGCAGGAGGATTCCCGCGGAGGGGTCCTGCTCTCGCGCGTCCGTCCTGCCGCCGCGCGGGGTCGCCGGCGCGGCGTCGGCGCGGACGCGGTCGTCGGCGTCCTCGGTGGGGAGGTCGAGGACCTCCTGGATGCGCCCGAGCGCGCCGAGCGCCTGGCCGACGCTCGCGATGGCCCCGAACGCCGAGGCGAGGGGCATGATGAGGAGGAAGAGGAACATCACGAACGTGACGAGGCTCGCGATCGTGAGCGCTCCCGATGCGACGCGCATGCCGCCGACGCCGAGCACGACGAGCAGCGAGACCTGCATCGCGATGCCCGCGACCGGGACGACGAGCGCAGACGCCTTCGCGACGCGGATGCCGGCGTGGTACGCGGCGGTCGCCATCGCGCCGACCGACTCCTGCTCGCGGTCGGTCGCTCCCGCCGCGCGGATGGTGCGGATGGATCCGATCACGCGCTCGACGCCGCTCGAGAGCTCGCCCACGCGCTCCTGCTGCGCGGCCGATGCGGCGCGGATGCGACCGGACAGGAGCCCGACGGCCGCACCGGAGACGCCGATGACGCCGACGATCGTCAGCAGCAGCACGGGGTCGATGAAGAGCATCGCCACGAGGGCGCCGACGAACAGGAGGGCGTTGCCCACGCTGTCGGCGAGGCCCTGGGTGAGGACGGCGTAGAGCAGCGTCGTGTCGGTGCCGACGCGCGAGACGAGGTCGCCGGTGCGCCGCGCGTCGAACTCGCTCACCGGGAGGTGGAGGATGCGCGCGATGAGGCGGCGGCGGCTCGAGTGGACGACCGCGGTGCCCGTGCGCTGCAGGAGGTAGTGCTGGTACGCGCCCACGGCGCTCGAGGCGAGGACGAGGAGGACGAGCGCCCACAGCAGCCACCCGAGCGGCGAGCTGGCCTGGACGCGGTCGATCACCTGCCCGATGAGGAGCGGCTGGACGAGCGTCGCGACCGCCTCGACGATGCTCAGCACCGCGACGACGACGAGCACGCCGCGGTGCTCCAGGAGGAAGGGCAGCAGCTGCCGGAACGACGCGCGCGGTCCTTCCTCTGCACGCGGTCGCGCGAAGAGCGAGCGGCGTGCGCGCGGGGCGGTCTGGCTCACGGGGTCTCCTTCCGAGGTGCGCGGGGGATCGCCGAGCGCACCTCAGCCAGCCTAGGCAACCGCCCCGCGCATCGGCTCAGCGTCGCGAGGCCGCTGCGACCGCCGCGTCGTCGTCGAGGTCGACGTCCTTCGTCTCCTTGCCGATGAGGAGCGCGACGAGCGTGAGCACGCCGGCCGCGGCGAGGTACACGCCGACGAGCCAGGGGTTGCCGCCGCCGAGGGCCCACAGACCCAGCGCGATCGAGGGCGCCACGGCGGCGCCGAGGATCGACGCGACGTTGTACGACACGGCCGAGCCGGTGTACCGCACGTTGGTCGGGAACAGCTCGGGAAGCAGCGCGCCCATGGGCCCGAACGTCATGCCCATGAGGAGGAATCCGAAGATGAGGAACGCCTGCACGAGCGCACCTGTGAACTTCTCCTGGCCCTGCGGCAGGAGGAAGACGACGAAGAGCAGGCCGAACACGATGATCGCGGTCGTGACCCAGATGAGGAGGCGGCGGCGTCCGACCGAGTCGGCGAGCGGTCCCGAGAGCAGTGTGCAGAGGCCGAAGAACACGACGCCGATGATCTGCATGAGCACGAAGTCGACGTACGTGAACCCGAGCCCAGGCACGAAGGTCGCGGGGTCGACGCCCTCGGGGGCGGTCGCCGGGCGGGTGCCGTACGCGAGCGTGAAGCTCGTCATGAGGTAGAAGAGCACGTACGTCGCGAGCATGTAGAAGGTGCCCAGGATGAGCGGGCGCCAGTGCGTGCGGACGGTCGCGCCGAGCGGGAACTTCTGGATCGCGCCGGTCTTCTCCGCCTTCGTGAACGAGTCCGACTCGACGAGCTTGAGGCGGACCCAGAGGCCGATGATCACCATGACGGCGGAGAAGAGGAACGGGATGCGCCAGCCCCACGCGAGGAACGCCTCCGATGCGAGGCCACCCTCGCCGGGCAGGGCGAAGTTGATCACGAGGAAGAGGGTGTTCGCGATGATGAAGCCGATCGGCGCGCCGAGCTGGGGGAACGTCCCGTAGAGGGCGCGCTTGCCGGCGGGCGCGTTCTCGGTCGCCACGAGCGCGGCGCCCGACCACTCGCCGCCCAGCGCGAAGCCCTGCGCGAGCCGCAGGATGAGCAGGAGGAGCGCTGCCCACGCGCCGATGAGCTGGTACGTCGGCAGCAGGCCGATGAGGAAGGTCGCGATGCCCATCGTGAGCAGCGATGCGACGAGGGTCGCCTTGCGTCCGAACCGGTCGCCGAAGTGGCCGAAGACGATCGCCCCGACCGGGCGCGCGAGCATCGCGGCGCCGAAGGTCGCGAACGACGCGAGCAGCGCCGTGGTCTCGTTGCCCGTCGGGAAGAAGAGAGCAGGGAAGACGAGGACGGCCGCCGTCGCGTAGGCGTAGAAGTCGTAGAACTCGATCGTCGTGCCGACGAGGCTCGCGGTGATGACGCGGCCGCGCGTGTTCGCGGGCGTGGCGGCGGCGGGGGCGTCGGGGCTCTGTGCTGCGGTGGATGTCATGGAGATGCCTGTCCGGAGGGAAGACGGCGGCGCGGAGGGCGCTCGCCGGGGAGACGGCGTCGGCGTCGTCGCCGGCTGGATGGCCGTCTCGACGCGCGGACGCGATCGTCAAGTCTACGCGCCCTCAGCAATACGGAGACCGCGACGGCCCCTCGCGCGAAAGGTGCGCAGAGGGGCCGTCGTGCATGCCGGAGCCGGTGGGCGGAATGCTCAGCGGCCCGAGGGCTCGGGTGCGGTCACCAGATGACCGCGATCGTCGCGTTCGCGAGCGTGAGGATGCCGACCATCCAGAACAGCGCGGGCGGCGTCTGCGCGCCGCGCTTCTGCCGTGCGGAGAGGATGCCGAGGAGCGCGCCGATCACGAGGAGCACGACGAGCTTGACGCCGATCTTGGCGTAGTTCAGGTCGCCGTCCACGCCCCACGGGGCGGCCAGAGCGAGACCCGCGAGACCGGCGATCGCGAGCCCCCAGTGCATGAGCCGCGTGACGTGCGTCCGCCGGTTCGCGACCTCGACGAGCCACGAGCCGAAGAGCGTCGCGAAGCCGACGAGGTGGATGACGATGACGATGCTGCGCAGGATCTCCATGAGCACACCCTACGGGTTTTCTACGATATGTAGAAGGAAGGTCGCCCTCAGCCGCGGAGCGCGCGCAGCGTGAGCGCCGTGCGCAGCGCCGCGTCGGCCGCCTCTGCGCCCTTGTCCTCCTTCGAGCCAGGCAGGCCCGCGCGGTCGAGGCCCTGCTGCTCATCGTCCAGGGTGAGCACGCCGAAGCCGACCGGCTTGCCGGTGTCGAGCGCGACGCGCGTGAGGCCATCCGTCGCGGCGTTCGAGACGAAGTCGAAGTGGGGCGTTCCCCCGCGGATGATGACGCCGAGGGCGACGACCGCGTCCGCGCCCGCCTCGAGCGCCGCCTTCGCGACGACCGGGAGCTCGAACGAGCCCGCCACGCGCACGAGCGTCGACTCGGCGCCCGCCGCGTCGAGGGTGCGCTGCGCCCCTGCGATGAGCCCGTCGGTGATCTCGTCGTGCCACGTGCCCGCGACGATCGTCACGCGCAGGCCCTCCGCCGCGATGCCGCCCTTCTCGGGTGCTCCCTTGCCGCTCACTTCTCTGCTCCTTCGTGCATCTGGGCGACCGCCGCGGCGAGCGCCTCCTCGCCGATCACGTGACCCATCCGGTCGCGCTTCGTCTCGAGGTACTGGTGGTTGTTGGGTCCGACGCCGACGATCAGCGGCACCTGCTCGACGACCTCGAGCCCGAGGGCGCGCAGCTGGCTGACCTTGTCGGTGTTGTTCGTGAGGAGGCGGATGCGCTCGACGCCGAGATCGGCGAGGATGCCCGCGGCCGCCGCGTAGTCGCGCGCGTCGGCGGGGAGTCCGAGCGCCGTGTTGGCGTCGACGGTGTCGAGGCCGCGCTCCTGCAGCGCGTAGGCGCGCAGCTTGTTGATGAGGCCGATGCCGCGACCCTCGTGCCCGCGCATGTAGATGACCACGCCGCCGTCCTGCTCGATCGCGTCGAGCGCGGCGTCGAGCTGCGGGCCGCACTCGCACTTGAGCGAGCCGAACGCCTCGCCCGTGAGGCACTCCGAGTGCACGCGCACGAGCGGCGCGTCGTCGGTGAGGTCGCCCTTGACGACCGCGAGGTGATCGGTGCCCGTGATCCGGTCCTTGTACGCGAGGAAGCGGAAGACGCCGTGCGAGGTCGGGACGGTGGAGTCCGCGCGCAGGCTCACCTGGCGGCGGAACGGCGTGACGGGCTCCGCCGACGGGTCGTTCTCCTCGAGGTAGGCGATGAGCTGCTCGATCGTGACGACAGGGAGCCCCTCGCGCTGTCCGAGCTCGATGAGACCGGGGAGGCGCATCATGTCGCCGTCCTCCGCCACGACCTCGCCGATCACGCCGACGGGTGCGAGGCCCGCGAGGCGCATGAGGTCGACCGCGGCCTCGGTGTGGCCCGAGCGCTCGCGGACGCCGCCGGGCACGGCGCGCAGGGGCAGGATGTGGCCGGGGCGGATGATGCTCGTCGGCGTCGACTCGGGGTCGGCGAGAACGTTGACCGTGCGGGCGCGATCGTGCGCGCTGATGCCCGTGGTGACGCCCTCGGCCGCGTCGACGCTCACCGTGTACGCGGTCGACCGCGCGTCCTCGTTCACGGCCACCATGGGCGCGAGGTCGAGGCGGTCGGCCCAGTCCTGGGGCATGGGGGCGCACAGGAAGCCCGAGGAGTACCGCACGGTCCAGGCGATCCACTCGGGTGTCGCGAGCTGCGCCGAGAGGATGACGTCGCCCTCGTTCTCGCGGTTCTCGTCGTCGGCCACGAGGACGGGGCGGCCCGCCCGGAGCGCCTCGAGCGCCTCAGGGATGGTCGACAGCTGGCTGGCAAGGCTCATCGCGAGCCTCCTTCCGGGGTGGAGCGGAGGATGACGAAGTCGGCGGGCGGAACGTCGTACGTCGCGAACGACGACTCGTGACCCGTCCCGGCCTCGCGCTGGGCGGTCGCGACGGCCGCGCGGACGGGCGCGGGGGTCGCCTGCTGCGCGCCGAAGGACAGCAGCCGCTGCACGTGGCGCGCGAGGATGTCGGTCTCGAGGTTGACGGCGTCGCCGATGCGGCGCTCGCCGAGGGTCGTCGCCTCGAGCGTCTCGGGGATGAGCGACACCTCGAACCACGGCGTCGGCTCGTGGGCGGGGCTGACGGCGCTCACGGTGAGCGAGACGCCGTCGACCGCGATCGAGCCCTTGTCGACGACGAGGGGCGCGAGCTCGGCGGGGAGCGCGATGCGCACGACGCGCCACTGCTCGCCGGGCCGGACGTCGACGACGGTTCCCGTGCCGTCGATGTGCCCCTGCACGATGTGGCCGCCGAGCCGGCCGCCCGAGGCCGTCGCCCGCTCGAGGTTGACGGGGGTGCCCGTCCGCGCCGCGTCGAGCGTCGACATGTCGAGCGTCTGCTTCATGACGTCTGCCGTGAAGCCCTCGTCCGTCCAGTCCACGACCGTGAGGCACACGCCGCTCACCGCGATCGAGTCGCCGTGGTGCACGTCCTCGATCACGCGCGGGGCGTGGAGCGTGAGGCGCACGCCGTCGCCGGAGGGCTCGATCGCCGTGATGCGGCCGATCTCCTCGATGATGCCGGTGAACATGTCAGCTGCCTCCTTCGGGGGCTTCGGGGGCCGGGCGGGCCACGACGAGGAGGTCGGAGCCGAGAGTGTCGACCTGCTCGACGGCGAGGCGCCGCTGCCGGGAGATGGTGGGGACGCCGATCTCGCCGAGCGCGAGCCGCGGACCGCCGAGGAGGGTCGGCGCGAGATAGACGAGGACGCGGTCGGCGAGTCCCGCAGCGAGGAACGCGCTCGCGAGCGTCGGCCCGCCCTCGACGAACACGCGGTGGAGCCCGCGCTCGTGGAGGTCGTCGAGAACGGCGCGCAGATCGCGCGTGCGGTAGTGGATCGCCTCATGCGGATGGCGGCGGATGGCCGCTCCGTCGGGGATGTCGGCGGTGCCGATCACGACGGGGACGGGCTGCGCGGGGTGCAGGGCGTCGCCGTCGCGGGCCGTGAGAGCAGGGTCGTCGGCGAGCAGGGTGCCCGACCCGACGACGATCGCATCGGCCTGCGCCCGCCGGACATGGACATCCGCTCGCGCCTCGGCTCCCGTGATCCACTGGCTCGTGCCGTCGGCCGCGGCCGCGCGGCCGTCGAGGCTCTGGGCCCACTTGATCGTGACGTGGGGGCGGCCGAGTCGTCGCGCCGTCAGCCACGAGTCGAGAAGCGCATGGGCCTCGGGCGCCATGAGGCCGCTCTCGACGCTCACGCCCGCGGCGCGGAGGCGATCGCCGCCTCCGCTCTCGACATCGCCCGGGTCGTCCAGTGCGTACACGACGCGCGCGACGCCCGCGGCGATGAGGGCCTCCGAGCAGGGGCCCGTGCGGCCGGTGTGGTTGCACGGCTCGAGCGTCACGACCGCCGTCGCGCCGCGGGCCGCGCCCGGGGCGAGGTGCGAGAGCGCGTCGACCTCGGCATGCGCGGTCCCGGCCCCATGGTGCCAGCCCTCGGCGATCACATCGCCGGCGGGGGAGAGGATGACCGCGCCGACCTGCGGGTTCCGGCTGCGCGGCCCGCGGCGCGCGAGCTCGAGCGCGCGGGCCATCGCCCGCTGCTCCGCGTCGCTGAACGCCATCCGAACCTCCTGCAGGCACCCCGGGGTTCGCGAACGGCGCCCTCGACGGGCGACGTCACGTGCTGCCTCTCATCCGGACTCGCAGGCTGCGCCTGCATCACCGTCGGTTCCGGAATCCCACCGGATCGGCCCCCGCCATCAGGACGGGGGTTCGCGGACTGTCACCGCCGGTTCGGATTCTCACCGACCCCGGAGCACGTTCTGTGCACTCAGCATAATCAACCGCGACCGTGCGCCGTTATTCCCGGCGGCGTATGCGTCGCCCTATTTCAGCAGGCGCGACAGCCGACGGTCGGCGAGGACCTTGCCGCCCGTCTGGCACGTCGGGCAGTACTGGAAGTCGGTGTCGGCGAAGAAGACGCTGCGGATGGTGTCTCCGCAGACGGGGCAGGCCTCGCCCGATCGCGCGTGCACGGCCATCCCGCGCCGCTTCGCGTCCTTGAGATCGGCCGGCGGCTTGCCCGAGGCCGTCGCGACGGCATCGGCGAGGGTCGCGCGGAGCGCGTCGTAGAGACGGTCGACCTCGGCGTCGTCGAGGTTCGCCGCGAGCGCGTAGGGCGACATCCGCGCGGCATGCAGGATCTCGTCGGAGTAGGCGTTCCCGATGCCCGCGATCACGGACTGATCGCGCAGGAGCCCCTTGATCTGCGTGCGGCGCCCGCGCAGCAGCCCGGCGAGAGCGTCGCGGTCGAAGCCATCGCCCAGCGGATCGGGGCCGAGGCGCGCGATGCCGGGCACGTCGCCGATCGCGCGGACGACGTACACCGCGAGCGACTTCTTCGTGCCGGCCTCGGTGAGGTCGAAGCCCGAGCCGTCGTCGAACCCGATCCGCAGGGCGATCGGCGAGCGGCCCGGCTTGATCACGGTCGCCGGCAGCGTCTCGTGCCAGCGCAGCCATCCGGCCTTCGCGAGGTGGAAGACGAGGTGGAGACCGCCCTCGAGCTCGAGGTCGACGAACTTGCCGTGGCGCTGCGCGTCGCGCACGCGGGCGCCGACGATCGCGTCGATCGGAGGATCGTACGTCTTGAGCGCCGCGATCGCGGCGACCTGAGCCTTGACGACAGTGCGCCCCGACGTGCGCTCGCGCAGATAGCGCGCGAGCCCCTCCACCTCCGGCATCTCGGGCATGCCGCCATCCTCGCACCGCGCACAGACATCCGTCACGGGCTGGACAGGGCGACGCCGATGCGACACTGGATCCGTGATCGCCGACCTCGCGCTGCTGCCCGTCGTCCTCGAGTCCCGCCTGGGGGAGGTGACGCTGCGCGCGGCCCGCGAGGAGGATCTCGACGCGCTCATGGCGCTGCTCGCGGACGACGAGGTGAGCGCCGCGCGCGGCGACGTCGCCGCGGAGGAGGACCGCCCCGCCTACGCGGCCGCGCTCACGGCCATCCAGGCCGACCCCGCGAACGCGCTGCTCGTCGCGGAGTCCGCCGATGGCGCCCTCATCGGGACGCTCCAGCTCACCCGCATCCCGGGAATGGCCCGTCGCGGCGCGACCCGGCTGCTCGTCGAGGCCGTTCGCGTGCGCTCCGACCTGCGCTCATCGGGCGTCGGCTCGGCGATGATGCGGTGGGTTGTCGACGACGCGGCGCCGGCGCTCGGCTGCGCACTCGTGCAGCTGACCTCGGACTCCGCGCGCGTCGCGGCGCACCGCTTCTACGAGCGCCTCGGATTCGTCGCCTCGCACGTCGGCTTCAAATACCGCGTCGTGTAGGGGCCCGGGCCGGGCGCGGCCGTAGCCCGGGACAGAGCGCAGGAGTTTCTGCGGGGCGGCGAGCAGCGGCCCCCGAGAATCCTCGCCTCGTCGGCGGCTGCGCGCGCGAAGTTCCTGCGTTGTGTCCCGCTCCCCGCGCCGACGCGTCGTGCACAGACGGCGTGTTGGGGTGAAGATCTCCACAGGTCCGACTCTCGCGTCTCCCCACCGCTGTCGCCGCGGGCACGATGCCGTCATGGCAGGAGGCAGCACCGCCGAAGCGCGGAAGAACGCGCGGAGGTCGCCGAGGTCGTTCTCCTTCGCCGCGCTGCGCGCGCGGGGGATGAGCCGACGGGCGATTTGGCGCAGGGTCGCGGAGGGCGAGTACGTGCGCGTCCGGCGAGACGTGTACGTCGAACGCGGGGAGTCGGAGGACATCCTTCGGGCAGCGCGGGTCGGCGGCCGACTGGACTGCGTCTCGGCGATGCGGGAGCGGGGCGTCTTCGTGCGCGAGCGCGGAGGACTGCACATCCAGGTGGATCCGCGCAGCGGTCGACTCGCATCGCCCGAGGATCGCGAGAAGCGCCTCGCGGCAGTGCACGGCGTCGTCGTGCACTGGCGGGACGACCCGGCGCCCGACCACGACCTCCTCGCCGACCCCGTCGCATCGGTCGCGCGTGCCGTGCGCTGCCAGCATCCGCGCGACGCCGTGGCCACGATCGACAGTGCACTCCACCTCGGGGTGATCCGCGCTGATCAGATCGACGCGCTGTTCGCGCTCCTCCCTGCGCGCTGCGCCGCGCTGCGTCCGCTCATCGACGGCCGGGCGGAATCCGGCGCCGAGTCGCTCGCGCGCCTGGCGCTCCGCGTGCTCGGCCGGTCGATCGACCTCCAGGTGCGCATCGACGGGGTCGGCCGCGTCGACCTGCTCGTCGACGGATGGATCGTCGTCGAATGCGACGGCAAGGCGTTCCACGAGAGCTGGGCGGCACAGCTGGAGGACCGCCGCCGCGACCTCGCGCTCGCCGCGCGCGGCTACGCGTGCGTCCGGGTCACGGCGATCACGGTCTTCGAGGAGCGGCACGTGCTCGTCGCCGCGGTCCGCGGGCTCCTGCGCGCTCGCCGCTGAGCGGACCGGCGGGACAGAACGCAGGAGATCCGTCCGCGCAGAGGCTGCCGGCACGCGGGATCACGCGGCCGTCGGCGGCGCGGGCTGAGAGTACTCCTGCGCTGTGTCCCGGCAGCCCTCAGCGCAGAGCGGACGAGGCCGCCGTGCGCGGACCGGAGACGCGGATGGGCCGCCGACGGCGCCGGCGGATCGACAGCGACGCGGTCCTCGGCTCGAGCACCGGCCATTCGACGGGGGAGCGGTCGTCGCTCGCCACGAGGCCCGCGATCCACGCGTCCTCGCGCTCGGCGGAGGCGCGGATGCCGCGGCGCCGCGTGCCCTCGAACCGGAACCCGAGCGAGCGCGCCAGGCGGGCGGACGGCTCGTTCCCGGCGACCGCGTGCCACTCGATCCGCTCGAGGCGCATGGGGCCGAGGGCGAAGTCGACGACCGCGCAGCCGGCCTCGGCGCCGTAGCCGCGCCCGCGCGCGTCGGCGGAGATCCAGTAGCCGAGCTCGGCCGAGCCGTCCCCGATCCGGTGCAGGCCGATCATCCCGACGAGACCCTCGGCGTCGTGGATCGCCCAGGTGATCTCCTCGCCGGCGCTGCGCCGCTCGGCGCAGAGCGCGACGAACTGCTCGGCGTCCTCCCGCGTGTAGGGGGACGGCACGTTCGTCCACCGCTGCACCTCGGTGTCCTGGCAGGCGAGGTGGATGGCCTCGACGTCGTCCTCGGTCGGCGGCGTGAGGGTCAGGCGGGCGGTCCGCAGCATCAGCGGGTCACGCACGGCGCAGCAGTCCGACGCGGTCGTACACGGTGCTCAGGGTCTCGTCGGCGACGGCCGCGGCCTTCTCGGCGTTGACGGCGAGCACGCGGTCGAGCTCGGCGGGGTCGTCGAGCAGCTCGAGCGCCCGCGCGCGGACCGGCTCGAACTCGGCGACGACGACGTCGCGCAGGCCCTTCTTGAAGTCGCCGTACCCGCGGCCGGCGTACTCGTCCTCGATCGAGGGGATCTGACGGCCGGTGAGAGCCGCGTAGATCGTGAGGAGGTTCGAGACGCCCGGCTTGCCCTCGCGGTCGTAGGCGACGACGCCGTCGTTGTCGGTCACGGCGCGCATGATCTTCTTGGCCGTGACGTCGACGTCGTCGAGCAGCCACAGCACGCCCGCGTGCGACTCCGCCGACTTCGACATCTTCGCCGACGGGTTCTGCAGGTCGTAGATGCGCGCCGTCTCGGCCTGGATCACCGGCTCCGGCACGCGGAACGTCTCGCCGTAGCGCGCGTTGAAGCGCTCGGCGAGGTCGCGCGTGAGCTCGACGTGCTGCTTCTGGTCGTCGCCGACCGGGACGACGTGCGTCTGGTAGAGCAGGATGTCGGCGGCCATGAGCACGGGATACGTGAAGAGGCCCACGCTCGTCGCGTCGGCGCCGTAGCGCTGCGACTTGTCCTTGAACTGCGTCATGCGGCCGGCCTCGCCGAAGCCGGTGATCGTGGAGAGGATCCAGGCGAGCTCGGCGTGCGCGCGCACGTGCGACTGCACGTACAGCGTCGACCGCGACGGCTCGATGCCGGCCGCGATGTACTGCGCGGCCGTGCGGCGGGTCTTCTCGCGCAGCTCGGCCGGGTCGTTCGGCTGGGTGAGCGCGTGCAGGTCGACGACCGAGAAGAACGCGTCGTACGTGTCCTGCATGTCGCGCCACTGCAGGAGAGCCCCGATGTAGTTGCCGATCTGGAGCGAATCGGCCGACGGCTGCATTCCCGAGTAGAGGCGCGCTTTCTGAGTCACCGGACGATTCTAGACGCCGTCAGACCCCGGGAGCGTGCGTCTCGATCGCGACGATGCCCGCCCCGGGGTTCGTCGCCGAGAGGTGCACGACCGCGAAGGCGCCGGGGTCGAGGCCCGCCGCGCTCTCGAGACGGGGCCCGTGGACGGTCCCGGTCGCGAGCGCCAGCTCCCGCATGAGCGCGGGGATCACGGGCCGATGGCTGCAGATGACGGCGGGCTTGCCCGACCGCACCCGGCGGCCGACGACCTCGCGGGCATCCGCCGTGCCGGCATCCCATGCGTCCTCGCTGATGAGCGGTGTCTCGACGATCCGGCGGCCGATCGCCTTCGACAGCGGCGTCACCGTCTTCACGCACCGCTCGGCGTCGCTCGAGACGATCTTGCGGACGCCGAACGCGCGCAGCGCCCCGACGATCGCTTTCGCCTGCTCCTTGCCGCGGGTCTGCAGCGGACGGGCGGCGTCCTCGCCGCCCCATTCGTCGCGCGCGACGGCCTTCCCATGCCGCAGCACGACGACCGGGAACGTGCGGAGGCTCGCGGCGCGGCGCAGCCGCTCGAAGCGATCGAGGATGTCCTGGTCGACCGGGTAGCTGAGGCGCTTGCGCGCCGCGCCGACGGTGACCCACTCGAGCCCGGCGATCTCCTTGTTCGGCACGAACGTGCTGGCGCGGATCGCCTCCTGCGTCGCCTCGGCGGCCCAGTAGTGCACGATCTTCTCGCGTCCGGACGGCTGGATGTAGACCGACTGGCCCACAGAAGGGCCGAGCGACACCCGCAGGCCCGTCTCCTCGTGGATCTCGCGCACGGCGGTCTCCGCGAGCATCTCTCCCGGATCGAGCTTGCCCTTCGGGAGGGAGATGTCGCGGTACTTGCCGCGGTGCACGAGCAGGACGAGGAGCTCGCCGTCGAGCTCGCGCCACACCACGCACCCCGCGGC
This sequence comes from Microbacterium sp. SA156, assembly GCF_049065455.1. Taxonomy (NCBI): domain Bacteria; kingdom Bacillati; phylum Actinomycetota; class Actinomycetes; order Micrococcales; family Microbacteriaceae; genus Microbacterium; species Microbacterium sp. SA156. Next base: position 108,525 of record NZ_JBAKGU010000007.1, read on the forward strand.
GTACACGGGTCGATGCGCTGACGTCATCGAGTCGCGCGCGGACGCCGTCGTCGCTGGATCGCTGCCATGGTCTTATCCTGCACGTCGGCGAGCGGCTTGCCGTTCTCATCGAGGTGGTGGCGCGTCCACACGCCCTCGGCGCCGAGGTGCCAGGTCGCGCTCGCGTCATCCATCCCGAGGTCGAAGAACGCCTGCAGCTCCTTGATGTGCTGCGGCTTCGCGACCCGGACGAGGGCCTCGACGCGGCGGTCGAGGTTGCGGTGCATCATGTCGGCGCTGCCGATGTAGACCTCGGGGTCGCCGTCGTTCGCGAACGCGAAGATGCGCGCGTGCTCGAGGTAGCGGCCGAGCACGCTGCGGACGCGGATGTTGTCGCTCACGCCGGGCAGATCCACGCGGAGACTGCAGATGCCGCGGACCCAGACGTCGACCTGCACGCCCGCGAGCGACGCGCGGTAGAGCGCGTCGATGATCTGCTCGTCGACCATCGAGTTGACCTTGATGCGCACGTGCGCGGGCTTGCCGGCCAGCGCGTTGCGGCGCTCGCGGTCGATGAGCCGCAGGAGGCCCTTGCGGAGGTGGAGCGGCGCGACGAGGAGACGCTTGAACTTCTTCTCGATCGCGTACCCGCTCAGCTCGTTGAACAGGCGGGTGACGTCGCGCCCCACATCGGGGTCGCACGTGAAGAGGCCGAGGTCCTCGTAGATGCGGCTCGTCTTGGGGTTGTAGTTGCCCGTGCCGACGTGCGTGTAGTGGCGCAGCAGGCCCTTCTCCTCGCGGATGACGAGGGCGAGCTTGCAGTGGGTCTTGAGCCCGACGAGGCCGTAGACGACGTGCACGCCCGCCTTCTCGAGCTTGCGCGCCCACTCGATGTTGTTGGCCTCGTCGAAGCGCGCCTTGACCTCGACGAGCGCGAGCACCTGCTTGCCGGCCTCGGCCGCGTCGATGAGCGCCTGCACGATGGGGCTGTCGCCCGAGGTGCGGTAGAGCGTCTGCTTGATCGCGAGCACGTGCGGGTCGCGCGCGGCCTGCTCGAGGAACGCCTGCACGCTCGTCGCGAAGGACTCGTACGGGTGGTGCACGAGCACGTCGCCCTTGCGGATGGCGCCGAAGATGTCGGCGCGCGCGTGCTTCGAGTCCGCGTCGGCGGGCTGGAAGGCGAGCGGCGTCACGGGCAGGTGCGGCTTGAACTTCAGCTCGGGCCGGTCGATCTTCCCGAGGCTGAAGAGCGACCGGAGGTCGAGCGGAGACGGGAGGCGATAGACCTCCTGCTCAGAGATGTCGAGCTCGCGGATGAGCAGGTCGAGGGTGACGTCGTCCATGTCCTCGGTGATCTCGAGGCGGATGGGCGGGCCGAACCGGCGGCGCAGCAGCTCCGCCTCGAGCGCCTGGATGAGGTTCTCCGACTCGTCCTCCTCGATCGTCACGTCCTCGTTGCGCGTGAGGCGGAACGCGTGGTGGTCGAGGATCTCCATCCCGGGGAAGAGGTCGGCGAGGTTCTCGGCGATGAGGTCCTCGAGCGCGAGGTAGCGGATGCTGCCGGGCGCGTCGTCCTTCGCGGGAACCTGCACGAGGCGGGGGAGCATCTGCGGCACCTTCAGACGCGCGAACTCCTCGCGCCCCGTGCGCGCGTTGCGGATGCGGATGGCGAGGTTGAGCGAGAGGCCCGAGATGTACGGGAACGGGTGAGCCGGGTCGACCGCGAGCGGCATGAGCACGGGGAAGACCTGCGCTTGGAAGTACTCGTAGAGGTCGGCGCGCTCGCTGTCGGTGAGCTCGTCCCAGCGGACGAAGTCGATCCCGGCCTCGGAGAGCGCGGGCTTGAGGTCGTCGTTCCAGACGGCCGCGTGGCGCGCCTGCAGCTCGTGCGCGAGCTCGGAGATGTTGGAGAGCACCTTCGCGGGCGCCGTTCCGACGTTCGTCGGGACGGCCAGGCCCGTCACGATGCGCCGCTTGAGGCCCGCGACGCGGACCATGAAGAACTCGTCGAGGTTGCTCGCGAAGATCGCGAGGAAGTTCGCACGCTCGAGGAGCGGGAGCGCCGGGTCCTCCGCGAGCTCGAGCACGCGGTTGTTGAACGCGAGCCAGCTGAGCTCGCGGTCCATGAAGCGATGCTCGGGGAGGCTCGCATCGGGGGCTTCCACGATCTCGTCGAAGTCGTCGTCCTCGGTGTCGAAGCCGGGGTCGACCAGGGGCGCATCCGTCATGTGCCTATCCTGGCACCCGCGGGTGTCGCGCGTGTGAACGGGCGGCGCGTCAGGCCTTCCGCGCTCCCTGCGCCGGCGCGTCCTCGTCGTCCTCCGAGACGTTGAACCGATAGCCGACGTTCCGCACGGTGCCGATGAGCTGCTCGAGGTCGCCGAGCTTCGCGCGCAGGCGCCGAACGTGCACGTCGACCGTGCGGGTGCCGCCGAAGTAGTCGTAGCCCCACACCTCGCTCAGCAGCTGCTCGCGCGTGAACACCCGCGAGGGGTGGGTCGCGAAGAAGTGCAGGAGCTGGAACTCCTTGTACGTGAGGTCGAGCGGCTTCCCGTGCACCTTGGCCGAGTACGAGGCCTCGTCGATCGTGATGCCCGAGGTCTGGACGCGGCTCGAGGTCTCCTCCGCGGTGCGCCGCCCCACCACGAGGCGGATGCGCGCATCGGCTTCGGCGGGGCCGGCCGTCGCGAGGATGACGTCGTCGACGCCCCAGTCGGGGGAGACGGCCGTCAGGCCGCCCTCCGTGACGATGAGGACGAGGGGTGCGTCGATGCCCGCCGTGTTCAGGATCTTGCAGAGCGCCTTCGCGCCGACGAGGTCGGTGCGCGCGTCGAGGAAGATCGCGTCAGCGCTCGGTGCGTTCACGAGCTGAGCGGCCTCCGCGGGGATCTGTCGCACGCGGTGGCTGAGGAGCTCGAGTGCGGGCAGCGCAGAGGCTCCGCCGGGGGCGGAGCTGAGCACGAGGAGCTGAGCCAAGCGAGGTCCTTTCGCCGGCGGCGGGTGCCACGCCGTGCTTCCGATGATAGGGGCAGCCGAAAGTGCGGCGAGACGCCTGCGCGCGCGGCACGCCACCGTGGATCCTGTCGTCCGGGCCCGCGATCGGCGATGATGGAGGGCGTGACCGAACCCGTCCTCGTCCCGCGCAGATTCCCGGTCGGCCTGGCCGTGACCTGGGCGTTCGCCGGCGTGGTCGCGATCGCGATCGGCATCTTCGTGGCGCCCGCCGATCGGTTCGGATGGTTCGCCGTCGGCGCGGGCGCCGCCCTCCTCGTCGCTTTCGCGGCGGAGCTGCGCCTCGGTCGCGCCGAGGGGTTCATCTCGCGGGTCGCCGCCGCGGCGGTCGGCGGGGTCGGGATCATGGGCGTCGTCTCCGCGATCTTCGCGCTCGCCGCGATCGTCCCCGGCTGAGCTCAGCGCGGTCGCCGGGGCGCGCCGGGAGGACTAGAGTGGTGCCATGGATCTCGTCGCCCTCGAACTGTTCTTCGTCGGCCTGCTGGGCCTCGCGAGTCTCGCGATCGCCTTCTGCTCCGGCGCAGTGATCGTCAACCTCTTCCGCGGCCAGCGCTGAGCCGGGGCGGAGCCTCGTGATCGAGATTCCGACCGACCTGCCTGCCGACCTCGTCCCGCTCTCCTGGCTCATCGGAGTGTGGGAGGGGACGGGCGTCATCGACTACCGCGTCGGGGATGCCCACTACGAGGGCGAGTTCACGCACCGCGTCAGCTTCAGCCATGACGGCGGTCCGTACCTCAACTACTCGGCCACCGCATGGCTCGCGCCCGAGGGCGAGCGCCCCGCGCAGCAGCTCGTCGCCGAGACCGGCTTCTGGCGCCTCTCGCGTCCGGCGACCGCTGCGACGCCGGGGCCCGGCCTTCTCCCTGCGCTCGAGACGGAGCCGACTCGGACGGCCGACGACGTCGAGCGCCTGCGCACAGCGGGCGGCGGCTTCGAGATCGAGGTCAACCTCGTGCACGCGGACGGCGTGAGCGAGCTCTACCTCGGTCAGGTCAAGGGGCCCCGCATCGACATCGCGACGGACGCGGTCGTCCGCACCGCCGGCGCGAAGCACTACGCCGCCGCGACGCGGATGTACGGCCTCGTCGACGGACACCTCCTGTGGGCGTGGGACATCGCGGCGCTGGGCCGCGAGCTCGGGTCGCACGCCTCCGCGCGCCTCGCCCGCACCGACTAGCCGGAGAATGGGAGCATGACCGATCCCTTCGCCCAGATCCCCGGGGCCGTGCTCTCGGATGACGGCGTCGCCCATTTCGGCGACCCCACGCGGGAGCAGCGCGCCCTCGCCCAGGGGGAGGCGATCGTCCCGCGCGGCGACCGTGCCGTCGTGGCGGTCTCGGGGCCCGAGCGGCTGACGTGGCTCGACTCCATCACGTCGCAGGCCGTCGCGCGCCTCGCGCCCGGCGTGAGCACCGAGCTGCTCGTTCTCGACCCGCAGGGCCACGTCGAGCACGCGGCGGCGGTGATCGACGACGGCGCGACCGCATGGCTCATCGCCGACGCGGCGGATGCCGCCGGACTCGCGAAGTGGCTCGGCATGATGCGCTTCCGCGCGCAGGTCGAGGTGGCCCTGCGCCCCGACCTCCGCGTGGCCGGCTTCGTGCGCGGCGGCGGCGCTGAGCACGCGCTCGCCGACGCCGCCGCTCGGCCGAACGGCGTCGCGCTGGTCTGGCAGGACCCCTGGACGGGGGTGAGCGCGGGCGGATGGCAGTACGCGCGCACCGAGGAGCATCCGGGCGCCGCGCACGCGTGGGCCGAGGCCATCCTCGAGGAGAGCGCGTGGGCGGATGCCGCAGCGCTCCCGGTCGCCGGGCTGCTCGCCGCGGAGGCCCTGCGGATCGCCGCCTGGCGCCCGCGATGGGCCGCCGAGGTCGACGAGCGGGCGCTGCCGCACGAGAGCGACTGGCTGCGGTCGGCGGTGCACCTCGCGAAGGGCTGCTATCGCGGCCAGGAGACCGTGGCGAAGGTGCACAACCTCGGCCATCCGCCGCGTCGACTGGTGATGCTGCATCTCGACGGCAGCGACAGCGTGCTCCCCGAGCGGGGTGCGCGCGTGCTCGCGGGCGAGGCCGAGGCCGGGCACGTCACGTCGTCGGCGTGGCATCACGAGCTGGGCCCGATCGCGCTCGCGATCGTCGCCCGCCGCATCCCCGAGGGGGAGACGCTCGCGGTCGAGGCCGACGGCGTGCGGGTCGCCGCGGCACAGGAGGTCATCGTGCCGGGCGACGCGGGCGCGACCGCGGAGGTGCCGCGCATCACGCGCCTGTCGCGCCGCCCGCTCGCGCAGTGACGGCGTAGCGTCGGAACGTGCCCGAGCCGCGTGACGCCCCTGAGACCTCGCCGCTGACCGCGGCGATCCCCGTCACATGGCGGCGCCGCCTCTCCCTGCGGCCGGGGCTCGAGCGCGTGCGCGACTCGGGGGCGGCGATCGCCCAGATCGTCATCGCGGCCACGGGCGCCTTCCTCCTCGCGCACTATCTCTTCGGCCACGAGGCGCCCCTGCTCGCGGCGACGGTGTCGATCTCCTCCCTCGGCCTCGCGCGCGACGCGCGGCCGCGCAAGGTCGTCGAGACGGTGCTGGGCATGCTCACGGGCATCCTCATCTCCGAGCTGCTCCGCCTCGTCTTCGGCTCCGGGCCGTGGCAGCTCGCGCTCACGCTCGCCGTCACGCTCCTCGTCGCGCGCTTCCTCATGCCCTCTCCGCAGTTCGCCGTCGCGGCGGCCATCCAGTCCGCGATCGCGATGGTGCTGCCGGCTGGGCCGCTGCCGTTCCTCCGGCTCGCGGACGGGGCGATCGGCGGGGCGCTCGCGATCGTCATGACCGCGCTGCTGCCGCGCAACCCGATGAGCACCGAGCTGCGCGATGCCCGCGTGCTGTTCGCGGCACTCGACGCGGCGATGGGGCGCGTCGTCCAGGGGCTCCGACGCGGCGACGCCGTGCGGGCGGATCGCGGGCTCGAGAAGGCGCGCGGACTGCAGGGCGATGTCGACGCCTGGCGCACGTCGCTCGAGTCGGCGCAGGCGGTCTCGGCGCTCTCGCCGTTCCTGCGCTCGCGCCGGATCGAGCTCGCCCGCCACGCGCGCGTCCTGCAGAGCGTCGACCTCGCCGCCCGGAATCTGCGCGTCGTCGCGCGGCGCGCGGCCTACGTCGTGCGCGACGGCGAGCCGCGCCCGGCGATCGCCGAGCCGCTCGCCGAGCTCCAGCGCGCGGCGGGCGTCGTCGCGCACGCGCTCGAGGACATCTCCGCCGAGCCCGCGGCGCGAGAGGCGCTCCTCGCGATCGCGCGGCGGCTCGATCCCGCGGCGATGATGCCCGACGCGTCGCAGGGCGAGCTCGCGCTGCTCGCGGCGCTGCGCCCGTTCGCGGTCGACCTGCTCGTCGCGAGCGGTCTCACCCACGCCGAAGCGGCAGCGGCCATCCCGCGCATCTGATCGCGTCGCGCCCTCAGGCGGGCGCGACGGCCGCCCAGGGGACCGTGAGCTCCCCGAGCCGCCACCGCCGCCGGGTGCCGACGACATCCCATCCGCCGCGGCGCATCGCCTCGACCGTCGCGATCCAGCGCTGCACGGGGCCGAAGGGGGAGAGGTGCGCTGCGCGCTCCCATTCGCCGTCGAGCGCCTGCAGGAACGCGTGCACGCGCTCTCCGGGCACATTGCGGTGGATGAGCGCCTTCGGCAGCCGCTCGGCGACGATGCCGGGGCGCTCGAGATCGGCGAGCCGCAGCGAGACCGTGAAGCGGACGGCCTCTCCGGTCGGCGCGACGTCGACCCACGCGCAGACGCGGCCGAGCTCGTCGCATGTGCCCTCGATGAGGACGCCGCCGGGCGCGAGGCGCTCGGCCATCCGGCGCCACGCCGCAGCGACCTCGTGCTCGTCGTACTGCCGCAGCACGTTGAACGCGCGCACGACGGCAGGCCGCCGCCCGCCCTCCGTCGGGATCTCGAATCCACCGCGTGCGAACGAGACCGCGATGTCGGGCGCGAACACGGTGCGCCCCGAGCGGACGTCGGCCAGCTGCGCCCGCGCGCGCTCGACCCGCTCGAGGTCGATCTCGAGACCGCGCACCTCGACATCCGCGCGTGCGCGACGCAGGCGCGCGGCGAGCTCGAGCGCCGTCACGCCGCTCGCGCCGAAGCCGAGATCCACGACGAGCGGGTCGCCCGCGCCGAGGAGCGCGGGGTGCTGCGCGATCCAGCGGTCGACGCGGCGCAGCCGGTTCGTGCCGGTCGTGCCGCGGGTCGGGCGGCCCTCGGTCGTCGGCATGCCTCCATTCTCGCGTGAACGCACGGGGGCCGCGGCATCGGGCCTCGCGCCGCCTCGGTAGCATGTCAGGTATGACGCACACCCTGATCCTGCTCCGCCACGGGCAGAGCGACTGGAACGAGAAGAACCTCTTCACCGGATGGGTCGACGTGCGGCTCACGGAGCAGGGGAAGGCCGAGGCCCAGCGCGGCGGCGAGCTGCTGAAGGAGCAGGGCGTGCTGCCCGACATCCTCCACACCTCCGTGCTGAGCCGTGCCATCCAGACGGCGAACATCGCGCTCGACGCGGCCGACCGCCTCTGGATCCCCGTCAAGCGCTCGTGGCGCCTGAACGAGCGCCACTACGGCGCTCTGCAGGGCAAGGACAAGGCGCAGACGCTCGCCGAGTTCGGCGAGGAGAAGTTCATGGAGTGGCGTCGCTCGTTCGACGTGCCGCCGCCCGTCATCGACCCCGAGGACGAGTACGCCCAGACGCACGACCCGCGCTACGCCGGGATCGACGGCGAGATCCCCGGCACCGAGTCGCTCAAGATCGTCATCGACCGCCTGCTGCCGTACTGGGAGTCGGAGATCGTGCCCGACCTCGCAGCCGGCAAGACCGTGCTCGTCACGGCGCACGGCAACTCGCTGCGCGCGCTCGTGAAGCACCTCGACGGCATCAGCGACGACGACATCGCTGGCCTGAACATCCCGACGGGCATCCCGCTCGTGTACGAGCTCGACGACGACATGAAGCCGACCGGCCCGAGCCGCTACCTCGACCCGGAGGCCGCAGCGGCCGGCGCCGCAGCGGTCGCCGCCCAGGGCAAGAAGTAGCGCGAGAACGACGAAGCGCCCCGCCGACCGGCGGGGCGCTTCGTCGTTCTCGGGTCAGACGCCCGGCGTGCGGTCCACGACCTCGATCTCGGGGTCGGCGGAGCCGGTCCAGTCGCCCGTGGCGAGGTAGACGATCTTCTTCGCGATCGAGACCGCGTGGTCGCCGAAGCGCTCGTGGTAGCGGCTCGCGAGAGCGGCGTCGATGACGTGGCTCGCGTCGCCCGCGAACGCCTCGCTGAGCACCTTCTCGTAGACGGTCGCGTGGAGCTCGTCGATGACGTCGTCGGCGTCGCGGATCTGCGCGGCGTAGGCGAGGTCCTGCGTGCGCAGGAGCTCGACGAGCGTGCGCGCGACCTCGACGTCGAGCTTGCCCATCTTCACGAACGTGCTCTTGAGGCCCTTGGGGATGGCGCGCTCGGGGAAGCGGGAGCGGGCGAGCTGCGCGATGTGCTCGGCGAGGTCGCCCATGCGCTCGAGCGACGCGCTCGTGCGCAGCGCGCTCACGATGATGCGGAGGTCGCGGGCGACGGGTTGCTGCATCGCGAGCGTGTCGATCGCGAGCTCGTCGACCGAGAGGGCCAGCTCGTCGATGCGGACGTCATCGGCGATGACCTCCTCGGCGAGGGCGACGTCGCCGTTCTCGAAGGCGATGGTGGCCTTGTCGATGGCCACCGTGACCAGCTCGGCGATCTCGACCAGCCGGTTCTGGATGTCCTCGAGGGCCTGGTGGAAGACTTCGCGCATCTGGCGAACCTTTCGTCGGTTTCGGGTCTCGGCCGCGCAGCGGCGGCTTCTCACACTGGCCTGTGCGCCTCGCGATTGTCATGCGCGAAGGTGAACGGCCGGTGCCCGGTCGGTGAACAGTGCGTCGGGGCGGCGCCCCGACGAGCCCATTCGTCCAGAGGGGCTCTCGGCTGCACTCTACTCTGGAGACATGGACTCCACGCAGCTCGCGCTGCTCGCGCTCGCCGCAGGGATCATCCTCGGCGTCGGCGTGACCCTGATCGTGGTGCTCGCGTTCCGCGCCAGGGAGCGGGCGCTGCGCGAGCAGAGCCTTGCGCTTCCGCCGGCGCTCACGGCCGCGCTCGACGCGATCGACGACGCGACGGCCGTGATCGACTCCTCGGGCGCCGTCGTCTCGGTCTCGGCATCGGCGACGTGGCTCGGCTTGACTCCGGGGCAGGGGCTCGAGCAGCCCGAGCTCCGCGAGCTCGTGAAGGCCGCACGCGGGCTCGGCTCCTCGACCGAGTCGCAGACGCTGCGCATCCGCCGCGGCCGGATCTCCGACGACACCCGCCTCGTCGTCGCGCGCGCGACGACGATCGCCGACCGGCTCACGCTGCTCATCGTGCGCGACATCTCGGAGCAGGAGCGCCTGCAGCAGATGCGGCAGGACTTCATCGCGAACACGAGCCACGAGCTGAAGACGCCGGTCGGGGCGATCGGCCTCCTCGCCGAGGCGATGGAGTCGGCCTCCGATGATCCTGAGCAGGTGCGCCGCTTCGCCGCGCGGATGTCGGCGGAGGCGCAGCGCCTCGGCCAGCTCACGGGGCGCATCATGAACCTGTCCAAGCTGCAGGCCGCGGACGAGCTCACCGAGGTCGGCGACGTCGCGATCGACGAGGTCGTCGCCGCTGCCCTCGAGCAGTACCAGGTGCAGGCCGAGTCGGCGGATGTCGCGCTCGTGCGCGGCGGCGACCGCGGGCTCTTCGTGCGCGGCTCGGCGACCATCCTCGTCGAAGCGCTCGGCAACCTCGTCGCGAACGCCATCGCGTACTCCCCGCGCGGCTCGCGCGTGGGCATCGGCGTGCGCGGAACCGCGGAGGCCGTCGAGATCGCCGTGACCGACCAGGGCATCGGCATCGCGGAGGCCGACCAGCAGCGCGTGTTCGAGCGCTTCTACCGCGCCGACCAGGCGCGCTCGCGCCGCACGGGAGGCACCGGTCTCGGCCTCTCGATCGTGAAGCACGCGGTGAATCGGCACGGCGGCGAGGTGCGGCTCTGGTCGCAGCCCGATCGCGGGTCGACGTTCACCATCAGGCTCCCGCGCACGGAGGCCCCGCTCGTCGGCGCCGAGTCCGCGAAACGCAAGAGGAAGGGCGCCCGCGCGGTCGACGCCGCGTGACGAGGCGCCACGGAAGGAAAGAGAACGAATGACGCGTGTTCTGCTCGTGGAGGACGAACCCGACCTCGCCGACCCGCTCGCCTACCTGCTGCGGCGCGAGGGCTACGAGGTCGAGATCGCCGAGGACGGAGACGCCGCGCTCGCGGCGTTCCGGGACCAGGAGCCCGACGTCATCCTGCTCGACCTCATGCTCCCCGGGATGCCGGGCACCGAGGTCTGCCGCCAGGTGCGCACGACGTCGGCCGTGCCGATCATCATGCTGACGGCCAAGGACTCCGAGGTGGACATCGTCGTCGGGCTCGAGCTCGGCGCCGACGACTACGTCACGAAGCCGTACTCGGCGCGCGAGCTGCTCGCGCGCATGCGGGCGGTCATGCGCCGCTCGCTGCAGGCGGAGGCCGACCTCGACGAGCGCGTGCTCGAGGGCGGCCGCGTGACGCTCGACATCGACCGCCACACGGTGTCGGTCGACGGGGAGCAGATCAACATGCCGCTCAAGGAGTTCGAGCTGCTCGAGGTGCTCATGCGCAACGCGGGCCGTGTGCTCACGCGCGGCCAGCTCATCGACCGCGTGTGGGGCAGCGACTACTTCGGCGACACGAAGACGCTCGACGTGCACATCAAGCGCATCCGCTCGCGCATCGAGAAGGTGCCCAGCGAGCCGGTCATGCTCGTGACCGTGCGCGGCCTCGGCTACCGCTTCGAGGGCTGACCCCAGGACGCGAAGAAGGGCCGAGCGGGAGGATCTCCGCTCGGCCCTTCTTCACGCCATCGGGCGTCGGGTCAGTGGCCCTCTTCGCCGTGCTCGGCGGGGGCTTCCTTCTCGCAGTCGCTCGCGCCGCCGCCGGGCACGAGGTCGGCGAACTGCTCGAGGCAGCCGTCGAGCACCGGGACCTCGGTGAGGACGCCCTCGGCGTCGCCGGACTGGAAGTAGACGGGGAGCGTCGAGCCCGCGGGGGAGTCGATCGCGTCGAGCAGCAGCGGCTCGGTCTCCTCGGTGCCGAGGCTCACGACGCTCTCGGCCGGGATCCGCACCGTCTCGCGCTCGTCGCCCCACTCGAGCGTGAGGGTCGCGGCGCTGTCGGTGCGGTTGACGAGCGCGGCGGCGAGGTTGCCCTGGTCGCCGTCCTCGTCGGCGATGATGACCGCGTTGCGGATCTCGACGGGCGCGCCCTCGGCATCGGGGACGTTCACGCCGTCCGACGCGGAGTACTTGATCGTCGTCGCCTGCGACGTGATGGCCTGGCAGCCCGTGGCTCCCAGGATGACGAGGCCGGCAAGGGCGGCGGACGCGAGTGCGCGCGTGTTCACGGATCCTCCAGATGCTGCGGCGTCGCCCGTCGGCAGACGCTCCCACGCCATTCTAAAGGGATGGCGTGCGGGCCCGTGATCACGCGGATGGCGTGGCATGCGGGCCGATGCCGCGCGAACCTTAGTGCATCGCGAGCTGTGATATCCTTGAGATCGCCGAAAGGACACAATTCTATGCTTTTTGAGGTTGGCGAGACGGTCGTGTACCCCCATCACGGGGCGGCGACGATCACCGAAGTCAAGACTCGCGTCATCAAGGGCGAGGAGAAGATCTACCTCAAGCTGAACGTCACGCAGGGCGACCTCGTCATCGAGGTCCCCGCAGAGAACGTCGACCTCGTCGGCGTGCGCGACGTCATCGGCCAGGAGGGGCTGGACAAGGTGTTCGAGGTGCTGCGCGCCCCGTTCACCGAGGAGCCGACGAACTGGTCGCGCCGCTACAAGGCGAACCTTGAGAAGCTCGCCTCGGGCGACGTCATCAAGGTCAGCGAGGTCGTGCGCGACCTGTGGCGCCGCGACCAGGACCGCGGGCTCTCCGCCGGCGAGAAGCGGATGCTCGCCAAGGCCCGCCAGATCCTCGTCTCCGAGCTCGCGCTCGCGGAGAAGGTCGAAGAGGAGAAGGCCGCAGAGCTCCTCGACGAGGTCCTCGCGAGCAGCTGACGCGCGATCGATCGAAACGGTCCGGTTCACCTGAGGTGAGCCGGGCCGTTCCGCGTCCGGCGGGTACCGTGGGGGTGTGAGCACCGTCACGCCGTCGCCCCGTGTCGCCGTCATCGTCGTCGCCGCCGGATCCGGCACGCGCCTCGGCGCCGGCGCGCCCAAGGCCTTCGTCGGGATCGACGACCACACGATCCTCCGGCACTGCCTGGACCGCGTCTTCGCCGCGCGGCCCGCGCAGGTCGTCGTCGTCGCGCCAGAGGAGCGGGTCGGCGAGGCGCTGACCGACGCGCAGGAGGCAGCAGGCGCGCGCCGTGAGCTCGTCTCGGTCGTGGCGGGCGGGAGCACCCGCCAGCAGTCCGTCGCGGCGGGTCTCGCCGCGGTCTGGCCCGACGTCGAGATCGTGCTCGTGCACGACGCGGCGCGCGCGCTCGCGCCGGCCGAGCTCATCGACCGGGTCGTCGACGCCGTCGAGCGGACCGGATGGGGCGTCGTGCCCGTTCTCCCGGTCGTCGACACCATCAAGCGAGTCGACGGCGAGCTGATCACGGGGGTCGTCGACCGCTCGGAGCTCGCGTCCGCGCAGACGCCGCAGGGCTTCCGACGCGACATCCTCGAGACGGCCTACCGTGTGGCGGGCGAGGAGCACACCGACGACTCGGCCCTCGTCGCGGCCGCCGGCCATCCGATCGCGTCGGTCGAGGGCGACGCGCGCGCGTTCAAGATCACGACGCCGGCCGACCTGCAGCGCGCGCGGACTCTCATCAGCCCGGCCCCGGCCGGCCCCGCCCTGCCCCGCATCGGCGTCGGGACGGACGTGCACGCATTCGGCGGCGAGGGCGCGCTCTGGCTCGCGGGCCTCGAGTGGCCGGGCGAGCCCGCCCTGTCCGGCCACTCCGACGGGGATGCCGTCGCGCACGCGATCGTCGACGCGCTGCTCTCCGCTGCAGGCCTCGGCGACATCGGCTCGCGCTTCGGGACCGACCGCCCCGAGTTCGCCGGCGCGCACGCCGCCGCGTTCCTCGAGGACACCCGCGCCTACCTGGCGGCCGAGGGGTGGACCATCGGCAACGTCTCGGTGCAGGTGCAGGCCGCACGGCCGCGCTTCGCGCCGCGGCGAGCGGAGGCCGAGGCGGCACTGTCCGCCGCGCTCGGCGGCGCGCCCGTGACGGTGTCGGCGACGACGACGGACGGCCTCGGGTTCACGGGCGCCGCGGAGGGCGTGCAGGCGTTCGCGGTCGCCCTCGTGCACCGCGCGTGAGCCGCGCGCGTCAGAGCGTGCGCGTCATGAAGGTCGAGAGCGGGTCGAGGACGTAGTCGTCGAACGGCCCGCATTCGACGAAGCCCTCGCTCGCATACAGGCCGCGCGCCGGGGCGAACGCGGCGTCGCTGCCGGTCTCGAGCCACAGCGACGCCATCCCGCGCATTCGCGCCTCGGCGATGATGTGCCGCAGAACGGCGCGGGCGACGCCGCGGCCCAGGTGCGTCTCGGCGGTGCGGAACGACTTGAGCTCGCCGCGCTCGTCGTCGAGGCGCTTGAGCGCGCCGATCCCGGCGATCTGATCGTCGATCCACGCCGACCACAGCGTGACCGACGGATGCCGCAGCCCGTCGAGATCGAGCGCGTGGACGCTCTCGGCGGGTGTGCCGGCGTGCATGCCCGCGAGGTGGATGGCCGCGAGCGCCTGGGTCGCGGGGTGGGTCAGGTCGTCGACGCGGATGTCGATGGTCATGTCAGGCCTCCAGGGCGTAGGGGCGGATGGGGCGCCGCGCGCCCCTGGCGAGCAGGACGAGTCCGATGGCGAGGGCCGCGAGCCCCGCGATGCCCAGCGGCGCGAGGCGCTCGCCGAGCACGATCACGCCGAGCAGCGCGGCCGTCAGCGGCTCCGCGAGCGTGAGGGTCGCGGCGGTCGGCGCGGGCACACGTCGCAGGCCCCACGTGAACGAGGCATAGGCGAGCGTCGTCGCGCCGAGGCCGAGCCACAGCGCCATCGCGGCGCCGTCAGGGCGGGCGAGCCATGCCAGGTCCTGAAAGGGCAGCAGTGCGGCGGCGAGCACGGCCGCGACGCCACCCGCGACGCCCATCACGGTGAGGGGCTGCCAGCCGCCGTCGAGAAGGCGCCGTTGCGCGACGGCGAACACGGCGAAGGACGCGCCGGCTCCGACAGAGGCGGCCACGCCGAGGGGCGCGGTCGCCGCGCCCTCCTGACCGCCCAGGGCGAGCAGGGCCACGCCGCCGGTCGCGATGAGGGTCGCGACCATCCAGGTGCGCCCCGGCGCGCGGCGCGTGAGCGCTCCCTCGATCGCGCCGGCGAGCACGGGGGAGGAGCCGAGGGCGATGACCGTGCCGACCGCGACGCCGTTCACCGAGGCGCCGAGGAAGAACAGCGGCTGGTACGCGAACAGGCACACGCCCGCGATCGCCATGAGGAGCAGCGGGCGCGCCTCGGGCCGCGGAGACCGGACGCCGCCCGTGCGTCGCGCCCACGCGCCGGCGACCGCCGCGAGTGCGGCGAGGGCGAGACCGCCGACCGCGACGCGGACGGCTCCCACCGCGAGGGGCGTCGTGCCGTCGGGGCCGAGGGCCTGCGCCGTCCCCGTCGTCCCGAACAGGACGGCCGCGGCGAGCACGGCGAGGACGGACATCACCCTTCGGTTCTACACGCTCCGGATGACGTCCGTGTGACGCGGGCCGCCGGGGCGGGGCGGACGGCGGCCAGTAGTCTGAGGGGGTGACTCTCCGGCTGTACGACACCCGCGCTCAGACGCTGCGCGACTTCGCGCCTCTCGACCCGGAGAACGTGACGATGTACGTGTGCGGCCCGACGGTGCAGTCCGGCCCGCACATCGGGCACCTGCGGGGCGCCCTCGCCTTCGACCTGCTGAGGCGATGGCTCGCGCACCGCTACCCGCGCGTGACGTTCGTGCGGAACGTGACCGACATCGACGACAAGGTGCTCGCCAACGCGACCGAGGCCGAGCCGTGGTGGGCGCTGGCCTACCGCATGGAGCAGGAGTTCACCGCCGCCTACGCGGCCATCGGCATCCTGCCCCCGACCTACGAGCCGCGCGCGACCGCATCCATCCCGCAGATGCAGGAGCTCATCCAGGAGCTCATCGAGCGGGGTCATGCGTATGCGTCAGCGGGCGACGTCTACTTCGACGTGCGGTCGTGGCGCGCGTACGGCGCCCTCACACGCCAGTCGGTCGACGCGATGGAGGACGCGGCCGACGCGGATCCGCGCGGCAAGCGCGATCCGCACGACTTCGCGCTCTGGAAGGGCGCCAAGCCCGACGAGCCGCGCAGCGCGGTGTGGGCGTCGCCGTGGGGCGAGGGGCGCCCCGGATGGCACATCGAGTGCTCGGCGATGTCGCGCCGCTACCTCGGACCGGCTTTCGACATCCACGGAGGCGGGCTCGACCTGCGCTTCCCGCACCACGAGAACGAGCTCGCGCAGTCGACCGCCGCCGGAGACGCGTTCGCGAGCTACTGGGTGCACAACGGCCTCGTCACGGTCGACGGGCAGAAGATGTCGAAGTCGCTCGGCAACTTCACGCTCGCGGCCGACGTGCTCGCGGCCGAGGATCCGCTCGTGGTCCGCTACGCGCTCGCGGCAGCCCACTACCGCTCGAGCCTCGACCTGACCGACGCGTCGTGGCGCGAGGCGGAGGCGGCGCTCGCGCGCATCCGCGGCTTCCTCGAGCGGTTCCTGCGGGTGCATCCGCGCCCCGAGGCGGCCGAGATCCCCGGCGCCTTCGCGGACGCGATGGACGACGACCTCGGCGTCCCGCAGGCGCTCGCGGTCGTGCACGAGACCGTCCGCGCGGGCAACACCGCGCTCGATGCGGGCGATGAGGCGGCGGCGCGGGGCGCGTTCTCAGCCGTGTCCGCCATGATGGACGTCCTGGGCCTGGATCCGTTCGGCGCGCTCGCGCGGAGCTCCGGAGACGGCCCGACGGCAGAGTCCCTCTCCGCCCTCGTCGAGCAGCTCATCGCGCAGCGCGCCGAGGCGCGTGCGGCGAAGGACTGGGCGAGCGCCGACCGCATCCGCGATGCATTCGCCGCGGCGGGCATCGCCCTCGAAGACACCGCACACGGAACCACTTGGAGCATCAATGGCTAAGCCTGGACGACCCGGCGCCGCGAAGGGCAAGAAGGGCCCCACGAAGGGCACGGGCGGCAAGAACCGCCGGTCGCTCGAGGGCAAGGGCCCGACCCCGAAGGCCGAGGACCGGCCGTACCACGTCGCGCACAAGCGCAAGCAGGCCGCCGAGCGCCTCGCCGCCAAGCGCGGCGGGAGCGCGCAGAAGCCGCAGCAGCGCTCGTCGCGCCCGAAGGACGACACCGAGAACGTGACCGGGCGCAACAGCGTGCTCGAGGCCCTGCGCGCGAAGATCCCCGCGACCGCGCTCTACATCGCGCAGCGCGTCGAGATGGACGACCGCGTCAAGGAGATGCTCGCGATCGCCCGGAACCGCGAGATCCCCGTGCTCGAGGTCACCCGCCCCGAGCTCGACCGCATGGCCGGCTTCGACGGCGTCCACCAGGGCGTCGCGCTCAAGGTGCCGCCGTACGAGTACGCGCACCCCCAGGACCTCCTCGAGCAGGTCGTCGACACGGGCGCGACTCCGCTGTTCGTCGCGCTCGACGGCATCACCGACCCGCGCAACCTGGGCGCGATCATCCGCTCGACCGGCGCGTTCGGCGGCCACGGCGTCATCGTGCCGCAGCGCCGCTCGGCCAGCGTGAACTCGGCGGCGTGGAAGACGAGCGCGGGCGCCGCCGCGCGCATCCCCGTGGCGATCGCGCCGAACCTCACGACCACGCTCAAGGAGTTCAAGAAGCAGGGCGTCTTCGTGCTCGGCCTCGACGGCGACGGCGACGTGTCGCTGCCCTCGATCGAGCTCGCCGACCGCCCGGTCGTCATCGTCGTCGGCAGCGAGGGCAAGGGCCTCTCGCGCCTCGTGACGGAGACGTGCGACCAGGTCGTGTCCATCCCGATCTCCGACGTGACCGAGTCGCTCAACGCGGGCATCGCGGCATCCGTCGCGCTCTACCAGGTCTCGACGATCCGCGGCGCCCAGGCGTAACCCGCGCGACAGCGCGGGTTCGCCGCGAAACGGGGCAGGCGCCTGCGGGCCCTGCCCCGTTCGGTCAGACCAGGTCGCGCCAGTCGCGCGCCTCTCCCGAGGCCGTCGCGAGGGGCTCGGTGAGCGTCTCCGTGAGGGGGCCCATGATCGTGGCCTCGTCGCGCCGGTGCCGCAGCACGTCGCGGATGTAGCTCGTGAGCGTCTCGGCGAGCGGCACGGATGCACCGCGCGCCTGCGAGAGATGCCAGCGGTGCTCGAGCACCTGGTGGAACACCTCGGCGGGCTCGAGCTTCGCGCGCATCTCATAGGGGATGGCCCGGACGACCGGCTCGAAGACGCGCGTCACCCACTCGTGCGCGGCGACCTCCTCGTCGGACGAGCGCGAGATCCGCGAGCGGTACTCGTCGAGGTCGTTGAGGAGACGGCGGGCCTGGTTCTCCTCGGCGTCGAGGCCCGTGAGACGCAGCAGGCGGCGACGGTGGTGCCCCGCGTCGACGACCTTCGGCTGGATCGAGACGCGCGTGCCGTCGGGGTCGGTCTGGATCGTCATCTCGTCGATGTCGAAGCCGAGCTCGTTGAGCCGCTGCACGCGCTCGGTGATCCGCCAGGTCTCGGTCAGGGCGAACGACTCGGCCTCCGTGAGCGCCGACCACAGCTCGCGGTAGGTCGCGACGAGCTGATCGGCGACCTCGACGGCGTCGACGCCGATCTCGACGCGTCCGCCGGCCTCGAGGTCCATGATCTCGCCGGCGATGTTCGTGCGCGCGATGTCGATGTCGTGCTCGCGCTGGCCATCCGTCAGCCCGCCCTCATAGAGATCGCCGGTCTCGGCGTCGACGAGGTACGCGGCGAACGCGCCGGCGTCGCGGCGGAAGAGCGTGTTCGACAGCGAGACGTCGCCCCAGCGGAAGCCGACCTTGTGCACGCGCACGAGGAGGAGGGCGAGCGCATCCACGAGGCGCGTGGCGGTGTCGGGGCGCAGCGTCTGCGTGAACAGCGCGCGGTACGGCATCGAGAACTTCAGATGCGCGGTCACGAGGGCCGCGGGGAGCGGGTTGCCCTGCTCGTCGGTGCGCCCGTCGATGACCGCGACGCGGCGCACGCACGGGACCTCGAGGCGCTGCAGCGTACCGAGGAGCTCGTACTCGCGCTGGGCCATGTGCGCCGTCGTCTCCTTGACGGCGATGACCATCCCCGACAGCTCGCTGAAGCGGACGATGTGCCGCGAGATGCCCTTCGGGAGCTTCACGATCGCGCTGCTGGGCCACTCGGCGAGCTTCGTCCGCCAGGGCAGCGTGAGCAGCTGCGGGTCGATCTCGGCGGCGGTGATGCGGAGCGAATCGGCCATAGAGAAGATCTTCCCCCAGAAACGGCGACGGCGCGGACGAACCCGGAGGTTCGCCCGCGCCGTCGCGCGGTGACAGCGTTACGCCGAGACGATCGCCTTGTCGAGCAGGCGCTCGCCGGTCTCCACGTCGAAGACGTGGATGTGGTCGGGCGTCGGCAGGAGCGAGACGGTGTCGCCAGCCATCGGGTGGCGGCGGCCATCGACGCGCGCGACGATCTGCGCGTCCGAGCCCTCGACGTGGCCGTACAGGTAGCCGTCGGCGCCGAGCTCCTCGACGAGGTCGACCTTGACCGCGAGGCCCTCGCTGCCGGCGGGGCCGACGATGAAGTCCTCGGGGCGGACGCCCGCCGTCACCTTGGAGCCGTGCGCCTTGTTGAGCGCCGACGCGTCGACGCCCACGACCTTCGTGCCGAAGCGGATGCCGCCCTCGGCGATCTCCGCGGGGAACAGGTTCATCGCGGGCGAGCCGATGAAGCCGGCCACGAAGACGTTGTTCGGCTTCTCGTACAGGTCGCGCGGCGTGCCCACCTGCTGGAGGAGGCCGTCCTTGAGGACCGCGATGCGGTCGCCCATCGTGAGCGCCTCGGTCTGGTCGTGCGTGACGTAGACCGTGGTGACGCCGAGGCGACGCTGGAGCGACGCGATCTGCGTGCGGGTCTGCACGCGGAGCTTGGCGTCGAGGTTCGACAGCGGCTCGTCCATGAGGAACACCTGGGGCTCGCGGACGATGGCGCGGCCCATCGCGACGCGCTGACGCTGACCACCCGACAGGGCCTTCGGCTTGCGGTTGAGGTACTGCTCGAGGTCGAGGAGCTTGGCGGCCTCGAGAACGCGCTTGGCGCGCTCGTCCTTGCTCACGCCGGCGATCTTGAGCGCGAAGCCCATGTTCTCGGCGACCGTCATGTGCGGGTAGAGCGCGTAGTTCTGAAACACCATCGCGATGTCGCGGTCCTTCGGCGGCACGTCGGTGACGTCGCGGTCGCCGATGAGGATGCGGCCGTCGTTGACCTCTTCGAGGCCCGCGAGCATGCGCAGCGAGGTGGACTTTCCGCAGCCCGAGGGGCCGACGAGAACGAGGAACTCGCCGTCGCCGATCTCCAGGTTCAGCTTGTCGACCGCGGGACGGGTTCCGCCCGGGTAGAGGCGGGTGGCGTCGTCGAAAGTGACACTGGCCATGGTTCTTCTCCTTCACCGGCAGGTACGTGCCGGACGATCCGTAGTGAATGGAACCGACGGTGCGAACCGCCGTAGACCCCTCGTCGGGTCTCGGCTCAGTATGCCATCGAATCCGCGCGCGTGGGGAAATCGTTTGCTGATGAGCGGATGGCGCGGGCGCGGAGACGGCGGATCTGCCGTGTCTGCCGGGGCATTTCCCAGTGACACGCTCTAGCCTCTTCGAGGTCGACCGCCGGTACCCGTGGCGGCGAAGGGGAGTGCGAGCAGGCGATGACGAACGAGAACCCGATCGTTCCCCCGGGCAGCGAGCGACGCGATGCTGTGCGGGAGAAGGCGCAGAAGGTCAAGGCGAAGCAGACGCGCGCGAAGATGCTGCGTCGAGGCGGGATCACCCTCGTGATCGTCGCGGGCGTCGCCGCGATCGCGTTCGCGGTGACGAGCGTCGTCGTTCCCGCCCTCAACCGCCCGACCCTGACACCGGAGAACCTCGAGGACGACGGCATCGTCGTCGCCGACTCCGATGACCTGTCGCCCATGGTGACGAGCTCGCTCGAGGCCACCGAGCCCGCTGCGCCCGAGGCGGAGCGCGCGAGCTCGGCGTCCGCCGTCAGCATCCGCGTGTATGTCGACTACCTGTCCGAGGGGTCCGCGCAGTTCGAGCAGACGAACTCGTCCCAGCTCGCGGAGTGGGTCGCCCAGGGCGCGGCTGACCTCTCGTACCACCCCGTGGCCCTGCTCACGGCCAAGTCGAACGGCTCGAAGTACTCCCTGCGCGCAGCGGGCGCGGTCGCCTGCGTGCGCACGCACGCGCCCGAGTCGGCGCTCGCCTTCAACCACGAGCTGCTCGTCGAGCAGCCCTCGGTCGACAGCGAGGGGTACACCGACAAGGAGCTCGCCGCGCTCGCGGCCGCCGTCGGCGTCGACGACACGAAGGCCGTGCGCGAGTGCATCGAGAACGAGGACTTCGTGACCTGGGCGAGCGAGACGACCCAGCGCGTCCTCGAGGAGCCGCTCCCCGACACCGAGGACGTGCGCCTGACCGGCGCGCCGATGATCCTCGTGAACGGCCGTCCGTATCAGGGGCAGCTCGACGACCCGGCCGAGTTCGCGCAGTTCGTGCTCACCGTCTCGAGCGAGGCCTACTACTCGACGGCCTCGCCGACGCCGACTCCCGCCGAGGAGCCCGAGGCGACAGAGGAGCCCGAGCCCGCGCCGAGCGAGACCGCGGAGCCTGAGCCGACCGAGACCCCCGCGGAGTAGCGGATCCCGTCGCCGCGCGACGGTATGCTTTCCAGGTCCCCTCGGGGACCCGCGCCGGCTTAGCTCAGTTGGTAGAGCACCTGTCTTGTAAACAGGGGGTCGTCAGTTCGAACCTGGCAGCCGGCACCATCACGCGGCCGCGCCCGGGCCATCCGCTCGATCAGCGGATGGCCCGGGCGCGAGCCACGTTCAGCGCACGCGGATGGCGTCGATCGCGTGCTGCCCCGCGTCGAGGCGCAGGTTGACGCCGCGGACGTCGCCGAGCTGACCGCGGCACTCGGATGACAGCGCGCCGAGGTCGATCGCGACCGACGCGCCGCCGGAGACAGGGTCGCCGGCGGGCAGTTCGCACCAGCTCCACGAGGGGCCGACCTGCAGCGCGAGGCCGATCGACGTGCCGGTCGTCTCCGCGACGTCGATGACGAGCGTCGAGCGGCCGGAGAGGTCCCACGAGCCGGTCGCCCAGATCCATCCGCTCTCCGCGAGGTCGACCGTGAGGCGTCCGTCCGCGGCGTCGATGGCCCCGTTCGCGGCCCAACCCTGCCGTCCGTCCGCGAAGTCGAACAGGGTGGTCGGCGGCTCCGTGCCCGGGGCCGCGTCGAAGGCCCGCAAGGCGCGGGCGAGCTCCGCCCGCGTCACGGGACCGCGCATCCCGAAGCGGCCGTCACCGGCGGGCTCGACGATGCCGTTCTGCGTGACCCACGCGATCGCCTCGGCCGACGGATGGGCCGGCGGCACATCGTCGAAGTCCGCGGGCTCCGCGGGCGTCGGCGCGCCCGCGAGCTCCCACAGCGCGTGGGCGAGCTCGGCGCGCTCGACGGGAGCCTTCGCCGTGCCGTCGACCGCCGGGGCATCCTCCCGGTACGCCGCGAGTGCGTGCGTCGCCTCCGCACGCGTCACGGGGCGCGTGGGGTGGAAGCGGCCGTTCGCGTCGCCGAGATCGACGACCTCGTCGTGCAGCCACGCGATCGCGGCGTAGTCGGGGTCGTCGCGTTCGACGTCGACGTAGACCGGCGGCGGGGGCGTGCCCTCGACCGCGCGGAGCTCGTCGACGACGATGGAGCCCTCGACGGCGCCTGCGTCGGCTGCGTTGACGAACACGCTGAACTGCGATACGTGGGCGAGGGCCTCGGGCGTGAGGCGGCGGTCGGCGTTGGCGGTGTCCCAGGGAGCGGGGCGCCAGTCGGCGAAGGGGATGGTGGCGAGGTAGGGGTCGTCGCCGGCGAGGGAGGGATAGGCCTCGAAGGCGACGCCGTCGGCGACGAGCTGGAGGACGAGCCGGTTGCCGGACGCGTCGGGGTCGATCCACGCCTCGAAGTCCCAGAACGACGACCAGTCGCCCGAGACCGGCCGGCCCACTCCCGTGTACGACTGCGTCGCGAAGGAGTACGACAGCCGCATCGCGGCCTCTCCGCCTCCGACCGCGTCGCCCTCGGCCGCGCGGGCGAGCTCGAGGACGTTCGCGTTCTGGGGCACCCACCTGCTCTGCAGGGCGGCGTCCGCGTCGTAGGACTCGAAGTCGTCGACGACGCCGAGCGGCAGGACCGGCTCGGGACCGAGGACGACGGTCGACGCCGTGGTCTCCACCTCGGCGCCGCCCGCGAACACGCGCAGGGTCAGCCCGTGCGACGTGTTGTCGAGCTGCTCGGGGACGACATCCCACGCCCCGGTCCACCACATCCCGCCGTCAGCCGGGGCCGCGAGCTCGATCACGTCTCCCGCATCGGTCGTGACCGTCACGCGATCGGCCGCGTGACCCGTCACCGATGCGCGCAGCTCGACAGGCCCGGCCACCACGCGCGCGCCGTCGGCGGGCGACGCGAGGTGCGCAGCGGCCGAGGCGACGGACGCGGTCTCGGCGTCGTAGACGCCCGCGAGGTCGTCGGCGAAGAACGTGCGCGGGTCGTCGTGGTAGGCCTGGAAGTCCGGCAGCATCTCGCCCTCGACGGGGAAGTACGGCGTCGAGTCGCCGCCGTAGTTCGCCCACGTCATCATGTAGGCGGTCCGCGCCGCGTCGGGATCCGACATGATCGCGTCGAGCACATCGGTGAACCAGGTGGGGTTCGCGTTCTCGCCGTCGGGGCGCACGCCGCCCGAGATGCCGAACTCCGTCAGCGCGCTGATCTTGCCGCGCGCCTGCGCGAGGCGGCCCATCATGCCGAGGTCGGCGACGAGCCCGTCCAGGAAGCTCTGCGCGGCGCCCGAGCTGTCGTAGACGTCGTAGCCGAGCACGTCCACGAAGTCGTCGCCGGGGTACGTGCGCAGGTACAGGTCCTCGTCGCCGCCGAACCCGCCCCCGGGCGAGAACGCGTACAGGAGGTTGTGCACGTCCTTCACGTCGCGCAGGTACTCGACCGTGAACCGGAACAGCTCGGCGTACTCGCCGGGCAGGCCGAACGCCGCGCCCCACCAGAACCAGGACCCCGCGTTCTCGTGCCAGGGGCGGAACACGATCGGGATGGCCGTGCCGTCGGCGGCGACGGCGGCATGCGCGGTCACGGCGATGCGATCGAGATACGCGCGGAGCGCATCGTGCTGCGCTCCGCCGGGGAGGACGGCGCGCAGGGCGTCGCCCGAGGTGTCGTAGAAGTCGCCGCCGGTCGCGAGGTTCTCCATGTGGATCGTGAGAGTGCTGATCGCCCCGACGTCGTGCGCCTGGCGGATGTTCGCGGCCAGCTGCTGCGCCTTCGCCTCGCGTTCGGCGAGCGGCATGCCCGCGGTCTCGAGCGTGTCGAATCCGATGACGGCCGGATGGTCGCCCGTCGCGGTGAGGGAGTCGGAGGACGTGCCGTCCTGCGTGGGGAAGGACTCCCCGAAGTACAGGTCCTCCTGGTGCCCGAACAGGACGCCCTCTGCGTCGATGTCGCGCAGGTACGCGAAGAGCGAGCGCGTCTCGGGAGTCGCGTCCGGGTCGACCAGGTCGACCTCGGCCGCGACGGGGGCGGCGTGCGCGACCGGAGTCACGGCGAGCGGAGCCGCGAGGCCGAGCGCAAGCGCGACGGCGACCGTTGCGCGCCTGCCGCGTCGTCGCGGTCGGACGCGACGGGATGGCTGCGCCCAGGCGGGCGCGGGGGTGCTGTTCATCGGCGAACCTCCTCAGGTGGGCGTCGGTGCCCACAGAAGTCCTACCGCGACTTAGTTACGCATGTCAACAAACGTCCTCACATCCCTCCCGCGAGGACAGCGGTCGCCTCGGCCGCGACACCCCACAGGGCGTAGCAGCTGAGCGCGGCGAAGAGCGCCTGCTCGCGCCAGGATCCCGTGTCGCCGAGGACCGGCACCGCGATGCCTCCGCCGCGCAGCCACACCCGGCGGAGGAGCGGCGTGCGCCGCGCCCACCGGGGAGCCCGCACGCGGATGGGCCACAGCAGCGGGATGCCCCCGGTCGTGAGGAGGTCGCCGGCGAGGTGCGCGAGGTATCCGACCCCGACGCACCAGGGGAGCCAGGAGGTCTGCGCGGGGGCGAGGAAGCCGGCCGCCGCGCCGAGCGCCGCGCCGCCCGCCCACGCGAGGGGCCACCGTCGCGCGATCCGCAGCACCTTGAGCGCGAAGGCGGTGCACGCCGCGACCGCGATCGCGACGCCCAGGTGGTAGGGCTCGGCCGAGCCGTCCGGGTGCCAGACGACCTCCCCGAGGAAGCGCATGCCGA
Source organism: Microbacterium sp. SA156 (assembly GCF_049065455.1). Taxonomy (NCBI): domain Bacteria; kingdom Bacillati; phylum Actinomycetota; class Actinomycetes; order Micrococcales; family Microbacteriaceae; genus Microbacterium; species Microbacterium sp. SA156. The sequence continues at coordinate 133,213 of NZ_JBAKGU010000007.1, forward strand.
CGATGACGCCGAGCACGGCGAGCAGCGAGTGCATGCCCTTGCGGTGCCCGCCCGACACGGCGCCGACGACACCTGCCGCGAGTCTCCCGGCGATGGGCACGGAGTGGGCGATCGTCGCGCTGTGATGATCCGCGTCGGGCAGGAGGGCGGCGCCCGCCGCGATGGGCGCGCCGAGCAGCACCGCGGCGGGCGCGAGCTCGTGCGCTCCCAGGGCGGGTAGCGTCGTGGCGGTGAGCGCGATCCAGGCGGCGGCGCCGCTGGCGGCGTGCGAGGTCCCCATCATGTCGGGGGTCTCCTTGGAGGTCGAAGGGCGTGGCGCGTCACGACGTCGGGACGACGTTCAGGCTATGCGCGTGCGCCGACATCGCCGGGCGCGGCGACACGCGGATGGCCTTCTCCGCCCGCTGCAGGTAGACTGGACGGAGCTTGCAGTGCGATGTCCGCCGCCTCTCACGGCCGATCGCCGCAGCTCACCGGCTCAGGGCCATCCACGGATCCCCTCGCACAGATGCGAGCGGCGATCGCCCGGAGCCGCCGCATCGCGGGCATGCCCACGCGGCCGCCCGCACTCAGACGAGAAGAGCACGACATGACCATCACCCACCTGGACGACCCTCACCATACCGACGAGCCGCTTGCCTGGAAGCAGGCGGCAGACGACGTCTTCGTCGCGACGCATGCCGGCGAGTTCGCGGGCTTCGTCACGGTCGACGGCCGGCGCCACCTCGCGCACGACCGCCACGGCGTCGCGATCGGCGAGTTCGCCTCGCTCGCGACCGCCCTCGCGGCGCTCGAGGAGCGCGCCCGCGACGTGAAGCCCATCCTCAAGGCCGCGCACCCTCCCCGCACGCCTCGCCCGCGCCGACTCTCACGGCGCGCGATCGCCTGACCGCGCGCCGCCGGGGGCTGCCGCTCCTGAGCTGTGCCGGGATTCGGATGCGCGGTGCCGCCGTAGGATGGCCGAGGTCGCACGAGCAGGGGGAGGCGCGATGGACCGCGGAGCGCCGAAGCACCGGCTCGCGATCGCGATCGGCGTCGGCGGCGCCGTCCTCGTGGGCGCCCTCACGGCCATCCAGGCGCGCGTCAACGGACAGCTCGGCGTCGCGCTCGACGCCGCGCTCGTCGCGGCCCTCATCTCGTTCGGGTCGGGCCTCGTCATCCTGCTCGTGCTCGCGCCGCTCCTCCCGAGCGGCCGCGCCGGCGTCCGTGCGCTCCGATCGGCCCTGCGCGAGCGCCGCGTGCCCTGGTGGATGCTCGTGGGCGGAGCCGCAGGGGCGTTCAGCGTCGCGACGCAGAGCTTCACGGTCGCCGTCATCGGCGTGGCCATGTTCTCGGTCGGCATGGTCGCAGGCCAGACCGTGCACGGACTCGTGCTCGACCGCATCGGCTACAGCCCCGCGGGCGTGAGCGCCGTGACGCTGCCGCGCGTCGCGGGCGCCGCCCTCGTGCTCTCGGCGGTCGTCGTATCCCTGACCGGAGACGCCGTGGCGCGGGCCCCGCTGTGGATGCTCGTCCTGCCGTTCCTCGTCGGGGCGGGCGTCGCGTGGCAGACGGCGACGAACGGGCGGCTGCGCCAGGCCGTCGGCTCCGCGTTCGCGGCGACGCTCGTCAACTTCATCGGCGGGACGGCCGTGCTCGCCGTCGCCGCCGTCTGGCACCTCGCGACGGCGGGTGCGCCCGCATCCGCGCCGCGCGAGCCGTGGCTCTACCTCGGCGGAGCGCTCGGCGTCGCGTACATCTTCATCTCGGCGGCGCTCACTCCCCGCACGGGGGTCCTGCTCATGACGCTCGGGTCCGTGCTCGGCATGCTCGGCGCATCCGTCGTCCTCGACGTCCTCTGGCCGCCCGCCGCGCCGCCCGCGCTGTGGCAGCGCGCGCTCACGGTGGCGCTCGCCGCGGGCGGCGTGGTCGTCGCGACCGTGCGCGCCGGGCGCCGCTGACCGGTCAGCCAGCGAGGAGAGCCTCGCCCAGCGGCGTGCGCGCATGGAGCATGCGCTGTCCGGATCGCCGCGACGTGATGAGCCTCGCCCCGCGCAGCGCGCTGAGGTGATGCGATGCCGTCGCGATCGCGAGCCCGGTCGCCGTGGCGACGGCACTCGTCGAGAGCGGCTCCCGCAGTGCCAGGAGCACCGAGAGCCGCCCCTCGCCGAGAAGCCGGCCGAGTGCGGCCGCGTGCGCGACCCCCTCGCGATGCCAGTCCTCGGCGACGCCGAGCGCGGGGTAGAACAGCGTCGGCTGCGCCGGCGGCTCGGTGATCACCGAGCACCGCCGCGCGAACACCGACGGCACGAGCACGAGGCCGCGCCCCGTGCAGTCGACGGTCTCCTCGTGGCGCGTGAGCTCGACGCGCACGGAGTCGGCCGACCAGTCCACGGCCGGGTGGAGCGCTGTCGCCATCGCGCCGATGCCGGCCGTCGTGACGACCCGCGTCCGTGCCACGATGTCAGCCCGCAGGAGGCGCTCCAGCTGCGACCAGGATGGCGCGAGCACGGCATCCCACACGGCGTCGGCGGCGTCGGCGATCGCCGCTCGCGCGCGGTTCGGGTCGTCGAGAAGTCGGAGGAGCGCCGTCCGCTCGCGTCCCGCGCTGCGGTCGACGCGCTTGCGGAGGTCGACCTGCATCCCCCGCAGCGGAGCCCGGCGGCGGCGCGCCGCCTCCTCGGCAGGGTCGAGATCCCACGACGGCTCAGAGGTGAGGAAGTCGGGGACGTAGCCGTCTGCTCCGACCACGGTCCGCAGCAGCTCGAAGGCGGGGCGCGGAACGACGTCGCGGGCCTGGCGCAGCCATCCCCACTGGAGCGGGTTCTCCGCGGGGCGGGCGAGCGAGCGCACCGCGTGCACGAGCTCGTGCCCCGGGGAGACGCCGAATCGGATGGCCGACACGTCGTCCGGGCGCAGACGGAACTCGACGAGCTTTCGATGCACGTCGAAACCTTATCCTCGCCGAACCGAGCCTGCGAGAGTCGCGTCGTGAGAGAGAGGAGCCGCTCATGGGCATCGTGACGGCGGATGAGATCCGCATGCCGGGCAGCAGGACGCTGCGCTTCGAGGGGCGGGAGCACGGCGCGGCGGTGTCGTTCTTCCATGTCGACAACGAGCCGGGTCAGGGGCCCGGGCTGCACCGCCATCCCTACTCGGAGACCTGGCATGTCCTCGCGGGCGAGGCCACGATCACGATGGGCGAGGAGACGATCGTCGCCCACGCGGGCGACACCGCGACGGTCGGAGCCGGCGTGTGGCACGGCTTCGTCAACTCGGGCGATGGACCTCTGCGCATCCTCTGCATCCACGCATCCGACACGATGATCCAGGAGTTCCTCTGATGTCCTTCCAGGCGTACCTCGACAACATCGAGACGAAGACCGGCGTCACGCCGCGCGCCTTCGTCGACCTCGCCGCCGAGCGCGGCTTCGGCCCCGGGACCAAGGCGGGCCCGATCATCGAGTGGCTCGCCGCCGACTACGGCCTCGGCCGCGGCCACGCGATGGCGCTCGTGCACGTCATCACCAAGGGCGACCGCATCGACGCCAAGCACGTCGGCAGCGGGACCGCCCACAGCGACGCGTCGGACCGGCTGTGGCTCGACGGCAAGGACACCCGGCCCGCGGGCTGGTGACCTAGGAGCGCTCACCGCCCGGCATCCTGCCGAGGATCCGGTCCGGGTCGACACCGGGCCGGAACCCCTCGCGGTCGCGCGGAGGGCGTCCGCCGACGTACAGCCAGCCGAGGAGCTTCTCGCGGCGGGTGAGGCCGTGCGCCTTCGCGACCGCGGGGGAGCGCACGAAGGCGCCCGTGCGCCACATCACACCCCAGCCGGCCTCGTCGAGGAGCAGGCTCAGCAGGTGGGCCACGCCCGACGCGACGGCCTCCTGCTCCCACTCCGGCACCTTCTCGGACGGGCGGGGGCTCGACACGATCGCGATGAGCAGGGGAGCGCGCAGCGGCTTCGTCGAAGGTCCGTCGCCTGTCGCCTCGCCGATCGCGCGGCCGAGCCGCAGACGGTCGTCGCCGCGCAGCTCGATGAGCCGCCACGGGGTGAGGTTCGAGTGGTCGGCGACGCGACCGGCCGCCGCCACGAGCGGCAGCAGCTCCTCGCGCGTGGGAGCCTCGTCGGTGACCTTGGACGATGAGCGCCGCGCGCGGGCGGCCTCGAGAGCGGAGCCCATGCGCGGAGCGCTCACGCCTCGGGCGTGAAGTTCAGCGAGAGCGAGTTCATGCAGTAGCGGTCGCCGGTGGGCGTGCCGAATCCGTCCGGGAAGACGTGTCCGAGGTGCGAGCCGCAGTTCGCGCAGCGGACCTCTGTCCGCACCATGCCGTGGCTCGTGTCCTCGAGCAGCTCGACGGCCTCGGGGCGCACCGACTCGTAGAAGCTCGGCCATCCGCAGTGCGAGTCGAACTTCGTGCCGCTCTGGAAGAGCTCGGCGCCGCATGCGGCGCACGTGTACAGGCCCGCGCGCTCCTCGTCGAGCAGCTCGCCGGTCCACGGCCGCTCGGTTCCGGCTTCGCGCAGCACCGCGTACTGCTCAGGCGTCAGCTCTGCACGCCACTCCGCCTCGGACTTCTCGACCCTGTACGACATGCCCCGATTCTACCGCCGCGCAGGACGGCAGGGGCCGGAGGAGGGGCGCCGGGAGACGGCAGAATGGCGGGGATGGACGAGGTCGCGCAGGTCGCCGAACGCTTCGCCCGGTTCGCCGCGGAGGAGGCGCCGGGACGGTCTCGCGTCTACGGCGACTGGGCGGCGAGGGCCGCCGAGGACGGGGCGGTCGCCGCCGTGCTCGCCCGCATCCCGGCGGCGCACCGCCAGCCGCCGCTCGTGTTCGCCGTGACGCGCCTGCTCGGCGCGGCGGACGACGCCGACGCCGCCGACTGGGCGCGCTTCGTGCGCGCGCGGGCCGACGACATCGTCGCCGAGTGCGCCATCCGCGGCCTGCAGACGAACGAGCCGCTGCGCTGCGCGGCGCTCCTGCCCGCGCTCTCGCTCGTCGACGGCCCGATCGCCCTCCTCGAGCTCGGTGCATCGGGAGGCCTGTGCCTCTACCCCGACCGCTACTCCTACCGGTATGCGGCGACCGGCCGACACGTGCACCTCGACCCCGTCGACGGGGCGTCCGGAGTCGTACTGGCCTCGACCTGGGATGGCCCGCTGCCGGAGCTGCGGCTGCCGGAGGTCGTCTGGCGCGCGGGCAGCGATCTGCAGCCGCGCGATCCGCGCGACCCGCGCGACCGCGCCTGGCTCGAGATGCTCGTGTGGCCGGGCGAGGAGGGGCGGCGCGAGCGGATCGCGCGGGCGCTCGACATCGCGGCGGCCGATCCGCCTCTTCTCATCGCAGGCGATGCCGGCGATCCCGAGGCCCTCCGCGCGCTCGCCGCGGACGCGCCATCGGAGGCGACGCTCGTCGTGTCGACGCCGGGCGTGCTCCCGTACCTCCCGCGTGCCCGCCGTGAGGCGCTCATCGACGCCATCCGGGCACTCGGGGCTCGCTGGATCACGCTCGACGCGCCGGGGCTCCACAGCGGATGGACCGAGCCGGTCGACGAGGCGGAATGGCCCGGTGGCTTCGCGCTCGCTCTCGACGGCCGCGTGCTCGCCGCGGCGGATCCGCTCGGGGCCCGCGTCCGCTGGCGCGCCTGACGGCCGAGCGGCGCCGCGCGCCATACGCTCGGAGCATGTCCACCTCCCTGTCGGAACGCGAGCGCGCCATCCTCGCCTTCGAGGCGGCGTGGGGCGCCCACGGCGGCGCCAAGGAGGAGGCTATCCGCGCGGAGCTCGCGATGACCCCGGCGCGGTACTACCAGCTGCTCGGGCGGCTGATCGACACCGAGGCCGCGCTCGCCGCGGATCCGCTCCTCGTCAAGCGCCTCCGCCGACTGCGCGACGAGCGCGAGGCGGCGCGCCTCCGCGTCACCAGCTGATCCACGACGTCCGCGGATAGCATCGAGGGATGCCGAGCACCTACCCCCGGGACCGCTTCGACGACATCCCGCGCGAGACGGGGCGCGTCGGCGCCCACCGCGCGGAGAACCCGGGCATGAGCGGACCCGCCGTGCTGCTGTGGGCGATCGTCGCGACGATCGTGCTCGTGATCGCGGGGATCCTCGGCTTCCTCGTCCTCTCGCAGCAGGGCGCGCTCCCGGCGCCCGAGAACACGCCGGCGCCGGCGGCGACGACGGCGCCCGTCGTCGACACGTCGTACTCGGTGCTCGTCCTCAACGGCACGGCGACAGAGGGACTCGACGACGAGGTCGCGGAGCAGCTCGTCGACGCGGGCTTCCCCGAGGGGGCCGTGACCCCCACCGATTCGGACGAGACGGACTTCGAGAAGACGACCGTCTTCTACGCGAGCCCCGAGGATGAGCCGGCGGCGCGCGGCGTCGCGGAGGCCATCGGCGCGACCGAGGTGGTGCAGAGCGACGCGTACCAGAGCGGCGACGGCCGACAGCTCACGGTGGTCGTCGGACTCGACCGTGTTTCCGGCGCGTAAACGTCACGAGACGACCGTGTCAAACGTCGCCTGATCGACGTTCTGCCGCGGAATCACGCGGATACGATCGCTCCAGTTCCATCCCGCAACAGGAGTGATCGCCATGACCCAGGGCACCGTGAAGTGGTTCAACGCCGAGAAGGGCTACGGGTTCATCACCGTCGCCGACGGCGGCCAGGACGTCTTCGTGCACTATTCGAACATCGAGATGACCGGCTTCCGCGTGCTCGAGGAGGGCCAGGCCGTCGAGTTCACGGTGGGCACCGGGCAGAAGGGCCCCCAGGCCGAGGCGGTCCGCCCCGTCTGAGCGCTCCCGCCTTCTCCGCAGCCGCCCCGCGACCCCGGTCGCGGGGCGGCTGCGCGTGTGTCGGCGGGTGACGCCTCCCGGCTTGCACTCGATGGGGTCGAGTGCCAAAATGGCGTTTAGCACTCCCGTCAAGAGAGTGCTAAACCCATACGCCTACGTCCGGGAGGGACGACAAACACATGGCAAAGATCATCGCTTTCGACGAAGAGGCCCGTCGCGGCCTCGAGCGCGGCCTCAACACGCTGGCCGACGCCGTCAAGGTGACGCTCGGCCCGCGTGGTCGCAACGTCGTGCTCGAGAAGAAGTGGGGCGCTCCCACGATCACGAACGACGGCGTCTCCATCGCGAAGGAGATCGAGCTCGACGACCCGTACGAGAAGATCGGCGCCGAGCTCGTCAAGGAGGTCGCGAAGAAGACCGACGACGTCGCCGGTGACGGCACGACCACGGCCACCGTCCTCGCCCAGGCGCTCGTCCGCGAGGGCCTCCGCAACGTCGCCGCGGGCGCCGACCCGATCAGCCTCAAGCGCGGCATCGAGAAGGCCGTCAAGGCGGTCACCGACCAGCTCCTCTCCACCGCGAAGGAGATCGAGTCGAAGGAGCAGATCGCCGCGACGGCGTCGATCTCGGCTGCGGACACCTCGATCGGCGAGCTCATCGCCGAGGCGATCGACAAGGTCGGCAAGGAGGGCGTCGTCACGGTCGAGGAGGCCCAGGCCTTCGGCACCGAGCTCGAGCTGACGGAGGGCATGCGCTTCGACAAGGGCTACCTCAACCCCTACTTCGTGACGGACCCGGAGCGCCAGGAGGCCGTCTTCGAGGACCCGTACATCCTCATCGCGAACCAGAAGATCTCGAACATCAAGGACCTTCTGCCCGTCGTCGACAAGGTGATCCAGGCGGGCAAGGAGCTCGTCATCATCGCCGAGGACGTCGAGGGCGAGGCTCTCGCGACGCTCGTGCTCAACAAGATCCGCGGCATCTTCAAGTCGGTCGCCGTCAAGGCCCCCGGCTTCGGCGACCGCCGCAAGGCGCAGCTGCAGGACATCGCGATCCTCACGGGCGGCCAGGTCATCACGGAGGAGGTCGGCCTCAAGCTCGAGAACACCGACCTCGAGCTCCTCGGCCGTGCGCGCAAGGTCATCATCACCAAGGACGAGACGACGATCGTCGAGGGTGCCGGTGACGCCGCGCAGATCGAGGGTCGCGTGACCCAGATCCGCCGCGAGATCGAGAACACCGACAGCGACTACGACCGCGAGAAGCTGCAGGAGCGCCTCGCCAAGCTCGCCGGCGGCGTCGCCGTCATCAAGGCGGGCGCGGCCACCGAGGTCGAGCTCAAGGAGCGCAAGCACCGCATCGAGGACGCCGTCCGCAACGCGAAGGCGGCCGTCGAGGAGGGCATCGTCCCCGGTGGTGGCGTCGCGCTCATCCAGGCGGGCCAGGTCGCGTTCGACGGTCTCGAGCTCACGGGCGACGAGGCGACCGGCGCGAACATCGTGAAGATCGCCATCGAGGCTCCGCTCAAGCAGATCGCGCTCAACGCGGGCCTCGAGCCGGGCGTCGTCGCGAACCGCGTCGCCGAGCTCCCGGTCGGCCAGGGCCTCAACGCGGCCACGGGCGAGTACGTCGACCTCTTCGAGGCCGGCATCATCGACCCCGCCAAGGTCACGCGCTCGGCTCTGCAGAACGCCGCGTCGATCGCCGGCCTGTTCCTCACGACCGAGGCGGTCGTGGCGGACAAGCCGGAGAAGGCCGCGGCCGCTCCTGCCGACCCCAGCGGCGGCATGGACTTCTGATCCGCGCCGCGCGCTCGTCGCGCTGAACGACACGAAGGGCCCCTCCTTGCGGAGGGGCCCTTCTGCGTACCGGGACGCGGGCTCAGCGGAACATGCCGGCGCTGGCCTGCTCCGCCTCGGCGTACTGCATCCCCGCGACGTTGAGCGCCTGCCCGATCGACGCGAGGGACTCCTGGATGGCGAGCTGAGCCGCCCGCCACTGGTCCATGACGCTCTGGAAGCCCGCGGCGGCCGATCCCTGCCACACCGCCTGCAGCTCGAGCAGCTGCGCGAGCATGGTGTCGGAATCGGCCTGGATGCGGTCGCCCGTGGCACGGACGTTGGCGGACTGCGCGACGAGGGCGTCGCTGTCGACGGCGAAGATCGGCATGGGTGCTCCTTCTCGTGTGACCGCCGGAGATCGGCGTGGTCCTCACGCTAGGAGCGGGGCGCGCCGCCCTCCGGGCCGTCCACAGCGTCGCCCGGCGACACCGCGGCGATGCCGGACTGTGCACGCGGCGTCGCCCCGGCATCCGACCCCTCCCGGGCGAGCGGGAAGGCCACGCGGAACGTCGCGCCGCCTCCGGGGGTGTCGGTCACCTGGACGGTTCCGCTGAGGGAGTCGACGATCGAGGCGACGATCGAGAGACCCAGGCCGCTGCCTCCCGTCTCCCGTGCGCGCGAGGTGTCGGCCCGCCAGAACCGCTGGAAGACCTTGTCCCTGATCGACTCGGGGACGCCCTCGCCATGGTCGACGATCGCGATCCATCCGGTGCGCGCCGCGGCGTCCACGCCCACCTCGATGACGATGGGGGATTCGGCGGGGCTGTAGCGGCGCGCATTGCCGAGCAGGTTCGACACCACCTGGCGGATCTTGTCCTCCTCGCCGCGGACGATCGGAGGGAGCGCGACGGGCTTCGCGGGCGGCTGCACGGGGATGTCGAGCTGCGCGACGAGCGGCTGCTCGCCGGTCTGGGCCGGGCGTCGGCGACGCAGCGCCGCCGACGCGCGGGCGATCGCGGCGGTTCCCGGCGCCCAGCGCCGCCGCGGCGCGTCGGGCCCGTCCGCGCGGCCGTCCTCGGAGGCGGATGTCGCGGCCTCGAGCTCGGCGCGTTCGGGCAGCGTCACCGCGCCCGTGATCGCCTCGAAGGTGTGATCGACGACCGTGACGTCGCGGCCCGGCTCGGCCGCGCGGACGTCGAGCGCGGCATCGTGCGCGATCGGGCGGAGGTCGACCGGGCGGATGTCGAGCTCGCGGCGGTCGTCGAGCCGGGTGAGGGCGAGCAGGTCCTCGACGAGGACGCCCATCCGCTTGGCCTCGGCCTCGATGCGCTCCATCGCCTTGGCCGTCGCCTCCTCGCCCTGCAGCGCGCCCATCCGGTACAGCTCGGCGTAGCCGCGCACGCTCACGAGCGGCGTGCGCAGCTCGTGGCTCGCGTCGCCGATGAAGCGGCGCATCTGCCGCACCGTGGCGTCGCGCTCGTCGATCGCCCCGTCGATGCGGTCGAGCATCGTGTTGATCGCGATCTTGAGGCGGCCGATCTCGGTGCTGGGCTCGATGTCGGTCATCCGCTGGCTGAAGTCGCCCGCCGCGATCTCCATGGCGGTCGCCTCGACCTGGCCGAAGCGGCGGAACGTCAGCGTCACGAGGCCGCGGGTGAGGAACGCCGCCGCGATGACCGTCGCGAACGCGACGAGCGTGAAGACGGCGATGTACGTGCGGACGAAGCTGTCGACGTCGGCGAGGGGGAGCGCGACGACCGTGGCGTACGGGAGGTCGTAGCTCTCCGACTGGAGCGTGTTCACGGTCGTCGCGGCGTAGAACCCGGGTCCGCGCCCGGTCTCCGCGTCGAGGGGGACGATGCTGCCGCGCCGGATGTACGCCTCGTCGAGGGGCAGGCGGCGCGGGAAGGCGGGCTCTGCGGCCTCCTCCGAGCCGCCCGCGGTCGCGATGAGCTCGCCCTCGCGGTTGTACATCGCGACGAAGTACTCGGTGCGCGGCTCGTTGTCGGCCGGCACGAACATGAGCTCGCCCGACGCCGTCGTGAGCGGCGTGAGGAGCCGCTCGGCGACGTTCGAGTCGGCGTACTCCTGGACCGTGCTGCGCACGCTGCCGAGCAGGTTCTGCTGGAGGATGGGCACGGTCACGACGCCCGTGATGAGGAGTCCGACGGCGAGGACGAACACCGTCACGCCGGTGACCTTCGCCCGCAGGCTGACGCGTCGCCACCACCGGGTCACGGCGTCGTGCTTGCGTGCCAGGGCAGGGCCTTTCCGCGAGGCGGGGCGCGCCCGCCGACTGTCAGGAGACCTTGTCGACCTTCAGCATGTAGCCGAAGCCGCGCTTGGTCTGGATGAGCGACTCCGCGGTGTGCGGGTCGATCTTGCGGCGCAGGTACGAGATGTAGCTCTCGACGATGCCCGCGTCGCCGTTGAAGTCGTACTCCCACACGTGGTCGAGGATCTGCGCCTTCGACAGCACGCGGTTCGGGTTGAGCATGAGGTAGCGGAGGAGCTTGAACTCCGTCGGGCTCAGGTCGATCTGCTCGTCGCCGACGTAGACGTCGTGCGTGTCCTGGTCCATCGTGAGCTCGCCCGCGCGGATGACCGACTCCTCCTCGTCGTTCTGCATCGTGCGGCGCAGGACGGCCTGGATGCGCGCGACGATCTCGTCGAGGCTGAACGGCTTCGTGACGTAGTCGTCGCCGCCGACGTTGAGGCCCTTGATCTTGTCCTCGGTCTCGTCCTTGGCGGTGAGGAAGATGATCGGGGCGGTGTATCCGGCGTCGCGCAGGCGCTTGGTGACGCTGAACCCGTTCATGTCGGGGAGCATGACGTCGAGCACGATGAGATCGGGCTCCTCCTCCAGCACGGCCGAGATGGTCTGGGCTCCGTTGGACACGGTCCGAACCTGGAATCCGGCGAATCGCAGGCTCTGCGAGAGCAGGTCGCGGATGTTCGGCTCGTCGTCGACGACCAGGATGCGCGGTGCGGTCATGACCCCATTATGTCGGTGCCGGGTAAGCGCGGGCTGGAAATCCGCGCGTCGGGCCCGGAATCCGTGCGCCGAGCGCGAACGCTATGCGGCGGCGAGCCGCTCGGCGTCGAGGATCGTGTAGCTGTAGCCCTGCTCGGCGAGGAATCGCTGACGGTTCTGCGCGAAGTCCTGATCCACCGTGTCGCGCGCGATGAGCGTGTAGAAGCTCGCCGTGTGGTCGGTCTGCTTCGGACGCAGGAGGCGTCCCAGGCGCTGAGCCTCCTCCTGGCGGGAGCCGAACGACCCCGACACCTGGATCGCGACCGACGCCTCGGGCAGGTCGACGGAGAAGTTCGCGACCTTCGACACGACGAGCAGCTTCAGCGACCCATCCCGGAACGCCGAGAACAGCCGCTCGCGCTCGTCCACGGGCGTGGCGCCCGTGATCTTCGGCGCGTCGAGCGCCTCGGAGAGCTCGTCGAGCTGGTCGAGGTACTGGCCGATCACGAGCACCTGCTCGTCGGGGTGGTGCGCGAGGATGCGCCGCACGGCGTCGATCTTCGCGGGCGCCGTCGCCGCCAGCCGGTAGCGCTCGTCGTCGGCCGCGGCCGCGTACTCGAGGCGCTCCGACGCCGGCAGGTCGATCCGCACCTCGTAGCAGGCCGCGGGGGAGATGTAGCCCTGCGCCTCGATCTCCTTCCACGGCGCGTCGAACCGCTTGGGCCCGATGAGGCTGAAGACGTCGCCCTCCCTGCCGTCCTCGCGCACGAGGGTCGCGGTGAGCCCGAGCCGTCGGCGCGCCTGCAGGTCGGCGGTGAGCTTGAAGACGGGCGCGGGCAGCAGGTGCACCTCGTCGTACACGATCAGCCCCCAGTCGAGGGCGTCGAGGAGCGAGAGATGCGCGTACTCGCCCTTCCGCTTCGACGTGAGGATCTGGTACGTCGCGATCGTGACCGGCTTGATCTCCTTGGACTGCCCCGAGTACTCGCCGATCTCCTCGGGCGTGAGCGTCGTGCGCCGCAGCAGCTCGTCGCGCCACTGGCGCGCCGACACCGTGTTCGTCACGAGGATGAGGGTCGTCGTCCCGGTCGCGGCCATCGCGCCCGCTCCGACGAGGGTCTTCCCGGCGCCGCACGGCAGCACGACGACGCCCGAGCCGTCCTCGCGGAAGGTGTCGACCGCGAGCCGCTGGTAGGGGCGCAGCGCCCATCCGTCCTCGGTGAGGGCGATGGGGTGCGGCGTGCCCGGCGTGTAGCCCGCGCGGTCCTCCGCGGGCCATCCGATCTTCAGCAGCTCCTGCTTGATGTGCCCGCGCGCCCACGCGTCGACGATGTAGGAGTCGGGCGTCGGGTGCTCGACGAGCAGCGGCTGGATGCGCTTGTTGCGCGAGACCTCGGTGATCACCGCCTCGTCCTGGGAGACGAGGCGCAGGCGGCCCTCGTCGTCGCGGTCGATCACGAGGCGCCCGTATCGGTTCACGGTCTCGCGGATGTCCGTCGACACCGAGGGCGGGACGGGGAACCGCGACCATCGGTCGAGGGTCTCCAGCATGTCGTCGGCGGTGTGCCCGGCCGCGCGCGCGTTCCACAGGCCCAGCCGGGTCACGCGGTACGTGTGGATGTGCTCGGGCGCCCGCTCGAGCTCGGCGAACACCGCGAGCTCGTGGCGCGCGGCCTCCGCGTCGGGGTGCGCGACCTCGAGCAGCACCGTGCGGTCGCTCTGGACGATGAGGGGGCCGTCGGACATAGCTGTCCAGTCTACCGGTGGGCCGCCGCCGCGGGGCCGGGGCGGTGCGTCACGCGGTGCGGACCGAGCGGATGAGCGAGACCGGGAGGGTGCGCTCGACGTCGGCCGCGCGGTCGAGGCCGCGCAGCCGTCCTCCGCCGATCCCCGACGCCTCGAGCGTCAGCTCGCGCGTCGTCCCGTCGGGCATCGCGACCTCGACGACGATGACGGCCTTGGCGCGGACGGCGGCGTCGAGCTCGCGCTCGCGCCACGCGGCCTCCGCATCCTCGCCGTGCGAAGCGCGAAGCCGGTCGATGACGGCCCGGTACCGCTCCTCGGGAGCATCCTCCTCGGCAGCGGGCGCGAGTCGGCGGCGGTGCAGCGCGACGGTGCGGCCGTCGTCGTCGATCGCGACGACGGGATAGCGCGCGTCGGCGAGCGCCCAGTAGACGGTCTGCCGTGCAGCGCGCGTCCGCAGCAGCGCGCCCTCGCGCACGAGGCCCAGCGGGCGCAGCGCCTGGTCGACGCCGATGGTCTCGACGAGATGGTGGTCGCGGCTCGACACGATCGTGTGGCCGCTGCCCGGCTCGACCGAGACCCGCACGAGGCCGTGCCGCTCGGCGGTCCGGGTGAGCAGGTAGTCGAGCGGCTGCGGGATGCCGGTGAGCGAGAGCTCGGAGAGGAACGAGCGGATGGCCTCGGCCGTCTCGCCGCCCGCGATCGCCGACGAGAGCGACGCCTCGGTGAAGCGGTAGGTCGAGGCCTGCGCGTGCGACTCGCGGACGGTCATCGCGCGCAGGCGCATGTCGAGCGCTGGCACGAGCGGTCCGGGGGAGATCGCGGTGAGGTCGTTCTGCAGGAAGACGCGGTCGACCTCACCGGGGAGGAGCTCTGCGAGGGGGCCGGCGTCGGCGGCGCCGCCCGCCCGGAACGGCGTCGCCCACGGGGTCTCCGTGCCGTCGGGCGCGATGAGGCCGAGCAGAGCCGCCAGACGCAGGGCCGAGGCCGCCCGCTCGGGCCAGGCCGGGTCGAGCGGATAGGCGTCGACCCACGCCGACGGCGGCACCCAGCCGCCCTCGCGGGTGCGCAGACCTGCGGGCAGCGCGTCGCGCCATCCCGTCGCGAGGATCTCCCAGCGACGACGCGTGGGCTCGCGCGTCCAGTCCTCGCCGGCGTCGGCCACGAGCCAGGCGCGATCCACCGGACGCACGAGGCCGGCCGCCTCGGCGAGCGCGACGAGGTCGTCGAGCTCCTCGGCGTCGCGCACGACCTCGTCCTGCACGAGCCGGCGCCGGTCGGACGCGCCGACCGACCCGCCGCCGACGCGCGACAGCGGAGTCGCGAGCGCCGCGACGAGCACGTCAGCGAGCGCCCCGAGGGTCGTGAAGGCGCGCTCCGCCGCCCGAGCCGCGGCCGACTCGTCGGCGGGCTGAGGGGCGTCGTGGCGGGCAGGCGCGAGGTCCACGCCGTCGAGCGCGCGATGGACCGACGGCAGCGGCGACCCGGATCCGTCGACGAGTGAGGACGCGATGCCCTCGTCGGCGATCGGACGGCCGCTGGCGAGGTCGGCGAGCACGTCGCGCGGGAGCTGACGCAGCGCCGTCGTCAACGACTCGGGGGCGAGCAGCGCGTCGGCGGCGTCGAAGAAGTCGCGCCAGCCGACGTGGGCGGAGACCCGGCGGGCCGCGAGGAGCGAGCCGAGCCGCGCGTCGGACATCGCGGCCAGCCGCTCCGCCAGCACCCGTGCGTCCGCGCCGCTCATCCGCTCAGCTCCGGCGCGAGGCGCGACCCCTTCGCACGAAGCTCATGACGAGCAGCGTGAGGAGCAGGAGGAAGGCGATCACGGGCCCGATCATCTGCACGAGGAACACGACCGGCCACGCGCCGCCGCTGAAGTCGGTGACCCCCGAGGCGGTCGCGATGATCACGGCGAGGAAGCAGCCGATCGACAGCACGACGATCCCCAGGGACATGAACGCGAGGATGCGGTCGACGCGGCGGACCGCGGGCTGCGCGCTGGGCTGATCACTCATCCTGACCAGGATAGTCGTACGCCTGCCGGACTAGGATGGCGGAGAGGGATCGATCGATCCCTCTCTCTACGTTCCAGCGGTATCAGCGAGGTTCACATGCCCACCGGCAAGGTCAGGTTCTACGACGAGGACAAGGGCTTCGGCTTCATCACGTCGGACGACGGACAGGACGACGTGTTCCTGCACGCGAGCGCGCTCCCCGCGGGCGCGGTCGTGAAGGCCGGGACGCGGCTCGAGTTCGGGATCGCCGACGGCCGCAAGGGGCCGCAGGCGCTCTCGGTGCGGGTGCTCGAGGCTCCGCCGAGCCTCGCGAAGGCGTCGCGCAAGAAGGCAGACGACATGGCCGTCATCGTCGAGGACCTCGTGAAGCTCCTCGACGACATCGGCGGCGACCTGCGTCGCGGCCGCTACCCCTCGTCGTCGCACGCGCGCAAGGTCGCGGCCGTGCTGCGCAAGGTCGCGGACGAGCTCGATGTCTGAGGCTCCCGAGCCTGCGGCGGACGCGGAGGCGCTCGCGGATTCCGCGGCGCCCCGCGAGGACGCCTCCCTCGAGGCCGCGCCCGTCGAGCCCGACCCTCGCCTGCTCGAGGCTCGGGATCTCGCGCTCGCCGCGCTGCGGGAGATCACGCCCGCGCAGACCATCGGCGAGCCGGCGGGCTACACCGTCGAGGGCGACGGCGTCGTCTCGCTGCGCTTCGAGAACCGCCTGAGCGGCTATCCGGGATGGCACTGGACCGTCTCCCTCGCGGTCGTCGAGGACGCCGAGCCGACCGTGCTCGAGGCGGAGCTGCTGCCGGGCGATGGAGCGCTGCTCGCGCCCGAGTGGGTGCCGTGGTCGGTGCGCCTCGAGGAGTACAAGGCGGCGCAGAGCGCGGCGGCCGAGGCCGCGGCGGCCGACGAGTCCGATGAGGGCGAGGACTTCGCGCCCGAGGGCGACGAGTTCGACCAGGACGAGGACGACTTCGACGAGGACGGCTCGCCGATCCTGCACGCGGGAGACGTCGACGGCGTCGACATCGACGAGCTCGACGCGGGCGACGACGATGCGGCCGATGACGACGATGCGGCCGAGTCCGACGAGGACTACGACGAGGACGACGACGAGGCGCGCAGCGCGGACGACGACGCGGACGAGGACGACGACGCGTGGGATGACGACGACGCGGAGGACTGACCGCGTGAGGCAGGAGGAGCCCCGGCCGGTCGGCCGGGGCTCCTCCTGTCTGCGGCGACGGATCAGCTGTTCTCGAGAACGAAGTCGATCGCGCGCGTGAGCTGGCGGACGTCCTCGGGCTCGATCGAGACGAACGTCGCGACCCGGAGCTGGTTGCGGCCGAGCTTGCGGTACGGCTCGGTGTCGACGATCCCGTTGGCGCGCAGCGTCTTGGCGACCGCCGCCGCGTCGACGGCCTCGTCGAAGTCGATCGTCACGACGACGGGGGAGCGGTGCGCGGGGTCGGCCACGAACGGGGTCGCCGAGGACGACGCCTCGGCCCACGTGTACAGCGCCTGCGACGACTCCGCCGTGCGGGCCGCAGCCCACTCGAGGCCGCCGCTCTCCAGGATCCAGCCGAGCTGGCTGTCGAGGAGATGGAGCGTCGCGAGGGCAGGGGTGTTGAGCGTCTGCTCCTTGCGCGAGTTGTCGACCGCATTCCAGAGGCTGAGGAACTCCGGGATGTAGCGGTCGGAGGCGTGCAGGCGCTCGATGCGCTCGATCGCCGCGGGCGACATCGCGGCGAACCACAGCCCGCCGTCCGAGCCGAGGTTCTTCTGCGGCGCGAAGTAGTACACGTCGGTCTCGGCGACATCGAAGTCGATGCCGCCGGCGGCGCTGGTCGCATCGATCACGGTGAGCGCACCCGCGTCGCCGGACACGCGCCGGATCGGTGCGGCCACGCCCGTGGACGTCTCGTTGTGCGGCCAGGCGTAGACGTCGACGCCCTCGACCGGCTCGGACTCGGCGCGCGTGCCCGGCTCCGCCTTGCGGACATCGGGGGCCTCGAGCCACGGCGCGGCGGCCGCCTTCGCGAACTTCCCGCCGAACTCGCCGAACACGAGGTTCTGCGCGCGGCGCTCGATGAGCCCGAACGCGGCCGCATCCCAGAACGCGGTCGAGCCGCCGTTGCCCGTGACGATCTCGTAGCCGTCGGGCAGGCGGAGCAGCTGCGCGAGGCGCTCGCGCACGCTCGCGACGAGGTTCTTCACCGGCGCCTGGCGGTGCGACGTCCCGAGGAGCGACGATCCCGCCTCGGCGAGGGCGGCGACCTGCTCGGGACGCACCTTCGAGGGGCCGCAGCCGAACCGGCCGTCGGAGGGAAGGAGATCGGCGGGGATCGTGAGCGTCATGCTGCTCATCCTACGGCGCGTGCGCGGGCGGCCACGGCGGCCAGCGCCCGGGGTCCGTGCTCCCGGTTAGGATTGCCTTCGACGCAGACGGAGGATCGATGACCGACCTGATCGACACCACGGAGATGTACCTCCGCACCATCCTCGACCTCGAGGAGGAGGAGATCATCCCCCTGCGCGCGCGCATCTCCGAGCGCCTCGGCCACTCCGGCCCGACCGTCTCGCAGACCGTCGCCCGCATGGAGCGCGACGGCCTCGTCGTCGTCGCCGAGGACCGCCGTCTGCAGCTCACCGACGAGGGCAGGGCCAAGGCCGTCGAGGTGATGCGCAAGCACCGCCTCGCGGAGCGCCTGCTGTCGGACGTGATCGGCCTCGACTGGGCCTACGTCCACGACGAGGCGTGCCGGTGGGAGCACGTCATGAGCGAGCAGGTCGAGCGCCGCCTCGTCGAGCTGCTCGGCTACCCGACCGAGTCGCCCTACGGCAACCCGATCCCCGGGCTGGAGCAGCTCGGGGAGTTCTCCGTCGAGCGGGCCGATCAGGGGGTGGTCGGCCTCGTGCGCCGCCTCGACGAGAACGGCGGGCCCGTCTCCGGCACGGTCCGGCGGCTCGCCGAGTCGGCCCAGGTCGACCCCGAGCTCCTGCAGCAGCTGCGCGACGCCGGGGTCGTGCCGGGTGCGCACGGCGACTTCCGCTACAGCGAGGGGTACGTGCTGGTCCAGATCGCGGGCGCGCAGGACGCGCTCGAGCTGCCCGTGGAGATCGCGTCGCACATCTTCCTCGTCGACGATCGCGGCTGACGCTCGGCTGGGAGCCCGACGGGGAGCGTGACATTTCCGTTATCTTCCGTTACCGTTGAGCGATACCCGGCGGCTCCGAGCCCCGGGCGCTCCGTGAGAAATCGCCTCCCCGGCTCGTCGTTCTGACGGAGTGAGACTGTGCCCCGACCAGTTCTGACGAGTCGGCGCTCCCTGGCGCGAGGCGACGGAGGAGACAACTTGGCTGAGAACCCTACGTCCGCGGGCGCCCCCGACGCCGACGCGACGACCCCGACGAAGGCCGTGCAGCCCGTGACGCGAGGAATCGTCGTCATGCCGCGCAGCGACGTCCGGCGCATGGAGCGGGCCGCCCGCCGTGCCGGCGCCCCCCAGGTGAAGCCGGTCCGAGCCGCGGGCACGATCGCCGCCGTCCTCGCCCTGCTCGCCGGTGTCGCCATCCCTGCGTACGCGGCGACGCAGCCGGCGCCCGAGACCGTCTCGATGCAGGACGCAGCCGAGCGCGAGGCCCAGTCGATCGCGGTGGACGCCGCGGTCGAGACCGCCCCGCTGAGCGGCGCTGCGTACTCCGCGACGACCCCGGAGGAGATCGAGGAGGCCAAGGCGGCCGCCGCGGCGGCCGAGGCCGCCGAGCGCGCCCGTGAGCAGGCAGAGCTCCTCGCCCAGCAGCAGCGCGAGCAGCAGGCCCAGCAGCAGGAGCAGCAGGCGCAGACCGCGCCGCAGCAGCCGCAGCAGCAGCCGCAGACGTACGAGCCCCCGGTCGTGAGCGACGGCGGCATCTGCCCGCTGCCCGCCGGCACCTACTACGTGAGCCGCTCGGTCGGGTCGGGCCACGAGGGCACCGACATGGTCGCGCCCGCGATGACCCCGATCTACGCCGTGAAGTCCGGCACGGTCATCACCTCGCAGGAGGCGCTCGGCGGCTGGGGCGTCACCGTCGCGATCGACCACGGCGACGGCACCTCGAGCCTCTACGGCCACATGACCTACGGAACCCGCCAGGTCGAGGTCGGGCAGACCGTCGAGGCGGGCCAGCTGATCGGCTACGTCGGCTCGACCGGCCGCTCCACGGCGAACCACCTCCACATCGAGTACCGCATCAACGGCGCGATCGTCGACCCGATGAGCTACCTGCCGATCTGATCGGATCCCGCGAGAGAGCGCCCGGCACGTCGCGTGCCGGGCGCTCTGTCGCATCCGGCCACGGAATCCCCGGCTGTTCACCCGCTCTTCGCCCTCGACACGCCCGGGGTGCGCTAGCCTGACCCTGTCGCCGAGAGAGGCGGAGGGAGCCGATGGAACGAATACCTCGCATCCGCACCACGGATGCGCTCGGGCGTTACGTCCTCCGGCATCGTGTGCACACGGGCCGCGGAGCAGCCGCGGTCTCTCCAGGGCGCTGTCCATGAGACAGCGCCCTTTTTCGTGCCCGCGCACGCCCGCCGTCGATCGGAGCGGTCGCAGTTCGAATGCCCGGAAGCCGTCCGGGTCGTATCGAAGGGATCGAGTATGCGAACACTGGTGCTGAATGCGGGATACGAGCCCCTCGCGGTCGTCTCGTTCAAGAGAGCCCTCGTCCTCGTCATGAACGAGAAGGCGACCGTCATCGAGCACGTCGAGGGGGAGCCCGTGTGGGGCACGAGATCGGTGTTCGACCGGCCCGCCGTCATCGTCCTCACCCGCTACGTGCGCGTGCCCACGGCGCGCCGGACGCCGGTGACGCGTCGCGGCGTGCTGCGCAGGGACGGCTTCCGCTGCGGGTACTGCGGAGCCTCGGCCTCGACGATCGACCACATCCTCCCGCGCTCGCGCGGGGGACGGGACACGTGGGAGAACCTCGTGGCGTGCTGCCTGCGGTGCAACAACGTCAAGAGCGACCGGACTCCGCAGGAGATGGGCTGGGAGCTCCGCTTCGCGCCGGGCGCGCCGCGCAGCACGTCCTGGACGGTGCGCGGGGCCGAGCGCGCGGATCCGCGCTGGGAGCCGTACCTCGCGCTCGCGGCGTGAGACGGTGCCCCCGACTGGACTCGAACCAGCGACGCACGGTTTAGGAAACCGACGCTCTATCCACTGAGCTACGGGGGCGTCCGCACCAGCTTATCGGCAGTGCGGACAGGACACGGCGCCGCCCGGGATTCCCGGGCGGCGCCGTGCGACGCTCTCAGGCCTGGACGGCCAGCGCGAAGCGCACGCCGTCGGGCGTCACCTCGGCGTCGAGCACCTTGTCGTCGAGCTCGACGGCCGCCTCCTGGGGGAGGAAGACGCGAACCGGGCCGCTCTCCACCACGGCGTCGGCGGCCTCAGGCGAGGGCGCGAGCGTGAGCGTGTACCCCTGCGGGGAAGAGCTCGAGCCGTCGATGCGCAGGCCCGCGGTGGCGGGATCCGGCGACTGGTCGACGATCGTTCGGACGGCGGTCTGGGCGTTCTCGGTGAGTGTGAGCATTCGGCTCTCCTTCCGTCGGGCCAGCCACGATTCCGAGAACGCCGCCGGGATGCAACCCCCGGACGCGACACGGCGCCGATTCACACGGGATGCACATGTGCATCCGGCGAATCGGCGCCGCGACGTGCGGGCTCAGTGAGCCGCTTCGTAGGCCTCGAGCACGGCAGCGGGGACGCGCCCGCGCTCGGAGACGGAATAGCCGTTCTCCTTCGCCCACGCGCGAACCGGTCCGTAATCGGTCTGGCCGGAGCGCCGGCGGGTCACGCGCGATGCGCTCGAATTCGTCGAGCCGGATCCGCTTCCGACGCGGCGGCCGGCCGAGATGTAGCGCTCGAACTGCGCGCGGAATTCCGCCGCGTTGTCGGCGGAGAGGTCGATCTCGTAGCTCTTTCCGTCAAGGGCGAAGAGGACGGTCTCGCCTTCTCCGGGCTCGAGAACGGTGTCGTCGAGGTCGTCAACAAGCTGGTGGATGATCTTTCGGGCCATATCTCGAATGTAGCGTCAGAAGGCGCCAATTCGAGCACAATTCGCGTCTGCCCGGGGATATCAGGGCAGAATACCGGCGCGACGCGCTTTCGCGACCGCGGCCAAACGCGTCGAGGCGTCGAGTTTCGACATCGCGGCGCCGAGATAGGCCTTCACCGTTCCCTCGCGAAGACCCAGCTGAGCGGCGATCTCGGCATTCGTCGCACCGAGAGCAGCGCAGGCGAGCACGTCGACCTCGCGCGGCGAGAGGTGCACGGTCGGCTCGGCCGCCGGACGCGGTGCCGACACGGCCACGCCGGAGAGCGCGGCGAGCCGACGCTCGACCTCCTCGAGACGGGATCGGATGGCGCCGTCATCGACGGCGGCCGCGATGCGCCGCAGCTCGGCGTAGGTCTCCCGCAGCTCCTCCTGGTGCGCGGGCGGGAGCACGGCCGACGACTCCGCCGCGGCCTCCCGTCGCCGCCGCGACGCGTCGAGCGCGGCGATCTGGCTCGCGAGCCGGTCGGCGACCTCGACGGCGGGAGCCGCGGCGACCCCGCCGACGTTCCACTGGCCCCAGGCGGCGCCGTAGAGCACGCCTCGTGCGCGTCCCTGGACGATGACGGGCACGGCGAGGAGGGTGCCGATGCCCTCGCCGAGGATGTACGGGTCGTAGTCGTGCGTGATCTGCTTCGCCGTGCGGTAGTCGCTCGCGAAGCGGGGGCGCAGCTCCATGATCGCGCGCCCGCCGAGGCCGCGCTCGGGGCGCACCGCGAGCCCGTCGAGCGCCGACGTCCGCGTGCCGTGGAAGGCCGACATCGCGACGCGGCCGTCCTCCAGGAGTCCGCCGAACGCGACGGGGAAGCGCGTGCGCCGAGCGAGCTCGTCGACGGCGCCCGCGACGAGCCGCTGCTCATCGGCTCCGCGAGACGGCAACACTGTCTGCACCGGGGATACCTACTTTCGGGGGTGACGACCGCTCTGTCGCTTTCCGTAGCGTCGAAGATATCACCGGCGACGTGCCGGAACACCGGCTCTGCGAACACGCAGTGCGGCAGGGACCATGCGGCAAGGAGGCCTCATGACTGACTCTCCGGGCGGCGTCGCCCCGACGACGTCGATCGACTATGCGGCGGTGGAGGATTCACCGCGTTTCCGCGAACTGAAGCGCACCCAGCGGAGCTTCATCTTCCCGCTGGCGGCATTCTTCCTCGTCTGGTATTTCCTCTACGTCGTCCTCGCGGGCTTCTTCCCCGAGTTCATGGGGCAGAGGGTGTGGGGAGATATCACCGTCGGCCTGCTCTTCGGATTGGGCCAATTCGTCACGACATTCGCGATCACGATGGGGTACGTGGCCTTCGCGAATCGCCGACTCGACCCGATCTCCGCCGAGATCCGGTCTGAACTCGAGCGGAAGGCGGCCGGCGCATGAGCGCATGGATGGCAGCGGCACCGGCGCAGATGGAGAACAACCCGATCCTCAATATCAGCGTGTTCGGCGCCTTCGTCGCGGTCACGCTGTTCATCGTCATCAGGGCGAGTCGCAACAACAAGACCGCGGCGGATTTCTACGCTGGCGGGCGCTCGTTCAGCGGGCCGCAGAACGGCTTCGCGATCGCGGGGGACTACCTCTCCGCCGCGTCGTTCCTCGGCATCGTCGGCGCGATCGCGCTGAACGGGTACGACGGGTTCCTGTACTCGATCGGCTTCCTCGTGGCGTGGCTCGTCGCGCTGCTGCTCGTCGCCGAGCTCATGCGCAACACGGGCAAGTTCACGATGGCCGACGTGCTGTCGTTCCGCCTGCGGCAGCGTCCCGTGCGGATGGCCGCTGCGATCACGACCCTCGCGGTGTGCCTGTTCTACCTCCTCGCGCAGATGTCGGGAGCGGGCGGCCTCGTGTCGCTTCTGCTCGGGGTCGGCGACCGTGTCGGCCAGTCGGTGGTCATCGCGGTCGTGGGCGTCCTCATGGTCGTCTACGTGCTCATCGGCGGGATGAAGGGCACGACCTGGGTGCAGATCGTGAAGGCCTTCCTCCTCATCGGCGGCGCCATCGCGATGGCGATCTGGGTGCTCGCGCAGCACGGGTTCGACTTCAACGGCCTTCTCGGCGCCGCGGTCGCGAACGCGTCGGCAGGCGAGGCCATCCTCGCGCCCGGCCTCCAGTACGGCGCGAAGCCGCTCGACTTCCTGTCGCTCGGGATGGCGCTCGTGCTCGGCACGGCCGGCCTGCCGCACGTGCTCATGCGCTTCTACACGGTGCCGACGGCGAAAGAGGCGCGTCGCTCGGTCGTGTGGGCGATCTGGCTCATCGGGCTGTTCTACCTGCTCACGCTCGTGCTCGGCTACGGCGCGGGAGCGCTCGTGGGCGCGGAGACGATCGCGGCCGCGCCGGGCGGCGTGAACTCGGCCGCTCCGCTGCTCGCGCAGGCGCTCGGGGGCCCCGTGCTGATGGGGTTCATCTCCGCGGTCGCGTTCGCGACGATCCTCGCGGTCGTCGCGGGCCTCACGATCACGGCCGCGACCTCGTTCGCCCACGACATCTACGCGAACGTCATCAAGAACGGGCGCGTGGAGGGCGACGGCGAGGTGCGGGTCGCCCGCATCACGGTGCTCGTGATCGGCGCGCTGGCGATCGTCGGCGGCATCGGCGTGCAGGGGCAGAACGTGGCGTTCCTCGTGGCGCTCGCGTTCGCGGTCGCGGCGTCGGCGAACCTGCCGACGATCCTCTACTCGCTGTTCTGGCGCGGCTTCACGACGCGTGGCGCGGTGTGGAGCATGTACGGCGGCCTCGGCACGGCCCTGGTGCTCATCATCTTCTCGCCCGTGTTCTCGGGCACCGAGACGAGCGTGTTCCCCGCCGCCGACTTCGCGATCTGGCCCTTGAGCAACCCGGGGATCGTCTCGATCCCGGTCGGGTTCCTCCTCGGATGGATCGGCTCGCTGACCTCGCGCTCGGCGGAGGACCCGCGTCTCGCGGCCGAGATGGAGGTGCGCTCGCTCACCGGGTTCGGTGCCGAGAAGGCGGTCGAGCACTGAGCGGCGTCCACTGAGGCGGAAGGAGCGCCGACCCGCGGCCTACTCGCGGGTCGGCGCTCCCGTGTGCGGCGGGCGGATGGCCTCACGCGCCGAGCGCGTCCTGCTCGAGCTCGATGAGGTGGCGCTTCAGCTCGATGTCGCCGCCGTAGCCGCCGATCGTCCCGTCGGCGCGGATGACCCGGTGCACCGGGACGATCAGCGAGTAGGGCGTCGTGCGGCAGGCCGTGCCGACCGCGCGGGCGGCGCGCGGGCGCCCCGCCATGGCGGCGACCTCGCCGTAGCTCGCCGTGGTGCCGTAGGGGATCTCGCGCACCGCCTCGAGGGCCTCTCGCGTGAAGCCCGTCGCGAGGCGCCAGTCCAGCGCGAGGTCGAAGCGCCGGCGCTCGCCCGCGAAGTAGCCCTCGAGCTGCGCGGCGAGCTCCTCGGCGGCGTCCGAGCCGTCGTCGGGAAGGAGGGCGCCGCGCAGCTCGCGGGAGACGGACTCGAGCGCCCACTCGGGCTCGGCGGCGAGACGCAGCGCGACGAGGCCCTCGTCGGAGAACGCCGAGACCGCGTCGCCGACGGGCGTGGGGAGGATCGCGTACCGGTAGGTCATGCGTCCATCCTGAAGGGGCGGACGGCCGTGCGGCGCTCGCGCGGAGCGGCCGGGAGCCGACGCGCCGATGGAGAGCGCCTGTGCAGACGGCGTCGCAGGGGCCGTGCGCCCGGGTAATCCGGCGAAACTCCGCGGCACGCGGGTGACTTTGAGGCGCGTCCGCCTACCCTGACTGGTGTGCTGCCCGCTGAAGACGACGCCGTGGAGACCACGAGGCTCGTGCCCGTGACGCCCGCGGACCTCCGCGTCGCCGACCCCGACGTGTCGGTCGCGCATGTCGCGTCCTCCGAACGGGAGCAGCTGCGGTCTCTGGCCGGGGCGCTCGGCGGACGGTCGCCGCTCCTGCGCTATCGGCCGGCGCCCGAGTCGGGCATCGAGATCACGAAGGCGCACCCCGGCAGCCTCCCGCAGTTCATCACGGGACGGTCGACGCTGCTGTCGAACCTCTTCCGCGACGAGGTCGCGCTGCGCACCGCCCGCCTGGCCGCGGAGCGGATCACGGCGAAGAACCTCGAGCTGCGCACCGTGCGCGGCATCGACGCCGTGCGCCTCGCGGTCGGCCTCGCGACGTGGCGCGTCGGCGACGAGGAGTTCGTCGCGCCGGTCCTCCTGCGCCCGCTCGCCATCCGCCGCCATCACTCCGACTTCGAGCTGAAGCTCCACGGCCGCTTCGCCGTGAACCCCGAGCTCGTCCGCATCGCGCAGGATCACTTCGGGATCGACATCGACGGCGACGCGCTCGCCGAGCTCGCCTACGACGAGGGTGTGTTCAAGCCCCAGCCCGTGATCGACCGCCTGCGCGGCCTCGTCGCGCACGTCGACACCTTCAGCGTCAAGCCGCGGCTCATCGTCTCGACGTTCGCGGAGGTCGGCGAGGTCATGGCGCGCGATATGCGCGAGCTCAACCATCCGGTCCTGAACGCGCTCGCCGGCCACCCCGACGACCTCGCTGCCCTGGGCGCCCAGCGCCCGGCACCCGCCGTGCCGCACCCCGATGAGCGCGCGCCGGCATCCGACATGCTCCTGCTCGATGCGGATGCCGAGCAGGAGCGCGTGCTGGCGCGCATCACGGCCGGACAGTCTCTCGCGGTGCACACCCTGCCCGGCACGGGCGGCACGCAGACGATCATCAACGCCGTGGGCGCGCTCGTGCGCGACGGCAAGCGGGTCCTCGTCGTGAGCGCGCGCCGCTCGACCCTCGAAGGCATCCGCCATCGTCTCGCGGGCATCGGGCTCGACGCCCTCGCGGTGTCGCCGACCGACCTGCGGCGCGACCTCATCCGCGCGATCGGCCGCAACGAGAAGGCGACGCAGCCCAAGGTCTCCGACATCGACGACGCCCTCGTGCGTCTCCGCTCGGTGCTGCGCGACTACCGCCACGCTCTCACGCGCGTGCACGCCGGGCTCGGCATCTCGGTGCTCGAGGCGACGCGCACCCTCACGCGGCTCGCGGCCCTGCCGACCCCGCCGTCGACATCCGCCCGCCTCGGCACCCGGGCCCTCGAGCAGCTCGCGGGCGACCGCTCGAAGGCCGCATCGACCCTGGCGCTCGCCGCGCGCCTGGGCGAGTTCCGCGTGGGCCCCGACGACTCGCCGTGGTACGGCGTCTCCTTCTCGTCGACCGACGACGCCCGGGCGGCGCATCGGATGGCCGGCAAGCTGCACCGCACGAGCGTGCCGAACCTCCTCGAGCGCGGATACGAGCTCATCTCGCAGACGCGGATGCGCCCGTTCACGACGATCGACGAGCTGGGGGAGTACCTGCGGCTTCTGCACGGGATCCGCGACTCGCTCGACCGGTTCACGCCGTCGGTGTTCGAGCGCCCGCTCGGCGACATGATCAAGGCCTTCGGTCCGCGGCGTGAGTCGGGCCTGCCCGGCGCGCAGCGCCGGCGCCTCAAGCGCCTCTCGAAGGAGTACCTGCGCCCTGGTGTGCACGTCACCGACATGCACGCCGCGCTGTCGCGGATCCAGCACCAGCGTCAGCAGTGGCAGCAGCTCGTCGACGTGGGGACGATCCCCGAGCTGCCGCTCGGACTCGCCGATGTGCAGGTCGAGTGGCAGCGCGTGGAGGCCGAGCTGAGCGAGCTCGACGCGGCCCTCGGGCGCGGGTCGCGGCTCGCATCGATGCCCGTGGAGCGTCTCGTGCGCACGCTCGCCGGGCTCGCCGCCGACTCCGACGTCTTCGACAACATCGTCGAGCGCGCCGAGCTGCGCGCGGAGCTGTCGCGCCTCGGCCTCGAGCCGCTCCTGACCGAGCTGTCGGTCCGCCATGTCGACGAGGAGCGCGTGGGCGAGGAGCTCGAGTTCGCGTGGTGGCAGTCGGCCCTCGAGCACCTTCTGCAGAGCGACCGCGCGCTGCTGGGCGCCAACACATCGGTCGTCGACCGGCTCGAGCGCGACTTCCGCCTCGTCGACGAGGCGCACGCCGCGGCATCCGGCCCGCTGCTCGCCTGGCAGCTCGCGACGCAGTGGAAGATCGGCATCGTCGACGAGCCGGGCGAGGCGGAGGCCCTCAAGCGTTCCCTCACGCGCGGCGACGTGAGCGCTGAGGCGCTCGCAGCGATCGCGCCGACCCTGTCGCGCGTCATCGCGCCGGTCTGGATCGCGTCGCCCTACGACGTGCCCCTCATCCCCGACGCGCCGGGCTTCGACGTCGTGCTCATCGCCGACTCCGGGGCGATCGGCCTCGCGGAGGCGGCCCCGGCCATCCGCCGCGCACGGCAGGTCGTCGCCTTCGGCGATCCTGTGACGCAGCGGCCCCTGCCCTTCTCCGTCGCGGTGCTCGAGAGCCCTCCCGCGGGCGGCGAGCAGGCCAGTGCGTTCGAGCGCCTCGCCGACGTGCTCCCGGTCGAGACGCTGACCCGCAGCTACCGGGCGGGCGGCGAGGACCTCGCCGAGCTCGTGAACGATGCGTTCTACGGCGGCGAGATCGTGTCGCTGCCCTGGGCCGGGTCGTATCTCGGCCGCGGCAGCCTGTCGGTCGACTACGTCGAGGGCGGCTACGGCGCGCCCGACCCGGAGAGCGGCGCCGTCGAGAGCCCCGATGCCGAGGTCCAGCGCGTCGTGACGCTCGTCGTCGAGCACGCCGTGAACCGCCCGCACGAGTCGCTCATGGTGATCACCGCGAGCCGTCGGCACGCCGAGCGCATCCGCTCCGCTGTGACGACCGCGTTCGCGGGCCGCTCGGATGTCGCGGACTTCGTCGCGCGCGACACGACCGAGCCGCTCACGGTGCTCACGCTCGAGGAGTCGGTCGCCGAGAGCCGCGACCGCGTGATCTTCTCGCTCGGGTACGGCGTGACCAAGCACGGCCGCGTGCTGAGCGACTTCGGCGACCTCTCCACGCCGGACGGCGAGAGGCTCCTGACCGTCGGCATGACCCGCGCGCGGCGCTCGATGGTGATCGTGTCGTCGATCCGCCCCGCGGCCGACGACGGCCGCCTCGAGCACGGCGCGGCCATCCTCATGGGCATCCTCGCGAGCATCGACGGGCGAGGCCGCGAGGCGCGGCGCGAGGACGACGCGGATCCGCTCACGCGCGTGCTCGCGCGCGAGCTGCGCCGACTGGGCGTCGCCGTCGACGTGGACTACCACGGGATGCTCCCGCTCGTCGCGCAGCGCAGCGGCAAGGCCGTCGTCGTGGAGAGCGACCCCGAATCGCAGGACGCGTCGCTGCGCGAGTCGCTCCGGCTGCGCCCGCACGCCCTGCGGCGGCTCGGCTGGCACTACGTCCGCGTGCACGCCTTCGACCTCTACAGCGACCCTGCCGCGGTCGCCGAGCGCATCGCGGCCGTGCTGGGCGTCTCCGCCGACACGCCCCGCGTCGACCCGGACACCGAGCCGCTCGCCTTCTGATGTCGGACGAGCCTCGTCAGCGGGTCGAGCGCGTCGCCGGCGCGCGTCGAGCCCGTCTCACGCGCGTGGAGGGCACGCTCGCCGACGCGGATGCGGAGGCGACCCTGCGCGGCGCGGACGCGGGCGCTCGCCCCGCCGCGGGGGAGAAGGGCCCGAACGACGAGCGGCTCCGGAGGGATCGTCCGCCGCACTGGTGACGCGGCCATCCGGCCCTCCGACGGAGAAGGGCGCCTCCCGAACGGGAGGCGCCCTTCGTCATGTGCGCGCGGGTCAGCGGGAGCCCTGCTTCGCGAGCAGGTCGCGGATCTCCGCGAGGAGCTCCTCCTGCGTGGGAGCGGGGACGTCCTCGGTGACGCCGAGCTTGGCCTTGCGGCGCTCGGCGAGCTTGTTCATCGGCAGCACGAGCGCGAAGTACACGACGGCGGCCACCGCGAGGAAGTTGATGATCGCCGAGATGATGCCGCCGATGCCGAGGTTCGCCGTGGCGAAGAGGCCCGGGATCGGGATGACCCAGCTGGCGAGGTCGCCCGAGGGCACGAAGGCGCCGATGAGCGGGTTGACGAGGTTGTCGACGACGGCCGTGACGATCGCGGCGAACGCGGCGCCGATGATGACCGCGACCGCGAGGTCGATGACGTTGCCGCGGGAGATGAACTCCTTGAAGCCCTGGATCATGGTGGTGGTTCCCCCATCTGCCGACGACGCCGGCGAGAAGTCGAACCGCGGGGCGTCAGGCGCCGGCCGCGGCGGGAGCGGAGGCTCCCGACCCCGATGATGGCGCAGACGAGGACGCGGATCCAGCACCCGCGCCGGAGGAGGACGCAGTATTCCGAGAGTCCGTGCGGTAGAAGCCCGCGCCGTTGAACGTCACGCCGATCGAGCCGTACTGCTTGCGCAGCTCGCCCCCGCACTCGGGGCACTCGGTGAGCGACGGGTCGCTGAAGGCCTGGACGGCGTCGAACCGGTGGCCACAGGACTTGCAGGCGTAGGCGTATGTGGGCATGGGTCCTCGTTCGGATGATGGAGCGGAGTCGTCAGCCGCGGAACGCGACGGTGCGCGTCGGGGTCACGACGCCGTCGACGGACTGATCATGGAGATCGCGCGGAACGCGATCGACCAACTCGGAATCATAGATCACCGCGTATACGGGCGGCCTGTGCGCCATCGAGCCGAGCGTCTTGTCGTAGAAGCCCCGGCCCCAGCCCATCCGGAGCCCCTCGCCGTCCACGGCCGACGCGGGCACGACGAGGAGGTCGACGTCGTTGACCGCGATCGGCCCGAGCACCTCGCCGACGGCCTCGGGAACGCCGTACGCGCTCTCGATCTCGTCGCCGTCCGCGCTCGCGGCCGTCCAGTCCAGGAGGCCGTCTGCACGCGTGATCGGCAGCAGCACGCGGAGGCCGCGCTCGAGGGCGGAGCGGATGAACGGGCGCGTGTCCGGCTCGGTCGGGCCTGACAGATAGCAGGACAGGGAGCGCGCGCCCAGACGCGCGACGAGCGCGTCGAGCTCGCGGTGGATGCCCACTCCCGCCGCCTCGCGCTGCGCGGGCGAGAGCAGCTGGCGGCGCTCGCGGATCTCCGCGCGCAGGGCGCGCTTGGCCTGATCGAGCTCTCCGGGCATGTCCCGATCCTAGGAGACGCGCCCCGTGTCGCAGGGCGATCACAGGCGGATAACGGGGCATCGCCTAGGCTGTCAGCATGGATTCACCGAAGATCAAGGCGGTCATCCCCGCCGCCGGGCTGGGCACGCGCTTCCTTCCGGCGACGAAGGCCACGCCCAAGGAGATGCTGCCGGTCGTCGACAAGCCGGCGATCCAGTACGTCGTCGAAGAGGCTGTCGCCGCCGGCATCCGCGATGTGCTGATGATCATCGGGCGCAACAAGAACGCGCTCGCGAACCACTTCGACTCGGTCCCCGAGCTCGAGCGCAACCTCGAGAAGAAGGGCGACACGGGCCGTCTCGAGCGCGTCCAGGCATCCAGCGACCTCGCCGACATCCACTTCGTCCGCCAGGGCGACCCCAAGGGCCTCGGTCACGCGGTGCTGCGCGCCCAGGCTCACGTGGGCGACTCGCCGTTCGCCGTCCTCCTGGGCGACGACCTCATCGACGAGCGCGACGAGCTGCTCACGACGATGATCGACGAGCAGGCCAAGCGCGGCGCGCAGGTCATCGCCCTCATGGAGGTCGACCCCGACCAGATCCACATGTACGGCTGCGCCGACGTCGAGCCGACCGACACCGAGGGCGTCGTCCGCGTGAAGGGCCTCGTCGAGAAGCCCGCCAAGGAGGACGCGCCGTCGAACCTCGCGATCATCGGCCGCTATGTGCTGACCCCCGCGATCTTCGATGTGCTCGAGCGCACGGAGCCCGGCAAGGGCGGCGAGATCCAGCTGACCGACGCGCTGCAGGAGGTCGCGGCCGACGAAGCGGGCCCCGGGGTCTACGGCGTCATCTTCCGCGGGCGCCGCTACGACACGGGCGACCGCCTCGACTACATCAAGGCCATCGTCCAGCTCGCCGCGGACCGCGCCGAC
The DNA here is from genome assembly GCF_049065455.1 of Microbacterium sp. SA156. Lineage (NCBI taxonomy): Bacteria > Bacillati > Actinomycetota > Actinomycetes > Micrococcales > Microbacteriaceae > Microbacterium > Microbacterium sp. SA156. Next base: position 164,573 of record NZ_JBAKGU010000007.1, read on the forward strand.
CTCGGCCCGGACCTGCGACCCTGGTTCAAGGAGTTCGCGACCACTCTCTGAGCCCGGTCGCTCGAGACATCTGCCGAGGAGTCGGATGGATACCCAGGCGTGGCGTGAGCACGGCGCGGTGTCCATCCGACTCGTGCGTCCGCGGGACGCGCGCACGCTCCAGCAGGAGCTGCTCGCGAACCGCTCGTGGCTGCGCCCGTGGGAGGCCACGAACCCCGACGGCGCCATCTCCTTCGACATGCGCGCCGGCATCCGGCGCCTGCTGCAGCAGTACCGCGACGGCGTCGGCGTGCCCCTCGTCATGGAGTACGAGGGCGTCGTCTGCGGTCAGCTCAACGTGTGGGGGATCGCCCGCGGCTCCCTCTCGTCCGCGACGATCGGCTACTGGGTGAGTGAGCGCTTCGCAGGCCGCGGCATCACCCCGACAGCCGTCGCGCTCGCGACCGACCTCTGCTTCACCGATCTCCGTCTGCACCGCATGGAGATCTGCATCCGGCCCGAGAACGTGCCGAGCCTGCGCGTGGTCCAGAAGCTCGGATTCCGGTACGAGGGGCTGCGCCGTCGGTACATCCACATCGACGGCGACTGGCGCGACCACTACGCCTTCGCGCTCGTCCGCGAGGAGGTGCCGGAAGGCGTTCTCGCCCGGTGGGTCAGCGGTCGCGCGCCCACCGACGCCGCGGCCATCCCGCCGAGCGACACACTCGCCTCCTGACCGCTCCGCGCGCGACACGCGGGCGCGAGCGCGGGCCGCGCACCGTCGTCGCCTACCTTTGTCTTCATGGGCGGGCAGATGCTGGGCGGCGGCGTGATCATCGCGGTCGCCGTGCTGCTCTGGATCGTCTACCTCCTCCCGACCTGGCAGGCGCGCATGCGCTACAACGCCGCCGAGCGCAACGCGGTCCGGCTCAACCAGGCTCTGCGCGTGCTCGCGGAGACGAGCGAGACGCCCGACGAGATCCGCGTCGAGCTGAGCGCGCGCGAGGCACGCGCGCAGGAGAAGCTCGTGCGCCAGCTGCGCGCCGAGGACGAGCGGCTGCGCGCCGAGCGCGACCGCCTCGAGCTCGAGCGCAAGCGGATGGAGGTGCAGGCGCGCCTCGAGCGCGAGCGCGACGAGGCCGCGGCCGGTCGCGAACGCCGGCGCCGTGAGCTGGAGCTCGAGGCGGAGCGCCGCCGACGGGAGCTCGACGCCGCGCGCCGCGCTCCTGAGGTGCTTCGCGCGCGCCAGGCGCGCGCCCGTCGCGCCGTGCGGATGGCCGCCACCGTCGTCCTGCTCGCTGGCCTCGCGGCCATCGCCGTCGGCGTCGCGGCCCTCGCGCAGGGCGGAGCCGGGTCTCGATGAGCTGGGAGCCGATCGTGAACGAGGG
>NZ_JBAKGU010000008.1:0-165837 GCF_049065455.1 Microbacterium sp. SA156
AGGAGCGCGATCGCGACGGCCATCGGAGCGGGACCCATCCCGCCCGCGACGCCGATCACCGTCGTCAGGAGGGCGAGGGCGAGCGAGCCGCCGAGCGCCGCGCGCGACGCGACGATGCGCCCGGCACGCAGGGCGGCCGCGCCCCAGCCCAGCTCGGCGACTCCGGCGGCGCACAGGAGAGCCAGCAGCCACCAGGGGGACCCCGCGGCGACGGCGAGATGGGCCAGGCCCGCCCCGCACGCGGCGAGGGCGGGCCAGGTGCCGGTGAACGTCACGCGATCGACTCCCGCCCCACGGACCGCTCGGCGCCGAGCCCCACCGCGAGGAGCACGAGAGCGCTCGCGAGGTGCAGGACGTGGTCTGCGGTGTTGAGCGCGAGGATGTTCAGAGCCGTGCCGGCGAGGAAGAAGCCCGCGATCCCGAGGAGGAGGTACGCGGCGCCGACGGTCGCGTTCACGGCCCTCGCCGCACGGACCCCCGCCATCCCGGCCGCGACGAGCGCGGCGCCGATCGCGAGGTGCGCGATGTTGTGGAGCGGATTCACCTGGAAGATCCCGAGCAGCAGCCCGCCCTCCGTGGCGAGGAATCCGACGCCGCCCGTCACGGCGAAGCCGAGCAGCCCGACGAGGACGTACACGGCTCCGAAGACGGTGGCGACGATCCGATTGACTGAGGTGCGCATGAGTTTGCTCCGTTCTGGCACGGTCCATCCGTGTCGATCTCTCTTCGGAGCCGCCGCCGATCCGGATGGGCGGCGTGCGAACCGGCGCGGCGCGCCCGGTCCCCGCGCGGGCCGGGGCACCATCGGAGGATGCAGCTGCTCCGCGCGATCGACGCGTTCGGCGCGCATCTCGAGACGGTGCGGCGCCTCTCGCCCGCGACCGTCCGCGCCTACCGAGCCGACCTCGCCGATCTCGCCGATGCGGTCGGCGATCGCGATCTCGCCGACGTCGACCTCGACGCGCTGCGCGACTGGCTGTGGCGCGCGACGCAGCGCGGCGACGCGCGCTCGACCGTCGCCCGGCGCACGTCGTCGGCGCGCGCGCTCTTCCGCTGGGCTCGCGAGGAGGGCCTCATCGAGGTGGACCCGAGCCTGCGCCTGGTCACGCCGAAGCGCGGCCGGACCCTGCCGCACGTCGCCGCGGCACCTGCCCTCGATGACCTCCTGCGCCGGATGGCCGCGGCAGCGGCCGACGGCGACCCGCTCGCGCTGCGCGACCACGCGCTCATCGAGCTCCTCTACGGCGCGGGCGTGCGGGTCTCGGAGCTGTGCGGCCTCGATGTCGACGACGTCGATCTCGATCGCGCCACGGCGCGCGTCGTCGGCAAGGGCGCCAAGGAGCGTGTCGTGCCGTTCGGAGCGCCGGCCGCGCGCGCGATCGGCGCGTACCTCACGCGCGGGCGCCCGGCGCTGGCCGCGCGCGGAGATGGAGCAGGCGCCGCGCTCTTCCTCGGCGCACGCGGTCGGCGCGTGGGGCCGCGCACGGTCTACGAGCTCGTCGCCCGCACCGTCGCGCCCGCGATGGGCGTCGAGACGGTGGGGCCGCACGCCCTGCGGCATTCCGCCGCGACGCACCTCCTGGATGGCGGCGCCGACCTCCGCGCGGTGCAGGAGATCCTCGGTCACGCGAGTCTCGGCACGACCCAGATCTACACGCACGTCTCTTCCGAGCGCCTCGCGGCGGCCTACCGCCTCGCGCATCCGCGCGCCTGACGCGCGATCGCCCGGAGGCGAGCCGCGCTCAGCAGCAGGGGAGGAGCACCGCCCGGGGAACCCCGCCGAGCAGGAGGAGCGGGTTGATGTACTCGCCGTGGAGGCGCACCCCGAAATGCACCGCGCCGGGCGCGGCGTGGCCGCCCGACGCGAGCGCGCCGATCTCCTGCCCGCGGGAGACCGCGTCGCCCACGGCGAGCTCGGTCGTCGCGGGCTCGAGCGTCGTGACGAGCCCGTCGCCGTGGTCGATCGTCAGGAGCGGCCGGTCGACCACGACCCCCGCGAACGCGATCACTCCCGACGCCGGGGCGCGCAGGGGCGCGGCATCGGCCGCGAGGTCGATGCCGCGGTGCCCCGGACCGTAGCGGTGCGGCGGCGCCTCGAAGGGGCGGACGATCCGGACGTCCTGGCTCACGGGCCACACCCACTGCTCGGCGGTCTCGATGCGGACCTCGGTGTCGGCCGGTGCCGCGGACGGCGCATGCGCCGCCGCGGGAGCCGCGCCGGCGCACACGAGTGCGACCAGGAGGACGAGGACGGAGCGGGCTGTGCGCTGCATGTCCTCAGCCTCGGCGCGCGCGGCGGCCCGCTTCGCTCGAATGCGCGGCGGGGGACGAGGGAGCCGCGTGTCGCGCGCCTGTGCACGCGCCGTGGGGGAGACGAGCGCCTGGTATGCTGGGGGATGCATCCCGTCTCGGGATGACTACGCGTGCCCTCAGCGACCTCGTCTCCGGACGATCGTCGTGGCGCGACTCCCCTCGGTCCCTTCTCGAAGGGTGGGAGTGCGTCGGGCACCAGGCTCGCCGATCGTCCGATCGGCGGAATCAACCGCATGGCGCGCGAGCGCCCAGATCAAGGAGCACGACCATGGCCGTCGTCACCATCCGCCAGCTGCTCGACAGCGGCGTCCACTTCGGACACCAGACCCGTCGCTGGAACCCGAAGGTCAAGCGCTTCATCCTCACGGAGCGCAGCGGCATCCACATCATCGACCTCCAGCAGTCGCTCGGCTACATCGACAAGGCCTACGACTTCGTCAAGGAGACCGTCGCGCGCGGCGGCACCATCCTCTTCGTCGGCACGAAGAAGCAGGCGCAGGAGGTGCTCGCCGAGCAGGCGACCCGCGTGGGCCAGCCCTACGTCAACGAGCGCTGGCTCGGCGGTCTGCTCACCAACTTCTCGACCGTGTCGAAGCGCCTCGCGCGCATGAAGGAGCTCGAGGAGCTCGACTTCGACGACCCGGCCGGCACGGGCTTCACCAAGAAGGAGCTCCTCCTCAAGCGCCGCGAGCTCGACAAGCTCCACAAGTCGCTCGGCGGCATCCGCAACCTCAGCAAGACGCCGTCGGCCCTGTGGGTCGTCGACGCCAAGCGCGAGCACCTCGCGATCGACGAGGCCAAGAAGCTCGGCATCCCCGTCATCGGCATCCTCGACACGAACGTCGACCCCGACGACCTGCAGTACCCGATCCCGGGCAACGACGACGCCATCCGCTCGGTCTCGCTGCTGACGCGCATCATCGCCGACGCCGCCGCCGAGGGCCTCCAGCAGAAGCACAACCCCGAGGGCGAGGCCGAGCCTCTCGCCGAGTGGGAGCGCGAGCTCCTCGAGCAGGGCTCGACCGAGGCGCCCGCCGAGGTCGCGGAGGCTCCCGCCGCCGAGGCCGCGCCGGCCGAGGCTCCCGCAGCGGAGTAATGCTCGACGAGGCGGGCCCCACCGGGCCCGCCTCGCTCAGGTCACCGTTCCACCACGAACAAGGAGAGCCAGCACCCATGGCCAACTTCAGCATCGCCGACATCAAGGCTCTGCGCGAGCAGCTCGGCACCGGCATGGTCGACACCAAGAAGGCGCTCGAGGAGGCTGACGGCGACGTCGAGAAGGCCGTCGAGATCCTCCGCCTCAAGGGCGCCAAGGGCAACGCGAAGCGCGCCGACCGCGCGACGAGCGAGGGCCTCGTGGTCGCCCGCGAGCAGGGCGGCAAGGCGACGCTCGTCGAGCTCGCGTGCGAGACCGACTTCGTCGCGAAGAACGACCGCTTCATCGCGCTCGCCGACAAGGTCGCCGACGCCGCCGCCGCGGCCGCCGCCGACTCGGTCGAGGAGGCTCTCGCGGCCACCGCGGGCGACCAGACGGTCGAGCAGCTCATCTCCGATGAGGCCGCGATCATCGGCGAGAAGGTCGAGCTCCGCCGCGTCCGCACCCTCGAGGGCGACGCGTTCCAGGTCTACCTGCACCGCACGAGCAAGGACCTGCCCCCGCAGGTCGGCGTCATCGTCGCGTACACGGGCGACGACGCGGAGACGGCGCGCAGCATCGCGCAGCACATCTCCTTCGCGAACCCGTCCTACCTCTCGCGCGACGAGGTCCCCGCGGCCGACGTCGAGAAGGAGCGCGAGATCGTCACTGAGATCTCCCGCAACGAGGGCAAGCCCGAGGCCGCCCTCCCGAAGATCGTCGAGGGACGCGTGAACGCGTTCTTCAAGCAGGTCGCGCTGCTCGACCAGGACTACGCGAAGGACAACAAGCTGTCCGTCGCGAAGGTCGCGCAGGACGCCGGCATCACGATCACGGGCTTCGCGCGCTTCAAGGTGGGCGCGTAACGACGTGACGGAAGGGGGCTCGGATCCGCGGATCCGAGCCCCCTTTCTCTGCGCGCGGAGGTCGACACGCGACATCCGCGTGCCTCCACAGGGAGCTGCCGCCTGCGACCGGTAGCGTGTATCGGCGACGAGAGGATCCACAGTGAGCGAAGTGACCAAGCGGCGGGTGCTGCTGAAGCTGTCCGGCGAGGCGTTCGGGGGAGGGCAGCTCGGGGTCAACCCGGATGTCGTCAGCCAGATCGCGCGCGAGATCGCGGAGGCGTCACAGGACGTCGAGGTCGCGGTCGTCGTCGGCGGAGGCAACTTCTTCCGCGGCGCTGAGCTCTCCAAGAGCGGCATGGACCGGGCGCGCGCCGACTACATGGGCATGCTCGGGACGGTCATGAACGCCCTCGCCCTGCAGGACTTCCTCGAGCAGGCGGGCGCCGCCACGCGCGTGCAGTCCGCGATCGAGATGCGCCAGGTCGCCGAGCCGTACATCCCGCTGCGCGCGGAGCGCCACCTCGAGAAGGGCCGCGTCGTCATCTTCGGCGCGGGCGCCGGCCTGCCCTACTTCTCGACCGACACGGTCGCCGCGCAGCGGGCCCTCGAGATCCGCGCGACCGAGGTGCTCGTCGCGAAGAACGGCGTCGACGGCGTCTACACGGCCGATCCGCGCACGGACGCGACGGCGACGCGACTCGACCACGTCACCTACTCGGACGCCCTCATGCGCGGCCTCAAGGTCGTCGACGCGACGGCCTTCAGCCTCTGCATGGACAACGGGATGAACATGCGCGTGTTCGGCATGGAGCCCGCCGGCAACGTCACGGCCGCCCTGCGCGGCGAGCCCATCGGCACGCTCGTCACGGCGTGACCTCGCCGGGCGCCGGCACGGCGCCCACTAGACTTTTCCCAGCACCACCGACGAATGGAGTCACCGTGATCGCGGACGTTCTTGCCGATGCCACTGCCCGGATGGATCGGGCCGTCGAGGCGGCGAAGGAGGACTTCGCGACCGTGCGGACCGGCCGCGCGAACCCGCAGCTCTTCCAGCGCATCCTCGTCGACTACTACGGCACGCCCACGCCGCTCCAGCAGCTCGCGTCGCTCGCGAACCCCGAGGCGCGCACGCTCATCGTCACGCCCTACGACAAGTCGGCCCTCAAGGCGATCGAGGACGCGATCCGCGAGATGCCGAACCTCGGCGCCAACCCGACGAACGACGGCAACATCGTGCGCATCACGATGCCGGAGCTCACGCAGGAGCGCCGCAAGGAGTTCGTCAAGATCGTGCGCACGAAGGGCGAGGACGCCAAGGTCCGCCTGCGCGGCATCCGCCGTCAGGTGAAGGACGACCTCGACGCGCTCCGCGACGAGATCGGCGAGGACGACATCGTGCGCGGCGAGAAGGAGCTCGACGCCATCACCAAGGCGCACGTGGACAAGATCGACGAGGCGCTGAAGCACAAAGAGGCAGAGCTCCTCGAGGTCTGACCTGGCGATGACGGACGTCCCCGGATCGGAGCCCCCGAGCGAGCCGCGCGGCGAGCAGGGCACGTTCCACGAGCGCGTGCACGCGGCGCGCGGCGAGTTCGAGCATCAGGTCGCGCATGCGCGCGAGCAGTTCGAGGAGAAGAACGAGCGCATCAAGCAGCGCACGGGGCGCGACCTCATCGCGGCGATCCTCGTCGGCGTCGCAGCGGGCGCGGCGGTCGTCGTCTCGCTGCTCGTCGTGAAGTGGCTCTTCGCCGTCGTCGCGCTGCTCGTGTCGGTGCTCGGCGTGCACGAGCTGTGGCGCGCGCTGCGCGACGGCGGCCGGCGCATCGACCTCGCTCCGCAGCTCGCGGCGGTCGTCCTCATCCTCGCCGCCGGCTACTTCGCCGACCTCTGGCTCCACTGGGTCGCCCTTTTCGCCGCCATGGCGCTCATCGTCGTGTGGCGCCTCCTCGCGCAGATGACGGCGCAGGACGGCCGCACGCCGCAGGACGTGCTGGCCGACGTGCTCGTCGGGGCATTCGTGCCGCTGTACGTCCCGTTCCTCGCGAGCCTCGCGCTCGTGCTCCTCCGCGAGGACCGCGGCGAGTGGTGGATCCTCGCGTTCCTCATCGTCGCGGTGGTCGCCGACACCGCGGCGTACGCATCCGGACTCGCGTTCGGCCGCCATCCGATGGCCCCGCGCATCAGCCCGAAGAAGACCTGGGAGGGATTCGCGGGCGCTGCCCTGGGTGCGCTCGTGGCGGGCGCGCTCCTCGCGCAGTTCATGCTGGGGATCCCGTGGTGGGCCGGTCTCGTCTTCGGCGCGGTCATCCTCTGCACGGCGACCGCGGGTGATCTCGGCGAGTCGATGATCAAGCGCGATCTGGGCATCAAGGACATGTCGTCCGCGCTCCCCGGCCACGGCGGAGTGCTCGACCGGCTCGACAGCATCCTGCCGTCGGCGGTGGCGACGCTCGCCCTGCACTTCCTCCTCTCACCTCTGGCGGTATCGTGACGGACTCCTCGACCACCCTGCCGTTCCCCCTCGCGACGGGCCGCGAGAAGGGCTACCAGCGCGACGCGGTGGATGCCTTCCTCGCTCGCGCCCGTGCCGCCTTCGAGCAGCAGGGGGACGACGAGCTCGATGCCGAGCAGGTGCGCTCGGCGGCCTTCCCGCTCGTGCGCGGCGGATACCGGATCTCCGCGGTCGATGCGGCCCTCGCCCGAGTCGAGGACGCGTTCGCCGCTCGGGAGCGCGAGCGCGCCGTCAGGACGGAGGGCGCCGACGCCTGGGTCGAGCGCACCCGCCGCGAGGCGCAGGTGGTGCTGGACCGACTCCAGCGGCCCGAGGGGGAGCGCTTCGCGCGCGTCGGCCTCCTGCGGTACGGATACGCCCGCTCCGAGGTCGACCTCGTGGCCGATCGCATCGTCGCCTACCTCGCGCAGGGCGCCCCGCTCACGGTCGAGCAGATCCGCCAGACGGCGTTCCGGATGACGCGCGACGGCTACCGCGAGGAGCAGGTCGACGCGGTCCTGGACGCGGTCATCGAGATCATGCTCGCCGTGCGCTGACCACCCGGGGGCCGGGTATGTCACAGTCGCATAACACACGCTAGACTCGAGGAACTGTGACTTCCGGACCCGAGCAGACCCGAGCCCTCACGCGCCGCGAGGCGCGCGCCATCGCGACCCAGCACGCGGCGCTCCTGCAGACGTCGACGCACGAGCGCACGCCCCGCCGTCGCGTGATGTCGGTGCTCGCGGGGCTCGCGGCCTTCGGCCTCCTGGGCGGCACGATCGTCACGACCGGCGCCTCGATGGCGCAGGCCGAGCAGGCGACCGAGGGGATGTCGTCGTTCGCCACGGCAGCCGACGAGGCGCAGGTCTACATCGCCGCGGCGGACCTCGCGCACGCGGGCAGCCTCGACTTCGGCGCCTACGAGGTGTACGTCAAGCCGACCCCCACGCCGACGCCCACCCCCGAGGTCGCGGAGGTCCCCGAGGGCGGCCAGCAGGCCCCTCAGCAGGAGAGCTGGGCCGCGCCGTTCGTCGCACCCGACCCCGGCACCGCGCAGGCGATCGCCTACGAGATGGTGACCGGCCGCGGCTGGAACGACAGCGAGTTCGCCTGCCTCGTCGCGCTCTGGAACCGCGAGTCGGGGTGGAACGTGAGCGCGTACAACCCGTCCAGCGGCGCCTACGGCATCCCGCAGTCGCTCCCGGGCAGCAAGATGGCGAGCCACGGCGCCGACTGGCAGACGAATCCCGCGACGCAGATCGCGTGGGGGCTGGACTACATCGGCGGCCGCTACGGCACGCCCTGCGGCGCGTGGGGGCACTCCGAGTCGGTCGGCTGGTACTGAGCCGTGCCGCGGTCGAACCGCCGCCGGCGCGACAGCGGCGGCGACGCCTCGCTCGACCGCCTCATCGCCGGCTGGCGTCGCACGGAGTTCCGGCGCGGGCACGAGTGGTCGGTGCAGCCGGTCGGTCCCGGCCGCTCGGAGAAGACGTACGCCTGCCCCGGCTGCGCGAACCTCATCGAGATCGGCGCCGCGCACGTCGTGGTGTGGCGCGAGGACGGCGTCCTCGGCCCCCAGGCGGATCTCGCGGCGCGCCGTCACTGGCACACCCACTGCTGGAAGCTGTTCTGAGGAGGACCGGATGGAGATCCGCGGAGCCGCCCTGCTGCCCGCGCGCCGCGAGGACATCGAGCTGCGCACGTCCGACGGGCTGACGCTCGTCGGCGAGCTCGCGACGCCGCTCGAGCGCGAGCCGGTCGCGACCCTCGTCACGCTCCACCCGCTGCCCACGGCGGGCGGCTTCATGGACTCGCACATCATCCGGAAGGCCGCAGCGCGCCTCCCCGCGCTCGCGGACCTCGCTGTCCTGCGCTTCAACACACGAGGGACGACGTCCCCGCGCGGTACGAGCGAGGGGGCCTTCGGAGACGGCGTCGCGGAGGCGGCCGACCTCGCGGCCGCCATGGACCTCGTCGCAGAGCGCGGTCTTCCCCGCCCCTGGCTTCTCGGATGGTCCTTCGGGACCGAGGTCGCGCTCAAGCACGGCCGTCCGCATCCGATCGAGGGCGCCATCCTGCTCTCCCCGCCGCTGCACCGGGCCGGGGACGACGACCTGCGCGCCTGGCAGGGCGACCCCCGGCCGCTCGTCGCGCTCATCCCCGAGTTCGACGACTACCTCCGCCCCGCGGAGGCCGCCGAGCGCTTCGCGCTCATCCCGCACCTCCGGCTCGTGCCCGTCGAGGGCGGCAAGCACCTGTGGGTGGGTGAGAAGCAGACCGCGCGCGTGCTGAACGAGATCGTCGAGGTCGTGAATCCCGCCGCGGCCCCCCTGCCGACGGAGTGGCCCGACGCCTGATCAGCGCGCGTTCATGCGCGGGATGAGCACCTGCCGGTAGATGATCAGCACGCTCGCGGCCACCGGGATCGCGATGAGCGCGCCGAGGAGGCCCAGCAGCGCGCCGCCCGCGAGCGCCGCGATCACGACGACGCCGCCGGGGACGGAGACCGCCCGGCTCATGATGCGGGGAGACAGGACGTACGCCTCGATCTGCATGTACACGAGGTAGTAGACGGCGGCGATGATCGCCGTCGTGGGGGAGCCGAGTCCGGGGATCAGACAGGTGAGAGCGATGATCGTCGAGCCCGAGATCGTGCCGACGAGCGGGATCATCGAGCCCAGGAAAGCGACGACCGCGAGGACGGTCGGGTAGGGGGCGTCGATGATCGTGAGGAAGATCGCGCTGAGCACGCCGTTGATCGCGGCGAGCGTGATCTGGCCCATGACGTAGTAGCCGACCGAGTCGGTGATCTGCTCGGCGATGTTCGTGAAGCCCTCGCGCTTCGACGCGGGCACCATGCGGTAGAGGGCCGACTTGAGCGACGGGGTCGACGCCGTGAGGTAGATCGTCAGGATGAGCACGATGAACGCGCCGAAGAGACCCTGGACGACATTGAGCGTGACGCCCACGACGCCTTCGCTGATCGTGTCGATGTTGCTCGTGAGCCAGTCGTTCACGAAGTCGAGGACGGTGTCGATCTCGAGCGTCGGGAAGGTCACGAGCGACCACTCGCGCAGATCGTCGAGGAAGGTCCCGCGGTTGACGATGAGCGTGATCTGGCCCACCAGCTGCCCGATCTGATCGACGAGCACCGGCAGGATGATCAGGACGATCCCGGTGAAGAGCCCGAGGACGGCGAGGATCGCGATCGTGACGGCCAGCCAGCGCGGGAGGCGGCGGCGCTCGAGCCACGAGACCACGGGGTCGAGGCCGAGCGAGATGAACAGCGCCGTCCCCACGTAGAGGATGATCGTCGAGAGCGACTGCAGGCCCTCGATGAGCAGCAGCCCCAGGCCGACGCCGAGCGTCGCGACGAGCGCGAGCCGGAACGGGTTGTGGATCTTCATACGCGCCCTTCTCCCGGCCGACGGCTGCGCGCCGCGGGCCTCTCGCCAGGATAGGGGTGCGTCGGCGCCGCGCCCGAGAGCGACCTGCTCGTGGGCGCCTTTCAGTTCGATTCGCTAACCTGAGCAGTCGGATGTCGAGACCCGCCGCCCTCGCGCGGGTCGGCGAGGAGTCATTTCGTGCGTTTCGTGTGGGCGGTTCTGGCCTTCGTGCTCGCGGCGGCGTCGTTCGGCGCCGGACTGGCGCAGCGCACCGTGTTCCTGGGCCCCGAGTCCGCCGAGCAGACCGTCTCGGTCGACGAGGAGCTGCCGTACCTCGTGATCGACGGCGACGCGTTCGCGCTGCGCCCCGGCGCGCAGACCCTCACGGTCCGGGGAGAGGGCCCCCTCTACACGGCCTACGGCCGCACCGCCGATCTCGAGGCGTGGCTCTCGGACCAGCGCTACAACCGCGTGAGCGCCGGCGACGGCGACGAGCTCGTGACGAGCGTCGTCGAGCCGGAGGTCGAGCCCACCGACGGCACCGAGGGGCGGAACCCGCAGGGATCCGACCTCTGGATCGAGGAGCAGACCGCCGAGGACGAGATCGTCCGGACGGATCAGCTCCCCGAGGGGATGAGCATGCTCGTCGCGGTCGACGGCAGCCAGCCGGCGCCGTCGGACGTGTCGATCGTGTGGCCGCTCGACCAGAAGACCCCCTGGTTCGGGCCGCTCATGGTCCTCGGCGGCATCTTCCTGGTGACGGGCCTCGTGCTGTACATCCTGGCGCTGCGCCACACCCGACGCCGGCGCGGCCCCATCCGCAAGGGCCCGGCCCTTCCTCCTGCCGAGGGAGACGACGACGGCGCATCGAAGGGCGTCATCTCGACGTCGCGCCGCGGTCGGCGGGCGCTCGTCGCCGTGCCCGCACTCGGCCTCTCCGTCGGCCTGCTCGCAGGGTGCACGGCAGACTCGTGGCCCGAGCTCGGCGGCGCCCCGACGCCGACCCCGACCCCGACGGCGACCGCCACGCTCGCGCCCGATCAGCAGCCGTCCTCCCTCACCGAGGCCCAGGCCGACCGCATTGTCGGCGAGATCTCGGAGACCGTCGCCGCGGCCGACGAGAGCCTCGACATCGACCTCGCCTCGCACCGCCTCTCGGGCCTCGCGCTCGAGACGCGCGAGGTCAACTACCGGCTCCGCGCCGAGATCGAGGACTACCCGCAGGCGGTCTCGATCCCGACCGGCCCCGCGAGCATCGTCCTGCCGCAGGCCGTCGAGGGATGGCCGCGGACGGCGCTGCTCATCGTCGCCGACGAGGACGACACGACGGTCGCCCCCACGATCCTCTCGATGACGCAGGACGACCCGTGGTCGCGCTACCGGGTCACCTACCTCGCCAACCTCGAGGCGGCGGCCGAGACGCCGCAGCTCGCGCCCGCGTGGCTGGGTGCCGCGCTCGTCGCCCCCGACTCGCCGTTCCTCGCGCTGGCGCCCGATCAGGTGGCGGCGGCCTACGCCGACATCATCGGCCGCGGCGAGGAGAGCGAGTACGCCGATCTCTTCGACATCTCGAACGACGGCTTCCTGACCGCCGTGGCCGAGAAGCGCCAGGCGACGATCGACAGCTTCAACGAGACCGGCGCCGAGACGGGCACGATCGAGTACGCGCAGGGGGCGAACCCGACGCCTCCGATCGCGCTGGCCACGCTCGACAGCGGCGCGATCGTCGCGGTCGGCGTCGACGAGACCGAGACCGTCCGCCCGACGAACGAGGACGCCGTCATCCGCTTCGAGGATGACGCGGCCCTCTCCTTCCTCACGGGGGAGACCGAGTCGCCCACGGGCGTCGAGACGCGCTACACCGATCAGCTCTTCTTCTTCGTGCCCGCGCAGGGGTCGGACGAGCGGATCCGCCTGCTCGGCTACACGTCCGCCATCCAGTCGGCCGAGCTCCTGCCCGAGCCCGAGGACGCCGAGGCCTCGGAGGGCGACGCCGACGCCCCGGAAGGCGAATAGGCTCGAAGTCTCCCCATCCCCGTCTCGGAAGGTGATCCATGAGTGACGTCGCCCCCGGCGCCGTGCTGCGCGGCGCTGTCGACCTGTCGACGCTGAAGAACCGCCCGGCCGCGCCCGCGTCGCCCCCGGCGGGCGGAGCGCCCGGCGCGCCGGCGCCGGCGCTCGTCTTCGATGTCACCGACGCGACCTTCGGCGAGGTCCTCGAGCTCTCCCAGCGCGTGCCGGTCGTCGTCGACCTGTGGGCCGAGTGGTGCGGCCCCTGCAAGCAGCTGAGCCCCGTTCTCGAGAAGGTCGTCGTCGAGCACGGCGGCCGGCTCGTCCTCGCGAAGGTCGACGTCGACGCGAACCCGCAGCTCTCGCAGGCGTTCCGCGCGCAGTCGATCCCGATGGTCGTCGCCCTGGTCGCCGGACAGCCCGTCCCGCTGTTCACCGGCGCCGTCCCGGAGGAGCAGGTGCGCCAGGTGTTCGCGCAGCTGCTGCAGCTCGCGGCGCAGAACGGGGTCACCGGGACGGTCCCCGTGCCGTCCGACGGCGATGCGCCGGCGGACGAGGCGGCCGCGCCCGCCCTGCCGCCGCTCCACCAGGAGGCGTTCGACGCGATCGAGGCGGGCGACTACACCCGCGCCGCCGACGCCTACGAGCGCGCGCTCAAGGAGAACCCGCGCGACGCGGAGGCCTCGGCCGGCCTCGCGCAGGTGCGGCTGCTGCACCGGATCCAGGGCGTCGACCTCCACGCGGCGCGCGCAGCCGCCGCCGCGGCGCCGGAGGACGTCGATGCCCAGCTCCTCGTGGCGGACCTCGACGTCGCGGGCGGGCACGTCGACGACGCCTTCGACCGGCTGCTGGACCTCTTCGCAGCGCTCCCGTCCGATCGGCGCGCCCCCGTGCAGGAGCGCCTCGTGGAGCTCTTCGGCGTCATCGGAGCCACCGACGCGCGGGTCGTCCGCGCGCGCGGGCGCCTGAGCTCGCTGCTGTTCTGACCGCGCGGTCGCTGTGAGCTCGTACCTCGACCACGCCGCGACCACGCCGCTGCGTCCCGAGGCGCGCGAGGCGTGGATCGAGGCGAGTGCGCTCGTGGGCAACGCGTCATCCGTGCACGGCGCGGGGCAGCGCGCGCGACGCGCGCTCGAGGACGCTCGCGAGCGCATCGCGCGCGCACTCGGATGCGAGCCGATCGAGGTCGTCCTGACCTCGGGCGGGACCGAGTCCGTCAACCTCGCCCTCAAGGGCCTCTGGTGGGCGCGCGCGGAGGGGCGCGACGTGATCGTGCTGCCAGACGGAGAGCACCACGCCGTGCTCGACACGGTGGACTGGCTTCGACGCGTCGAGGGCGCCGAGGTCGCGCCGGTCCCGATCGACGACCGTGCGCGCATCGATCCCGCGGCCTTCGCGCGCGTCGCCGCCGATCCGCGCGTCGCGCTCGCGACCGCGCTCGTCGCGAACAACGAGACGGGAACCGTGCAGGATGCGCCCGCCCTGAGCGCGGGCGCGGCGGAGGCGGGCGTGCCCCTTCACCTCGACGCGGTCGCCGCGCTCGGGCACCTCCCGGTCGACTTCCGCGCGTGGCGCGGTTCCGTCGACGGCGCGCGCGGACTGGTCGCGCTGAGCGTCTCCGGCCACAAGGTGGGAGCGCCGGTCGGCACAGGCGCGCTCGTCGTCTCGCGCGCGGCTGCGCCGCACGCTCTGCTCCACGGCGGCGGGCAGCAGCGCGCGCTGCGCTCGGGGACCCAGGACGTCGCGGGCGCCGCGGCCCTCGCGGTCGCCGTGGAGCTCGCGGAGCGCGAGCGCGAGACCGAGACCATCCGGATGGAGAGGCTACGCGCCCGCGTCGTCGGCCGCCTGCGGACCGAGCTCCCGGAGGCGGTGGTGCTGGGAGATGAGGAGCACCAACTTCCCTCCACCCTCCATCTCCTGCTCCCCGGCGCGGCCGGGGAGTCGATGCTCTTCCTGCTCGACCAGGTGGGGATCGCCGTCTCGACGGGGTCGGCGTGCCAGGCGGGCGTCAGCGAGCCCTCGCACGTGGTGCTCGCGACGGGCCGCACCGAGCAGGAGGCGCGGCAGGTCCTGCGCATCTCGTTCGGGCGCACCTCCGTCGAGGCCGACGCGGAGGCGATCGCGACGGCGCTGCCCGCGGCGTACCGCCGCCTCGTCGCACGCTCTGGCCCCTCCTCAGGCGGGCGCTCGTAGACTGGAGGGCATGCGCGTCCTGGCGGCCATGAGCGGCGGAGTCGACTCCGCGGTCGCCGCTGCGCGCGCCGTCGAGGCCGGCCACGACGTCGTCGGCGTGCACCTCGCGCTCTCGCGTGCCGGGGGCACCCTGCGCACCGGCAGCCGGGGCTGCTGCACCATCGAGGACGCGATGGACGCGCGGCGCGTCGCCGACCGCCTCGGCATCCCGTTCTACGTGTGGGACTTCTCCGAGCGGTTCCGCGACGACGTCATCGACGACTTCCTGAGCGAGTACCGCGCGGGGCGCACCCCGAACCCGTGCATGCGCTGCAACGAGCGCATCAAGTTCGCCGCTCTCCTCGATCGCGCGCTCGAGCTGGGCTTCGACGCTGTCTGCACGGGCCACTACGCGATCCTGCGCGATGGGCCGCGCGGCCTCGAGCTGCACCGATCGAGCGAGGAGGCGAAGGACCAGTCCTACGTCCTCGGGGTGCTCACGGCCGAGCAGCTCGCGCACACGTACTTCCCGCTCGGCGACACGCCATCGAAGGCGCTCGTGCGCGCCGAGGCCGAGGCTCGCGGCTTCTCCGTCGCGTCCAAGCCCGACAGCTACGACATCTGCTTCATCCCCGACGGGGACACCCGCGGCTACCTGGCCGAGCGCATGGGGGCGGCTCCCGGCGACATCGTCGACCGCACGGGCTCGGTTGTCGGCAGCCATGAGGGGGCGCACGCGTTCACCGTGGGGCAGCGCAGGGGGCTGCGGCTCGGCGTGCCGGCACCCGACGGGAAGCCGCGCTTCGTCCTCGAGGTCCGCCCGGTGTCCAACGAGGTCGTCGTCGGCCCGAAGGAGGCGCTCGCGACCGCCGAGATCGCGGGCGCGCGCTACACGTGGGCCGGTGCGGCGCCCGAGACGCCCGACGAGCCGTTCGCGTGCGACGTGCAGATCCGCGCGCACGCCGACCCGGTCCCCGCCATCGCCGTCGTGCGCGGGGGAGAGCTCGTCGTCACGCCGGAAGCGCCCCTCGACGGCGTCGCGCCCGGTCAGACCGCCGTCATCTACGACGGCACGCGCGTCGTCGGCCAGTGCACGATCGACCGGACCGTGAGCGCCGTGCCCGTCGAGGCGTGACACGCCGCGGATGTCCGACCCGGTTCCTAGACTGAGAGCGTGACCGACGGCGACTTCGAGCTCCCCGACCTGACCCTCGACGAGGCGCGCGCCGAGGCGGCGACCCTCACCGAGCAGATCCTCCGCGCACGCGACGCGTACTACGGCGAGGACGCGGCCCTCGTCGACGACGCGACCTACGACGGATGGCTGCAGCGGCTCGAGGCGATCGAGCGGCGCCATCCGGAGCTGCAGGGACAGGACTCGCCCACCCAGACCGTCGGCGCGGCCGACGCCACGATGCTCGCGCCCGTCCAGCACGCCGAGCGCATGCTGAGCCTCGACAACGTCTTCTCCCTCGAGGTGCTCGCGGAGTGGTGTGCGAAGACCCAGGCGTCGGCGGGGCGCGCCGTGCGCTGGCTGACCGAGCTCAAGATCGACGGGCTGGCGATCGCGCTGCGCTATGAGCACGGCGTCCTCACCTCGGCGGCCACGCGCGGCGACGGACGCGTCGGCGAGGATGTCCGCGTCAACGCGCTGCGGGTCGCCGGGATCCCCGAGCGGCTCTCGGGGACGGGCCATCCGCCGCTCGTGGAGGTGCGCGGCGAGGTGTTCATCCCGGTCGCGGCGTTCGAGGAGCTGAACGCGCTGCAGGCCCGCCTGCGCGAGCGCGTCGTCTCCGAGGCGGCGGCGCGCCCCGGATTCGACGAGGAGAAGGCTCGCCGCAGCGCCGACCGGCGCTTCCCGGCGTTCGCCAACCCGCGCAACGCCGCCAGCGGCGGCCTCCGGCAGCAGCTCGACAAGAAGGATGGTCTCGAGCTCGAAGCGGGCATCGCGCGGATCGAGTCGCTGCGGCTGTATGTGCACGGGATCGGCGCGTGGCCCGATCCGCCGGTCGCGTCGCAGAGCGAGGTCTACGGCCTGCTCGCCGAGTGGGGTCTGCCGACGAGCCCGTATCTGCGCACGTCCGACGACGTGGACGGCGTCCTGGATTTCGTCGCGCACTACGGCGAGCACCGGCACTCGGTCGAGCACGAGCTCGACGGCATCGTCATCAAGGTCGACGAGCTCGCCCTGCACGACGAGCTCGGAGCGACGAGCCGCGCACCGCGGTGGGCGATCGCCTACAAGTACCCGCCCGAGCAGGTGAACACCGAGCTCCTCGACATCGTGGTCTCGGTGGGGCGCACAGGGCGCGCGACGCCGTACGCCGTCATGAAGCCCGTCCTCGTGGCGGGCAGCGTCGTCCGCCAGGCGACGCTGCACAACCAGGACGTCGTGAAGGCCAAGGGCGTGCTGATCGGCGACACCGTCGTGCTGCGCAAGGCGGGAGATGTCATCCCCGAGGTGCTCGGCCCGGTGGCCGAGCTGCGCGACGGCTCGGAGCGGGCGTTCGTCATGCCCGAGACGTGCCCCGAGTGCGGCACGCCGCTGCGCCCCATGAAGGAGGGCGACATCGACCTCCGGTGCCCCAACGCGAAGGACTGCCCCGCCCAGGTGCGCGGTCGCGTCGAGCACATCGGCTCGCGGGGCGCGCTCGACATCGAGGCGCTCGGCGAGGTCACGGCGGCGGCGCTCACCCAGCCGTCCGTTCCCGCGGAGCCGCCGCTGCGCACCGAGGCCGGTCTGTTCGAGCTCACCATGGAGCAGCTCGTGCCGATCGAGGTGATCGTGCGCGACGCCGAGACCGGCGAGAAGCGCGTCGATGAGGCGACCGGCGAGTTCGTGCGCCGCGCCCCGTTCCAGCGGCGGGAGCTGACCTACCCGCCGGGCTGGGAGGATGCGACGCCGTCCGAGCGGCGAGCGGCGGGCGTCCGCAAGGACCACGTCGTGCTCCACCCGTCCGCTCAGGCCGAGAAGCTCCTCGAGGAGCTCGAGAAGGCCAAGACGAAGGAGCTGTGGCGCCTGCTCGTCGCGCTCAACATCCGTCACGTGGGCCCCGTCGCCGCGCGCGCCCTCGCCGGCTGGTTCGGCTCGCTCGATGCGATCCGCGCGGCATCGCGCGACGAGCTCGCCGCCGTCGACGGCGTCGGCGGGATCATCGCCGA
This sequence comes from Microbacterium sp. SA156, assembly GCF_049065455.1. Taxonomy (NCBI): domain Bacteria; kingdom Bacillati; phylum Actinomycetota; class Actinomycetes; order Micrococcales; family Microbacteriaceae; genus Microbacterium; species Microbacterium sp. SA156. The sequence continues at coordinate 17,521 of NZ_JBAKGU010000008.1, forward strand.
CTCGCTCCTGGACTGGTTCGATGTGGACTGGCATCGCGAGATCGTCGACCGGTGGACGGCGGCGGGCGTGCGCTTCCACACGCCCGGCCATCCGGGGCCCGGGGCGGCCGAGGCGGAGGGCGGTGTGCTCTCGGGTCTCACGGTCGTCGCGACCGGCAGCCTCGAGGGGTACACGCGCGAGGGCGCCCAGGAGGCGATCATGCGAGCCGGGGGGAAGGCCGCGTCGAGCGTGAGCAAGAAGACCGACTTCGTCGCGGCCGGGCCGGGGGCGGGGTCGAAGCTCGCGAAGGCGGAGGCGCTCGGCGTGCGCATCATCGACGCCGCGCAGTTCCACCTCCTCGTGACGGAGGGGCCCGCCGCGCTGGGGGAGTGAGGCCGGTCAGCCGCCCGACGTGAGCGCGAGGAGCCGCTCCCGCACCTCGCGGCGCAGCACCTTGCCGATCATCGAGGTCGGCAGCTCGTCGACGACGAAGACCCGACGGGGGACCTTGTACGGCGTGAGGATCCCGCGCGCGAACGCCCGGACATCCTCTTCGTCGACCTCGGCTCCCTCGTCGAGGACGATCGCGGCGACGACCTCCTCCCCGCTGTGCGCGCTCGGCAGCCCCACCACGGCGGCGTCGGCAACGGACGGATGCTGGCGGAGCGCGATCTCGACCTCGGTCGGCGACACGTTGAAGCCGCCCGTGATGATGAGCTCCTTGATGCGGTCGACGATCGAGATGAAGCCGTCCTCGTCCATCGTGACGACGTCGCCCGTGCGGAACCAGTCCTCGTGGAAGACCGCGGCGGTGGCCTCCGGCCGGCCGTAGTACCCGCCGAAGACCTGCGGACCCCGCACGAGCAGCTCGCCGGGGGCGCCCGGTGCGGCATCGCGCGACGGGTCGTCCGGGTCGGCGACCCGCACCTCGGTGCCCGGGAGCGGCAGGCCGATCGCGCCGGCCTTCCGGTTCTCCGAGACGGGATTGACGATGAGCACGGGCGAGCACTCGGAGAGGCCGTAGCCCTCGACGAGGTAGCCGCCCGTCTCCTCCTCCCACGGCACGACGAGCTGCTCGTCGAGCGCCATCGCGCCCGAGACGCCGATGCGCGTCCCGGCGAGCGACACGCCCTTCTCTATCGCGCGCTTGAGCAGGCGCTCCGCGATCGGCGGGACGAGGGGCAGCACGGTCGCGGGGTGACGTCGCGTCACGGCGAGCACCATGTCGGGATCGAACTTCGGGAAGAGCACGAGGCGCGCGGCCTGCGACATGGCGAAGGTGAGGCACAGGGTCAGACCGTAGGCGTGGAACATCGGGAGCACGGCGTACACGACCGTGCCCTCGCCGCGCGCGACGCCCGGCGTCCACGCGCGCGCCTGCGCGGCGTTGGCGAGCAGATTGCGGTGCGTGAGCGCCGCGCCCTTGGGATCGCCGGTCGTGCCGCTCGTGTACTGGATGATCGCGAGGTCGTCGGTCGCGGGCCGCGGGTGAGACGCCGGCAGCGGGTCGTGCCGGACGACGTCCTCCCACGCGTCGGCGCCCCGCACGGACGTCGTGAGCTGGGCACGCGTCTCGCGCAGCTTCGGCACGGGCAGCCGCAGCGCCAGCTGCATGAGACGCGGCATGCCGCACGTGATGTCGACCGAGATCAGCGTCTTCACGGCGAGGTCGGCGGGGAACGCGCGCACGGTGTCGACGAGGGTGCTCCACACGATGGCGTGCTTCGCGCCGTGATCCTCGAACTGCTTGCGCAGCTCGCGGGGCGTGTAGAGCGGGTTGTGCTCGACGACGACGGCCCCGATCCGGAGCACGGCGTAGAAGGCGACGATGTGCTGCGGGCAGTTCGGCAGGATGATCGCGACGGGGTCGCCCTTGCGGACGCCGCGGGCGAGGAGGCCGGCGGCGGCCCGGTCGATCTGGGCGCGGAGGTCGGCGTAGTCCACGACGCGCCCGAAGAACTGCAGCGCGGGGGCGCCGGGGAAGTCCCGTGCCGAGGCGTCGACGAGGTCGAGGAGCGATCCGCTGATCGGAGGCAGATCGTGGGGCACGCCCTCCGCGTAGGAGGAAACCCAGGGACGGGGCGGGTCGAACGGCTGCGTCACGCCTCCAGCCTAGAGGCGCGCAGCCGGAGCGCAGACCGCCACCGCCTAGACTTGTCGGGTGTCTGAAATCACCCCTGATCTCGTGCGCCATCTCGGTGTGCTCGCCCGGATCCAGCTCGACGACGAGGAGGTGACCCGCCTCACCGGAGAGCTCGACGCGATCGTCGACAACATCGCGAAGGTCGGCGAGGTCGCGACCTCCGACGTCCCGGCGACGAGCCATCCCATCCCGATGCAGAACGTCTTCCGCGCCGACGAGGTCGGCCGCATGCTCACGACCGAGCAGGCGCTGCAGAACGCGCCGGACGCCGACGGCGCCCGGTTCCGCGTGACGGCCATCCTGGGCGAGGAGCAGCAGTGAGCGACATCATCCGACTGACCGCCGCCGACCTCGCCGAGAAGCTCGCCGCGGGCGAGATCTCGAGCGTCGAGGCCACGCAGGCGCACCTCGACCGCATCGCCGAGGTGGACGGCGACGTGCACGCCTTCCTCCACGTGAGCGATCACGCGCTCGAGGCCGCCGAGGCCGTCGACCGCCGTCGCGCGGCGGGCGAGGAGCTCGGACCCGTCGCGGGCGTCCCGCTCGCGATCAAGGACGTGCTCGTGACGACCGACATGCCGTCGACGTCCGGCTCGCGCATCCTCGAGGGGTACATGTCGCCGTTCGACGCGACGGTCGTCGCCCGGGCGCGCGCGGCGGGCCTCGTGCCGCTCGGTAAGACGAACATGGACGAGTTCGCGATGGGCTCGTCGACCGAGCACTCGGCCTACGGGCCCACGCGCAACCCGTGGGACCTCGACCGCATCCCCGGCGGATCGGGCGGCGGGTCCGCCGCCGCCGTCGCGGCCTTCGAGGCGCCGCTCGCGCTCGGCTCCGACACGGGCGGATCGATCCGTCAGCCCGCGCACGTCACCGGCACGGTCGGCGTGAAGCCGACCTACGGCGGCGTGAGCCGCTACGGCGCGATCGCCCTCGCATCGTCGCTCGACCAGATCGGCCCGGTCACCCGGACGGTGCTCGACTCCGCGCTCCTGCACGACGTCGTGGGCGGGCACGATCCGCACGACGCGACGTCGCTCGCGGACGCGTGGCCCTCGTTCGCCGCCGCGGCCCGCGAGGGCGCGCGCGGCGACGTGCTGAAGGGCCTGCGCGTCGGCGTCGTGAAGGAGCTTCCCGACAGCGGCTTCCAGCCGGGCGTCGCGGAGTCGTTCCGGGCGGCGCTCGAGACGCTCGAGGCGCAGGGCGCGGAGATCGTCGAGGTCAGCGCCCCGCACTTCGAGTACGCGGTCGCCGCGTACTACCTCATCCTCCCCGCCGAGGCCTCGAGCAACCTCGCGAAGTTCGACTCCGTGCGCTTCGGCATGCGCGTCGACGTGCCCGGAGGGACGGTCGAGGACGTCATGTCGGCCACGCGCGACGCGGGCTTCGGCCCCGAGGTCAAGCGCCGCATCATCCTCGGCACCTACGCGCTGTCCGCCGGGTACTACGACGCCTACTACGGCAGCGCGCAGAAGGTCCGCACGCTCATCCAGCAGGACTTCGCGCGCGCGTTCGCGGACGTCGACGTCATCGCGACGCCGACCGCGCCGACGACCGCGTTCCGCATCGGCGAGAAGATCGACGACCCGCTCTCGATGTACCTCAACGACCTCACGACGATCCCCGCCAACCTCGCGGGCGTGCCCGGCATCTCGATCCCGTCCGGTCTCGCGTCGGACGACGGGCTGCCCACGGGCATCCAGTTCCTCGCGCCGGCGCGCGAGGACGTCCGCCTCTACCGCGTCGGCGCCGCACTAGAGGCGCTGCTCGTCGACGCGTGGGGCGGCCCGCTGCTGGACCGCGCGCCGCGACTGGGCGGATCGCTGCTCGAAGGAGGGGCCCGCTGATGGCCAAGGACAAGCTGATGGACTTCGACAAGGCCCTCGAGCTCTTCGAGCCGGTGATCGGCCTCGAGGTCCACGTCGAGCTCAACACGAAGACGAAGATGTTCTCCGAGGCGGGCAACCCCGCCCACTCGGCGTTCCACGACGCCGAGCCGAACACGCTCGTCGCGCCCGTCGACCTGGGTCTTCCCGGCTCCATGCCGACGGTCAACGCGGAGGCCATCCGCTCGTCGATCAGCCTCGGGCTCGCGCTGGGCTGCTCGATCGCGCCGTCGAGCCGATTCGCGCGCAAGAACTACTTCTATCCCGACCTCGGGAAGAACTACCAGATCAGCCAGTACGACGAGCCCATCGCCTACGAGGGCGAGATCGAGGTGGAGCTCGAGGGCGGCGACGTCTTCCGCATCCCGATCGAGCGCGCGCACATGGAGGAGGATGCCGGCAAGCTCACGCACGTGGGCGGCTCGACCGGCCGCATCCAGGGAGCGGAGTACTCGCTCGTCGACTACAACCGGGCGGGCGTGCCGCTCGTCGAGATCGTCACGAAGCCGATCTTCGGGGCGGAGCATCGCGCACCCGAGCTCGCGAAGGCGTACCTCGCGACGATCCGCGAGATCGCGCGCGGCCTGGGCATCTCCGAGGCGCGCATGGAGCGCGGGAACATCCGGTGCGACGCGAACGTCTCGCTCCGCCCGCGCGGCGCCGAGCGGCTCGGCACCCGCACCGAGACGAAGAACGTGAACTCGATGCGCTCGGTCGAGCGCGCCGTGCGCTACGAGATCCGGCGTCAGGCCGCGATCCTCGCCGAGGGCGGCACGATCATCCAGGAGACCCGGCACTGGCACGAGGACACCGGCACGACCTCGCCGGGCCGTCCGAAGTCGGACGCCGACGACTACCGGTACTTCCCGGAACCCGACCTCCTGCCGGTCGAGCCGACCGAGGCCCTCATCGAGGAGCTGCGCGCTGCGCTGCCGGAGCCGCCCGCGGCACGCCGTCGTCGTCTCAAGACGGAGTGGGGCTTCACCGACCTCGAGTTCCAGGACGTCGCGAACGGCGGGCTGCTCGCGGAGGTCGAGGCCACGGTCGCCGCCGGCGCCTCGCCCGCGGCCGCTCGCAAGTGGTGGACGGGCGAGATCACCCGCATCGCGAACGCGGAGGGCCGCGAGCCCGCCGAGCTCGTGGCCCCGGCCGACGTCGCCGCCCTCCAGGGGCTCGTCGAGGCGGGCACGCTCACCGACAAGCTCGCGCGCCAGGTGCTCGAGGGCGTCATCGCGGGCGAGGGGACCCCGCAGGAGGTCGTCGACGCCCGCGGACTCGCGGTCGTGTCGGACGACGGCGCCCTCGTGGCCGCGATCGACGACGCCCTCGCCGCGCAGCCGGATGTGCTCGCGAAGATCAAGGACGGCAAGGTCCAGGCCGCGGGCGCCATCATCGGCGCCGTCATGAAGGCCATGAAGGGCCAGGCCGACGCCGCGCGCGTGCGCGAGCTCGTCCTCGAGCGCGCGCAGCAGTAGCGCCACACGGGAGTCCGCGCCTCGGCGCGGGCTTCCGTCCGTGCGTCGGCGCGGGCTTCCGTCCGTGCGTCAACGCGCGTGCCGACCCCGGCTCATCCGGGCCTCGCGCCGAGTGGGGAGGCCCTGCCGCGTCTCTCGGCGCGCGCACCGTCGCCGGGCGCCGGCGTGCTGTCTCGACGGCGCGAGCGCGCGACGGGGCCTGTGCGCCGGGGTGTCGCCGTGTGCACGTCGTGCGTCGTCCGGCGCGTCGCGTCCACAGCGGCGCCTCGGCGCGGATGCGGCGTCGACGAGACCAGAGCCTGATGTCATGTCCGAGCTCGTCTCTCCGCCGATCCTGCCCTCGCCGATCCTGCCCTCGCCGATTCCGCTGCTCCTGCCGCGCGACTCGGAAGTCCGTCTCGACCGCGCGCAGCAGCGGGGCAGGCTCGTGCGCCTCTTCCGCGGGGTGTACGCCGAGGCCGCGGCGTATCGCGGGCTGAGACCGTGGGAGCGCTACCTCGCGCGCGTGCACGCCTTCGCCCTCCTCCATCCCGAGGCCGTCCTCTGTCTCGAATCCGCGGCGGCTCTGCAGGGCGCACCCGTCTTCGGCCACCCCGACGAGGTGCACGTGCTGACGGCGAACGGCACCTCCCGCGCGACCGCGGGAGTCCGAGCGCACCGGAGCGCCCGGCCGCGAGAGCTCGTCAGCGCCGCGGGCGTCACGGCGGTCGGCCCGGCCGACACCGCGCTCGATGTCGCTCGCCTCCGGCACCCTGTCATCGGAACGGCGATGCTCGACGCGCTCCTGCGACGCGCGGACGCACCGGATGGCGCCGAGCTGCTCCGACGGAACGCGCGGTGGAGGGGTGCCCGCGGCCGCGCGAAGGCGGAGGAGGCCATCCGATTCGCGGACGGACTCGCCGAGACCCCGCTGGAGAGCGCGAGCCGGTGCGTCGTGGCGTGGTCCGGTTTCGACGTCCCCGAGCTCCAGGTCGTCGTGCCGACGCGCGGTGGGGACTTCCGCGTCGACATGCGGTGGCGCGCGGAGCGCATCACCGGCGAGGCGGACGGCGCTCTCAAGTACGACGGCTCGCGGGGCGCTCCCGCGGAGGCCATCCTCGCCGAGAAGCGGCGAGAGCGCTTCCTTCGCGAGTGCGGCGAGGTCGTGCGGTGGGGATGGTCGGAGGTGCGGGCGCCCGCGGAGCTGATCGCCGCGCTCCGCACCGTGGGGCTGCCGCAGCGTCGCGCACCCCGCGACGCTCTGCTCATGACGCTTCCCGCTGCGCTCGGCGCGCGCCCGTGAGACCGCGAACCAGCGCCGAGACTGCGCCTGGGCGCCCAGGGGCACGGCGGCGGCGCGCCTCCGGGCGCGGGCGCGCACCCTCGGCGCCGGGCCGCACTCTCGGCGCCGGGCCGCACTCTCGGCGCCGAGGCCGGCGTGTCGGCGGCGGGGACGGATCCGCCGCAGGGGTTCCGGCGCGGGGTCCCGGGGCGGATGCCACGGGCGCGTAGCGTGGAGGCATGCGCGTGCTCGGCATCGACCCCGGACTCACCCGCTGCGGAGTGGGCGTCGTCGACGTGCAGCGCGATCGCACCGCCGCGCTCGTGCACGTGGGCGTCGTCCGGTCGCCCGTCGACGCGACCGTGGCCGAGCGGCTCGCGATCATCGCGCGCGGCATCCGCGAGGTGCTGGCCGCGCACGCGCCCGACGTCGTGGCCGTGGAGCGCGTGTTCGCGCAGCAGAACCGCTCGACCGTGATGGGAACGGCCCAGGCGGCCGGCGTCGCGCTGCTCCTCGCCGCGGAGGCCGGCCTGCCGACAGCGACCCACACGCCCAGCGAGGTCAAGGCGGCGATCACGGGCTACGGGTCGGCCGACAAGCTCCAGGTGCAGACGATGGTCGCGCGGGTCCTGCGGCTCGACGAGCTGCCGCGCCCCGCCGACGCCGCCGACGCGCTCGCGCTCGCGCTCTGCCACGCATGGCGGGGCGGCCCCGCTCCGACCGCGGCGACGGCCGATGCGCTCACCCCCGCCCAGCGGGCGTGGGCGGCCGCGGAGCGGCGCACGCGCGGCGCGGTCGCGCGGTGAGCGTGTCGTCTCGAACATAGGTACGACGCACCGTAGGGTGGAGGGATGATCTCGTCTCTGCGCGGAACCGTGCTGCACACCGGCGCCGACAGCGTCATCGTCGAGGTCGGGGGCGTCGGCCTGTCCGTGGCGGTCCCCGTCGACGTCGCCCGCACCGCGCGGACGGGGGAGCAGATCCTCTTGCACACGCACCTCATCGTCCGCGAGGATCAGCTCGCGCTGTTCGGGTTCGCCGAGCGCGACGAGCTCGAGGTGTTCGCGATCCTCCTCGGCGTGACGGGCGTGGGCCCGAAGTCGGCGCTCGGCGTGCTGTCGGGCCTCACGATCGACCAGATCGCCGAGGCCGTCGCGAACGAGGACGACAAGCCGTTCCGGAAGGTGTCCGGCATCGGGCCGAAGACCGCCAAGCTCATCGCCCTGCAGCTCCAGGGCAAGCTCGCCGCCCCCGCGCCGTCGGCGGCGCGCGTCGGCGGCGCCCCGCACGACGTCGTGTCGCAGGTCACGCAGGCGGTGACGGGGCTCGGATGGCCCGAGCGCGTCGCCGCCGATGCGGTGGCCGCGGCAGCGGAGACCGCGTCCGACGCGGATCGCGCCTCGGTCCAGGCGCTGCTGCGCCTCACGCTCGCGGCGCTGGGCCCCGCGCAGCCTGGAGGCGCACGTGGCTGAGCGCGACATCGCATCGCCCGAGCCCGCAGACGACACCGAGCTCGCGATCGAGGGGGCGCTGCGTCCCGCGAGCCTCGAGGAGTTCGTCGGCCAGCACAAGGTGCGCGGCCAGCTCCAGCTCCTCCTCGACGCCGCGCGCATCCAGGACCGCCCCGCCGACCACATCCTCCTGGCCGGACCGCCCGGCCTCGGCAAGACGACGCTCGCCATGATCGTCGCGCACGAGAGCGGCCGCCCGCTGCGGATGTCGAGCGGCCCGGCCATCCAGCACGCGGGCGACCTCGCGGCGCTCCTGTCGAGCCTCGTGCCGGGGGAGGTGCTCTTCATCGACGAGATCCACCGGATGGCCCGCACGGCCGAGGAGATGCTCTACCTCGCGATGGAGGACTTCCGGATCGACATCATGGTCGGCAAGGGCGCGGGCGCGACGAGCATCCCGCTCGACCTGGCGCCGTTCACCCTCGTGGGCGCGACGACGCGGTCGGGAATGCTGCCGAACCCGCTGCGCGACCGGTTCGGCTTCACGGCGCACCTCGAGTACTACGAGCCGGAGGAGCTCGAGCAGGTCATCGCGCGCTCGGCGCGGGTGATCGGGATGGACCTCGCCGGTCCGCAGCGCGAGGAGATCGCCCGCCGATCACGCGGGACGCCCCGCATCGCCAACCGGCTGCTGCGGCGCGTGCGCGACTTCGCGCTCGTGCGTGCAGGCGGCAGGGCGGCGACCCTCGAGGACGTCCGCGCCGCGCTCGAGCTGTACGACGTCGACCGCATCGGGCTCGATCGCCTCGACCGGGCGGTGCTCGATACGCTCGTGCGGCGGTTCCGCGGCGGCCCCGTCGGGCTCGGCACGCTCGCGGTGTCGGTCGGGGAGGAGGCCGACACGGTCGAGAGCGTGGTCGAGCCGTACCTCGTCCGCATCGGCTTCATGGGGCGCACGCCCCGCGGCCGGATCGCGACCCCCGAGGCCTATGCGCACCTCGGCGTCGCCCACGCCGCACACGGGCAGACGCCGCTGAAACTCGATGACCTATAATCGCTGAAGACTTCGCGTCGGGCTCTCCGGCGTCGTCACCCTCCCGAGCCGATGACGGCTCACGCACGTCTGAAAGGCGCTTCCTCCATGGATATCCTCCTCCTCGTCGTCCTGGCCGCGCTGCTGGTGTTCATGTTCATCAGCTCGCGCCGCCGCACCAAGAAGATGAAGGAGGAGCAGGAGCGCCGCCAGCTGCAGATGGTGCCCGGCGCGCGCATCATGACGCGCAGCGGCCTCTTCGGCACGATCGTCGCCTTCGACCCCGAGGACCTCACGAAGCCCGCGGAGGTCGAGATCGCCCCCGGCGTCGTGATCGAGGTGCACGCCCAGGCGATCGACCTCGCTCCCGAGACGGCCGTCACGGAGACGGCCGACGAGGACGCTCCGGCGGACGAGGAGCCGGCCGACGCCGAGCAGGAGCTGCTCAACCTCAGCGGCGCCGACGTCGAGAAGCCCACGACCGACGACCGCACGCCGGACGCCGACGGCACGGGCTCGACCGAGCTCCCGGGCGACGACAAGCCCAAGAACTGACATCTCCCTGACCGGCCGGCCCGCGGAGAGCGGGGCGGCCGGCCGACCGGAAAGCTGACGTCCCGTGGCGACATCCTCACCCGTGCGCAGAGCGCTGCGCACTCTCACCGCCCTCCTCGTGCTGACCGCGGTGCTCTTCGGCATCAACGCGCTCGGCGTGCACGTGTTCCAGAAGAGCTCGTGGGTCCCCGAGCTCGCGCTCGACCTCCAGGGCGGCACGCAGATCGTCCTCGAGGCGCAGACCGACGGCGCGACCCCGACCGACGAGCAGATGCGCCAGGCGGTGACGATCATCCGCCAGCGCGTGGACGCATCCGGCGTCTCCGAGGCCGAGGTGACGACGCAGGGCGCGAGCAACATCGTCGTGCAGATCCCCGGCGTCGCCGACGACGCGACGCGCGAGCGCGTCCAGGCGAGCGCGCAGATGCAGCTGCGCAAGGTGCTGTACGCCAACCAGGCCTCCAACACGTTCGTGGGCGAGGACGGCGAGACGACGCCCTACCCGACGCCCGACCCGTCGCTTCCCGCGACGCCCACGGCTGAGCCGACCGCGGGCAACGACCCCGCGTGGATCACGCCGAGGCTCCAGGCGGAGTACCTCGCCTACGACTGCGCCCAGCCGAGCGACCCGGCCGCGGCGTCGCCCGATCAGCCGCTCATCGCGTGCGACGAGTCGGGCACGGCCAAGTACCTCCTCGGCCCGCTCGAGATGGACGGCTCGTCGATCACCGACGCGCAGGCGGTCGTGCAGCAGCAGAACGGCCAGTGGGCCGTGCAGCTGCGCTTCGATGCGGAGGGCACCGAGACCTTCGGCGAGGTCAGCCAGGCGCTCTACGGCCAGACCCAGCCGTACAACATGTTCGCGTTCGTGCTGGACGGGAAGGTCATCTCGGCGCCGACCATGGATGCCGTGATCACCGACGGGCGCCCGAGCATCTCGGGCCAGGGCATCACGCAGGAGACGGCGCAGACCCTCGCCGACCAGCTGAAGTTCGGCGCCCTGCCGATCAGCTTCGAGGTCGTCTCGTCCGACACGATCTCCGCGACGCTCGGCTCGCAGCAGCTGCAGATCGGCCTCATCGCCGGCCTCATCGGTCTCGGGCTCGTCGCGCTGTACGTCGTCGCCATCAGCTACCGGGCGCTCGGCTTCGTGATCATCGCGTCGCTCGCCGTGATGGCGGTGCTCACCTACATCCTCCTCTGCATCCTCTCGTGGCGCCTCGGCTACCGGCTCTCGCTCGCGGGCGTCGCGGGCCTCATCGTGACGATCGGCTTCACCGCCGACTCGTTCATCGTCTACTTCGAGCGCATCCGAGACGAGCTGCGCGACGGGAAGACGATCACCGGGGCGGTCGAGGACGGCTGGGCGCGCGCGAAGCGCACGATCTACATCTCGAAGTCGATCAACATCCTCGCCGCCGTGGTGCTGTACATCCTCGCCGACGCGACCGTGAAGGGCTTCGCGTTCACCCTGGGGCTCACGACCGTCCTCGACGTGCTGATCTTCGTGATCTTCACGCACCCGGTCATGCAGCTGCTCGCTCGCACGCGCTTCTTCGGCGGCGGCCATCCGCTGTCCGGCCTCGACCCCGAGGCGCTCGGCGCCGTGTACCGCGGGCGCGCCCAGTTCCGCGAGCCCGTCGCCGTCGCGCCGCGCGCGCAGCGCGCGCGAGGGGAAGCGGAGCGACGCCAGACCATCGCGGAACGGAAGGAAGCCGAGCGCCTCGCAGCCGAGCGCGTCGGCAAGGAGGAGAACGTCTGATGCGCTCGATGGCACAGTGGGGCAACGACCTCTACACGGGCAAGGCGTCGGTTCCGTTCGTCGGCCGCCGCAGGACCTGGTTCATCCTCGCGATCGCGCTCATCGCGCTCTCGGTGCTCGCGCCGTTCGTGCGCGGCGTCGAGCTGTCGATCGAGTTCACCGGCGGGTCGCAGTACACCGTGTCGGCGCCGTCGAGCACCGACCAGTCGATCGCGACCGAGGCGGTCCACTCGGTCGTCCCGGACGCCGAGGCGAAGGTGACGGTCGTCGGCGGCGCCGACATCCGCGTGCAGACCTCGCAGATGTCGCAGGACGAGACGCGCGAGGTCTCGGCCGCCCTCGCCGAGGGGTACGGCGTCGATCAGGCCGAGGTGACCGACTCGTTCATCGGCCCGACCTGGGGCGCCGACGTGACCCGCCAGTCGCTGTGGGGTCTCGGCGTCTTCCTCCTGCTGACGTTCGTCATCCTGGCGATCTACTTCCGCACGTGGAAGATGTCCGTCGCGGCGATCATCGGCCTCGTCGACGTTCTCGTCATCACGATCGGGATCTACTCGCTCGCGGGCTTCGCGATCTCGCCCGCCGCTGTGATCGGCTTCCTGACGATCCTCGGCTACTCGCTGTACGACACGACGGTCGTGTTCGACAAGATCCGCGAGAACACCGCGGAGGACGGCGAGATCTCCGGCCGCACGTTCGGCGAGTCGGTGAACCTCGGCGTCAACCAGACCCTCATCCGCTCGATCAACACGTCGATCGTCGCCGCCCTGCCGGTGGCCGCGATCCTCTTCATCGGCGTGTTCTGGCTGGGCGCGGAGACCCTCTCCGACATCTCGCTGTCGATCTTCGTGGGCATCATCGTGGCCACGTACTCGACGCTGTTCGTGTCGGCCCCGCTGTACTCGCTCATGCGCGAGAAGGAGCCCGCCATCGCGCAGCGCGACGCGCGCGTGCTCGAGGCCCGGGCTTGACCGCGACCCCCGCACCGGCGCGCGTCCGGCCGGGCGTAGGATGATGTCCACGCCCGGCGGGCGCGGGAGGAGAGCGATGGCGGACAGCATCTCGAGCCCGACGAGCCTGCGCCGGCTCGTGCCGCGGATCTTCTCGAGGGCACCCCGCTACGCCGACCTCTCCAAGCTCCTCACCTCGGTGCGCGCGAACCACCCGCGCGGCGACATCGCGATCATCGAGCGCGCGTACCAGGTCGCGGCGGAGAAGCACCGGGGCCAGAAGCGCCAGAGCGGCGAGCCGTACATCACGCACCCGCTCGCGGTCGCCGAGATCCTCGCGGATCTCGGGCTCGGCCCGAAGGCGATCGCCGCGGCCCTGCTGCACGACACCGTCGAGGACACGGGGTACCCGCTCGAGGACCTCCGCGCCGAGTTCGGCGACGAGGTGGCGCTCCTCGTCGACGGCGTCACGAAGCTCGACAAGGTCAAGTACGGCGAGAGCGCCCAGGCCGAGACCGTCCGCAAGATGATCGTCGCGATGTCCAAGGACATCCGGGTGCTCGTCATCAAGCTCGCCGACCGCCTGCACAACGCGCGCACGTGGGGCTTCGTGCCCCCCGAGAAGGCGAAGAAGAAGGCGACGGAGACCCTCGAGATCTACGCGCCGCTCGCGCACCGACTGGGCATCCAGGCGATCAAGTCCGAGCTCGAGGACCTCTCCTTCGCCGTGCTGTACCCCAAGATCTACAACGAGATCGACAGCCTCGTGAAGCAGCGCACCCCGCAGCGCGAGCAGTACGTGCAGCGCGTCATCGACGACGTGAGCATCGACCTGCACGAGCTCCGGATCCGCGGAACCGTCGTCGGCCGTCCGAAGCAGCTCTACTCGGTGTACCAGAAGATGGTCGTGCGCGGACGCGAGTTCGACGACATCTACGACCTCATCGGCATCCGGGTGATCGTGAGCAGCGTGCGCGACTGCTATGCGGTGCTCGGCGCGATCCACGCGCGCTGGACGCCGCTTCCCGGGCGCTTCAAGGACTACATCGCGACCCCGAAGTTCAATCTCTACCGGTCCCTGCACACGACCGTGATCGGCCCGGGCGGGCGCACGGTCGAGATCCAGATCCGCACGCAGGAGATGCACCAGCAGGCGGAGTACGGCGTCGCCGCGCACTGGAAGTACAAGGAGCGGATGGCCTCGGGCCAGGTCGACGAGCGGCTGTCCGACACCGACATGGCCTGGGTCGCGCGCCTGAGCGACTGGCAGGCGGAGACGAAGGATCCGGGCGAGTTCCTCGACTCGCTGCGCTTCGAGATCGGCGCGAAGGAGGTCTACGTCTTCACGCCGAAGGGACGCGTGATCGGACTGCCCGCGGGCGCGACCCCCGTCGACTTCGCCTACGCCGTGCACACCGAGATCGGCCATCGCACGATGGGCGCCAAGGTCAACGGACGTCTCGTGCCGCTGGACTCCCAGCTGAACTCGGGTGACATCGTCGAGGTCTTCACCTCGAAGAACCCCGACGCGGGCCCGAGCCAGGACTGGCTCGCGTTCGTCAAGAGCTCGCGCGCGCGCAACAAGATCCGCGGCTGGTTCACGAAGGAGCGCCGCGACGAGGCCATCGAGCAGGGCAAGGAGGCCATCGCGCGCGCGATGCGCCGCCACAACATGCCGCTGCAGAACCTCAAGGACTCGCTCGCGGAGGTCGCGCACCAGCTGCGCCTCGAGGACGTCTCCGCGCTCTACGCCGCGGTCGGCGAGGGGCATACCTCGACGCAGTCGGTGCTCGAGAAGGTCACCGCGCTGCACCAGACGGTCGAGCCCGCCACGGGTCCGCTCGACCTGCCGGCGACCGCGTCGCAGCGGAAGGTGCACGGCGGGGACTCCGGGGTCCTCGTGCGCGGAGCCGACGACATCCTCGTGAAGCTCGCGAAGTGCTGCACGCCCGTGCCTGGGGACGAGATCGTCGGCTTCATCACGCGCGGGCAGGGGGTCTCGGTGCACCGCGCGGACTGCACGAACGTCCGTGCGCTCAAGGACAACCCCGAGCGGATGATCGACGTCGAGTGGGCGCCGACGACCAAGAGCGTCTTCCTCGTGCAGATCCAGGTCGAGGCCCTCGACCGCGCAGGCCTCCTGTCCGACATCACGCGCGTGCTCAGCGAGCATCACGTCAACATCCTGTCGGCGAACGTGTCCACGACGCGCGAGCGCCTCGCGATCTCGCGGTACGTGTTCGAGATGGGCGACACGGTGCATCTCGATCGCGTGCTGAACGCCGTGCGCCGCATCGACGGCGTCTACGACGTCTACCGCGTGACGTCCTCCTGATCGGCCGCGCCGCGGCCGTCCGGTCCGAGCTCGTGGAGGAGGGCGACGGCCGCGACCGCGTGGGTGCGCCGAGGATGCGCGCGGAACCACGCGAGCGCCGCGCGCCGCGTGGACTCGTCGGCGGCGAGGCGCGCCACGGCATCGGCTGATCCGCGGTCCCGCGGATCGGGACGCGCGGCGTCCCGCGCCAGGTCGGCGAGGGTGCGCGCCGGCGTGGCGACCGCGGTGTCGCCGAGGAGCGCGACGTCGGCGGGGGAGAGCTCCTGGTCGTGGAAGCGGAGACGCCGATCGACGACGCGGGTGATGCGCCAGGGGACCGCGCGCTGCACGTCGAGCGGATCCGGCGGCTCGCCGGTCGCCCCGTGGATCCAGGCCGCCGCCATCCCGACGAACGCGCAGCTCGGCGACAGAAGCGGCGCGAGCGCCGCGGCCCGGACGAGCGGCGGGGTGGGCGCGTCCGCGGGCAGGAAGCCCTCCCCGAACGGGACGAGCTCGCCGTCGAGGCACGCCGCGCGCAGCTCCGCGACGCTGAAGCGCCGCCCGGGGAAGAGGACGGCGGGGCTCATGCGGGCCAGTGTCCCGCGCGCGTCGGGGGTCGCGTGGATGCCTGTGGACGACGAAGCGGCCCCCGTCCGGTGGACGAGGGCCGCTTGCGGCGCGCGGTCAGCCGCCGATCGCGCGCAGCCAGGCCTGTCGGGCCTCGAGCGCCTCCTTGGCGTCGGCGATCGCCTTGCGGTCGCCCTTCGCCTCGGCGGCGGCGAGCTCCTCCTGGAGCTTCTCGATCGCCTCGCGGAGCTGGCTGCCGAGGTCGTTGGCGCGGGCCTTCGTCTCGGGGTTGTTGCGCTTCCAGTCGAGGTCCTCGCGCTGCTTGAGCTCCTGCTCGATCTTGCGGAGCTGGTCGTCGAGCCCGCGCTCGACGTCGCGCGGGAAGATGCGGCCCACCTCGTCCCAGCGGCGCTGGATGCCCGTCAGGATGCGGCGCGCCTCGGTCAGGTCCTTCGTGTCCGGGACGACCTTCGCCTCCTCGAGCAGGGCCTTGCGCGCCTCGATGCGGGGAGCCGACTCGGCCTGCTCGGCGGCGTCGCGCTCGGCGCGCGCCTGGTACAGGGCGTCGCCGGCCGCCTTGAAGCGCGCCCAGAGCGCGTCGTCGGCCTTGCGGCCTGCGCGGCCCGAGCGCTTCCACTCGTCGAGGAGCGTGCGGTAGGCGGGGATGCCCTCCTCGCCGCGCGGCGCGAGCGCCTCGGCCCGCTCGATGAGGCGGTTCTTCGCGTCCCGCGCGGCCTTGTGCACCTCGTCGAGCTCGGCGAAGAACGCGCGACGCTGACGCTCGACCGTCGAGCGGGCATCGCGGAATCGCTTCCACAGCGCCTGCGCCTGAGCCTTGGGCAGGCGCGGCCCGTTCTGCTGGTGGTTCTGCCAGGCCGCGAAGAGGTCGGACAGCTCGGCCGTCGCCTGCTTCCACTGGACCGTCTTGGGATCGCGCGCCGCGAGGGCCTCGGCCTTCTCGACGATCGCGGTGCGCTCGACGATCGCGGCCTCGACGGCGGCGCGGGCGGCCGCGGCCTCCTCGGCCGTCGCCTCGGCGAGCGCCTCGATGAGCGTCGTCAGCCGCTTCTCGAGGCCGGCGAGGTCGCCCACGGCCGTCGCACCGACGACGTCCTTCTGAAGGCGGGTGGCCTGACCGCGCAGGTCGCTCGCGGAGGCGCCGCCGCGCGTGTGGCGCTGCTCGAGGGTCGCGACCTTGAACTCGAGGTCGGCGAACTTGCGCACGAAGTAGTCGAGCGCCTCCTGCGGCGTGCCGTCGGGGAACTCGCCGACGACGCGCCACTGGTCGCCCTCGCGGACGGACACGACGCCGTTCTCGGTCACGCGGCCCCAGGTTTCCTCGACGACGACGGCGCCGGGCTCGGTCGGCTCGGCGGACGCCGCGGGAGCCGGAGGGCCCGGACGCGGCGACGGAACGGGGGCGGGCGCCTCGGCGGCGGGCGCGGGCTCGGCCGGGGTCTCGTCCGCCGGAACGGGTGCGTCCTCGGCGGGCGTCTCGTCGGCGGGAGCCGCCGGGCTCGCGGCGTCATCGCCGTCGGGGGCGGGGACCTCGCCGGCCTCGACGACGGCGCTGTCGGCGATGGCCTTCTCCGTGAGCGCGTCCGCGTCGGCGGTCGTGTCTTCGACGTCGGCCGCGACGGCCGCCTCCTCGGGCGTGGAGTCGGTCTGGGGGGTGTGCTCGGGAATCGACACAGGAATCTCCTTGCGCGGGCATCCGCGGGAGGGGAACAGGACGCGCCCCAGCCTAGTACGGGCCGTGGCCGCGGTCTGCGGCGGACGTCATTCCGCTGCGGGCGTCTCCGAGGGGGCGGGCGTCGTGGCCTCGGGCGTCTCGAGCGGCGCCGGGACGGTGGTTCCGGTCGGCGACGGCGTCGGGGTCGGCTCCGGTGCGCCGGGGCCGACGGAGTAGAACAGCGCCTGCGCCGCGATGGCGCCCGCGATGACGACGGCGGCGGTGCTCAGGGCGATGACGTTGTCGCGTCGACGTCGGGCGACCTGCGTCTCGTGGAGACGCCTGCGGGCCTCGTACAGACGCGCGCGCTCACGCGCCTCGCGCTCGGCACGGTTCTTCCCGTTGGCCAACGGATTCTCCTTCGTTCACGGTCTGAGCCGGGCAAGAGACTACGCCGCCGCCCCGCGGGCTCCCAAACCCGTGCCGTGTCGCCCTGGCCCAGGCCGGTGTCGGCGGTCCGGACTAGCCTGGAACGATGACCTCCGCCTCCGCGCTCTTCCAGGGGCAGACGCCGCTCGCCGTGCGCATGCGCCCGACGTCGCTGAGCGAGGTCGCCGGCCAGGCGCACCTGCTGCGGCCGGGCTCGCCGATCGTCGCCCTCGCCGATCCGAACGCCACCAAGCCCGGCACCGTCTCGGTCATCCTCTGGGGGCCTCCCGGCACGGGGAAGACGACGCTCGCGCAGGCCATCGCGCGCTCGTCGGGCCGCCGCTTCGTCGAGCTGTCGGCGATCACCGCAGGCGTGAAGGATGTGCGCGAGGTCATGCAGGAGGCGCTCAATCAGCGCGACCTGTACGGGCAGTCGACCATCCTCTTCCTCGACGAGATCCACCGGTTCACGAAGGCGCAGCAGGACGCGCTCCTCCCTGGCGTCGAGAACGGCTGGGTCATCCTCATCGCGGCGACCACCGAGAACCCGTCGTTCTCGGTGATCTCGCCGCTGCTGTCGCGCTCGCTCCTCCTCACGCTCCAGCCGCTCACCGACGACGACCTCGGCTCGCTCATCGACCGCGCCGTGTCCGATGCGCGCGGACTCGCCGACGCGGTCGTGCTGGCGCCCGAGGCGCGCGCCGCGCTCATCCAGCTCGCGTCGGGCGACGCGCGACGGGCGCTCACGGCGCTCGAGGCGAGCGCGGGGGTCGCCGCGTCGGAGGCGGCGGACGACGGCGCGACGGCAGAGGAGCGAGACGCCGACGTCCGGCCCCTGATCACCGCCGACCACGTGTCCCAGGCCGTCGACCGCGCGCTCTTGCGGTACGACCGCCAGGGCGACGAGCACTACGACGTCATCAGCGCGTTCATCAAGTCGATCAGGGGCTCCGACCCCGACGCCGCCGTGCACTACCTCGCGCGGATGATCGAGGCGGGGGAGGATCCGCGCTTCATCGCGCGCCGCCTCGTCGTCCACGCCGCGGAGGACATCGGTCTCGCCGACCCGCAGGCGCTCCAGATCGCGGTCGCCGCGGCCGACGCGGTCGCCTTCATCGGCATGCCGGAGGGGCGCATCCCGCTCGCCGAGGCGACGATCTACCTCGCGACCGCGGCGAAGTCGAACGCCGCGTACCGTGCGATCAGCTCGGCGATCGCGGATGTGAAGGCCGGGCGGATGGGGCCCGTGCCGAAGCACCTCCGCGACGCGCACTACGCGGGGGCGAAGCGCCTCGGGCACGGCAAGGGCTACCTCTATCCGCACGACAGCGACGTCGGCGTCGTGCCGCAGCAGTACCTGCCGGATGAGCTCGTCGGCACGCGCTACTACGAGCCGACGAACCACGGCGGCGAGCGCGAGGTGTCGGCACGGCTCGAGCGCATCCGCCGCATCCTCGAGGGCTGATCGCCGAGCGGCCTCGCCGGCGCGGTCTGATAAGCTGAGTCGGCTCGAAATCCGGGCACATCCCTCTTCGCATTCCTCCGGGCAGTCCGGCGTACGCCCACAACGGGAGAAGAGCGATGTACGTCCGTGTGTCCGCGACAGTCGCGGCCACGTGAAAGGAAACCATGGTCACCAAGTCCCAGGACCGCCGCAAGGTCCGCCTCTCGCGCGCGCTCGGCGTCGCGCTCACCCCGAAGGCCGCGCGCTACCTCGAGAAGCGCCCCTACGGCCCCGGCCAGCACGGCCGCACCAAGCGCAAGGCCGACAGCGACTACGCCGTCCGCCTGCGTGAGAAGCAGCGTCTGCGCGAGCAGTACGGCATCCGCGAGAAGCAGCTGCGCATCGCGTTCAACGAGGCCCGTCGCCAGGACGGCCTGACCGGTGAGAACCTCGTCGAGCTCCTCGAGATGCGCCTCGACGCCCTCGTGCTGCGTTCGGGCTTCGCCCGCACGACGGCGCAGGCTCGCCAGTTCGTGGTGCACCGCCACATCCTCGTCGACGGCAAGATCGTCGACCGTCCCTCGTTCCGCGTGAAGCCGGGCCAGACCATCGAGGTCAAGGCCAAGAGCGAGGCGCTGGAGCCCTTCCAGGTCGCAGCGGCCGGCGGTCACGCCGAGGTCCTGCCCCCGGTCCCGGGCTACATCGAGGTCGAGCTCGACAAGCTCCAGGCGAAGCTCGTGCGTCGTCCGAAGCGCGTCGAGGTGCCCGTCACCTGCGACGTCCAGCTCGTCGTCGAGTACTACGCGGCGCGCTGATCGCGCATCGCGACACGCGTCGGGAGGGCGTCGGGGCTTCGGCCCCGGCGCCCTCTCGCTTTCGCGCTCCCTTTCGGAACTAGGATGGGAGGACGCCGCGCCGCACGCGCGGCGCCGACGGACGCGACGGGCGCGAGGACGGATGACATGAAGAAGCTGCTGTGGTTCCTGCTCGGCATCGGGGGCGGCCTCGTCGTCGCGCACCTCATGAACAAGGACCCCCGCGGCCACGAGCTCCTCGCGGCGATCGACGCGCGCATCGACGAGTTCACCGAGCGCATGTCGGATGCCTACAACGCGGAGGCAGCCCGCCGCGGCGCCGCCGTCGACGCCTGACCCTCGACGTTCCCGCGGCCGCCCGATCGGCGGCCGCTTTCGCACGTACAGCAAGGACGAATCCCCACCTCATGAAGACCGCGGAGATCGCGCAGCGCTACCTCGACTACTTCGAGAAGAACGACCACACCATCGTGCCCTCGGCGTCGCTCGTGAGCGACGACCCGTCGATCATGTTCACGATCGCGGGCATGGTGCCGTTCATCCCGTACCTGACGGGAGTGGTGCCCGCACCGTACCCGCGCGCGGCCGATGTGCAGAAGTGCATCCGGACGAACGACATCGAGGAGGTCGGCAAGACCGCCCGCCACGGCACGTTCTTCCAGATGCTCGGCAACTGGTCGTTCGGCGACTACTTCAAGGAGGGCGCGATCGCGTACGCGTGGGAGCTCCTCACGACGAGCGAGGCGGATGGCGGGCTCGGGTTCGCCGAGCGCGACCTGTGGGTCACGGTGTACGAGGACGACGACGAGGCCGCCGCGCTGTGGCGGAAGGTCGCCGGCATCCCCGCGGAGCGCATCCAGCGACTCGGACGCGCGGACAACTTCTGGACGACCGGCCAGCCAGGACCGGCCGGACCGTGCTCGGAGATCTACGTCGACCGGGGCCCCGCCTACGGCCGCGACGGCGGCCCCGCGGTCGACGACAGCCGCTTCCTCGAGATCTGGAACCTCGTGTTCATGCAGAACGCGATCGAGAACGTGCGGTCCAAGACCGAGTTCGACATCGTCGGCGAGCTGCCGAAGAAGAACATCGACACGGGCATGGGTCTCGAGCGCGTCGCGTTCCTCAAGCAGGGCGTCGAGAACATGTACGAGACCGACCAGGTGCGTCCCGTGCTCGACCGCGCGGTCGAGCTCTCCGGCCGCCGCTACGGGGTCGACCACGGCGACGACGTGCGCTTCCGCGTGATCGCCGACCACGTGCGCTCGTCGCTCATGCTCCTCAGCGACGGCGTCACGCCCTCGAACGAGGGTCGGGGCTACATCCTGCGCCGGCTCATGCGGCGCACGGTCCGCTCGATGCGCCTGCTCGGCGTCGAGGAGGCCACCTTCCCCGCGCTCTTCGAGGCGTCGCGCGACGCCATGAAGGCCGGCTACCCCGAGGTCGAGGCCGACTGGCAGCGGATCTCGTCGTACGCCTTCGCCGAGGAGGAGACCTTCCTGCGCACGCTCACGGCGGGCTCGACCATCCTCGACACGGCCGTGTCGAAGACGAAGGCGGCCGGCGGCACGACGCTCGCGGGCCCCGAGGCGTTCCTCCTGCACGACACCTACGGCTTCCCGATCGACCTCACCCTCGAGATCGCCGAGGAGGCCGGACTCGGCGTCGACCGCGACGCCTTCGACGCGCTCATGCAGGAGCAGAAGCAGCGCGCGAAGGCCGACGCCCGCTCCCGCAAGCGCGCGATCGCCGACGTCGGCGTGTACCGCGAGTTCCGCGCGCTCGGCGAGACCCGGTTCACGGGGTACACCGATCTCGAGACCGAGTCGACCGTGCTCGGCGTGCTCGTCGACGGCCTCAGCGTGCCGCAGGCGCTCCAGGGGCAGATCGCCGAGGTCATCCTCGCGGAGACCTCGCTGTACGCCGAGTCGGGCGGACAGGTCGCCGACAAGGGCACGATCGTGGGCCCGGGCTTCGAGCTCGAGGTGCTCGACGTCCAGCGCCCGGTCGCGGGCCTCGTGAGCCACACGGTCGAGGTCACGCGCGGCGAGGTCGGCGTCGGCCAGCCCGCGACGACGGTCGTCGACGCGGCGAACCGCCGCGCCGCGACGCAGGCGCACTCCGCGACGCACCTCGTGCACGCCGCGCTGCGCGACACGCTCGGCAAGGGCGCGACGCAGGCCGGCTCGCTCAATCGCGCGGGATACCTCCGCTTCGACTTCACGTGGGGGCAGGCGCTGAGCCCCGCCACGCGGAGCGAGATCGAGGAGATCGCCAACAACGCCGTGCGGGACAACCTCGAGGTGACCACGCGCGTGCTGTCGCTGGACGAGGCGAAGGCCGCGGGCGCGATGGCGCTGTTCGGCGAGAAGTACGGCGAGAAGGTCCGGATGGTCGACATCGGCGGACCGTGGTCGCGCGAGCTCTGCGGCGGCACGCACGTGTCGACGTCGGCGGAGGTGGGGCTCATCAGCATCACGGGCGAGTCCTCGGTCGGCGCGTCCAACCGCCGGGTCGAGGCCCTGGTCGGGCTCGACGCGTTCCGCGAGCTGACCGCCGAGCGCGCTCTCGTGAACGAGCTCACGGCCGCCCTCAAGACGCCGAAGGAGCAGCTGCCGGCGCGGGTCTCCGAGCTCGCCGCCGCCCTCAAGGCGGCTGAGAAGCGGATCGCCCAGTTCGAGGCGAAGGCCCTCGCCGAGCGCGTGCCGGCCCTCGCGGACGCCGCGGTGCGCACGGGCGCCTACCGGGTCGTCGCGGAGTCCCTCGGATCGGTCGGCTCGCCCGACGACGTGCGCGCCCTCGTGACGCAGGTGCGCGACCGGCTCGGGGCGGATGCGGCCGTGGTGGCCCTCGGCGCCGAGGTGTCGGGACGGCCCGTCGTCATCGTCGCGACCAACGAGGCTGCCCGGAGCGCCGGCGCGAAGGCCGGAGCGCTCGCGAAGGCCGCGGCCGCCGCTCTCGGCGGCGGCGGAGGCGGGCGCGACGACATGGCGCAGGGCGGCGGCGCCGACGCGACCGCCCTGCCGGCCGCGCTCGACGCGGTGCGCGCGGGTCTCGCTGCATGACCGGGTTCCGCCGGGGCGTCCGCCTCGGCGTCGACGTGGGGAAGGCGCGCGTCGGCGTCGCGCGGTGCGACCCCGACGGGATGCTCGCCGTGCCGGTCGAGACCGTGCCGCGCGACGACCGCTCGATCGCGCGGCTCGTCGAGCTCGCGGCCGAGCACGAGCCGGCCGAGATCGTCGTCGGGCTCCCGCTCAACATGCGCGGCGACGACACGCCCTCGACGCAGGACGCACGGGACTTCGCCGCCGAGCTCGCGACCGCGCAGGCGGCGCCCGTGCGCATGGTCGACGAGCGGCTCAGCACCGTGAGCGCTCACACGGCGCTGCGGCAGTCCGGCCGATCCCAGAAGGGGTCGCGTAGCATTGTCGACCAGGTCGCCGCGGTCGTGCTGCTGCAGCACGCGGTCGACACGGAGAAGCAGACGGGGGTCCCCCCCGGGATCGCCGTCCGCACCGGTTTGGAGTAGACATCCGCATGCCCGATTCCCCCGATCCCCGCGCCGAGCGCGCCCTCACCCGGCGCGAGCGCCGTGAGCGCGAGCTCGCGGCGGAGGCGCGGCGCAAGCTGCCCAGCGCCGCGGCGCACGACGTCGCGGGCGCCGCCGCGCCCCTCGCCGCTCCGGCCCCCGAACGGCAGGCGGCGGAGCCCGCACCCGAGGACCGGCGTCCGGCCGGCCTCGAGGACCTGTTCGCCCCCGAGCACGCGGAGCGCCCGGCGAAGCGCAGGGGAAGCCGGCTCGGCTGCCTCATCTCCGCGCTCATCGTCCTCCTCCTGCTCGGCGGCGTCGTCGCGGGCGGTCTGTGGGTCTGGAGCGCATACGGCGAGCGCATCGCGTCGGTGATGGGATGGGACGGCCCGCACGACTACGAGGAGGGGCAGGCGACCGGCGAGGCGCTCGTCACGATCTCCGAGGGCGACACCGGAGAGGCCATCTCGCAGACGCTGCACGAGGCCGGCGTCACGCTCGAGAGCGACTCCTTCTACCGCCACCTCATCGAGACCGGCGACGAGACGACCTTCCAGCCCGGCGTGTACCAGCTGCAGAGGAAGATGACCTCGGCTGCCGCGCTCGAGGCTCTGAACGACCCCGCGACGCGCCTCGAGAACACGGTGCTCATCACGGAGGGCAGCTTCGCCGCCGACGCGCTCGAGAACATCGCGGAGGTCACCGACATCCCGCTCGAGGAGCTCCAGGCCGCGGCGGAGGACTACACGCGCTTCGGCATCCCCGAAGAGGCGCCGAGCATCGAGGGATACCTGTTCCCCGCGACGTACACGTTCGATCCCGACGCGACCGCGGACGACGTCATCCGCGTGCTCGTGGACGAGATGTTCGAGCGCCTCGACGCACAGGGCGTCGCGCCCGAGAACCGCTTCGAGATCCTCACGATGGCCGCGCTCGTGCAGCGCGAGGCCGGCGGCGAGGACGACATGCCCAAGATCGCGCGCGTGTTCTACAACCGCGTCGAGCAGGGCATGCTCCTGCAGTCCGACGCGACGGTCGCCTACGGCGCCGACAGCACCCACACCGTGTGGACGACCGACGAGCAGCGCGCCGACGCGTCGAACCCGTACAACACGTACGTGCACGAGGGGCTGCCCGCAGGACCCATCGGCCTCCCCGGCGAGGCCGCGATCGCCGCGGCCATCTCGCCCGCGGAAGGGGACTGGCTGTACTTCGTGCCGGTCGACCTCGCCACCGGCGAGACCGTGTTCTCGAGCACCCTCGCCGAGCACGAGGCCGCCGTGGCACGCCTCCAGGAGTGGTGCAGGGCGAGCGAGGAGAACTCGACCTACTGTGAGTGAGATCCGTCTCGAGGTCTGGGGCGACCCGATCGCGCACAGCCGCTCGCCGCAGCTCCACGGGGCCGCGTACCGCGTGCTCGGGCTCGACTGGGTCTTCGAGCGGCGGCGGGTCTCCCGCGACGCGTTCGACGCCGCTCTCGCGGAGCGCGCATGGCGCGGTCTCGCCGTGACGATGCCGCTCAAGGAGCAGGCGCACCGCGCGGCGGCGTGGCGCGGGCGACGCGCCGAGCTCACGGGCGCGGTCAACACGTTGTTCTTCGGCACGCCGTCACCCGACCTGCCGGGCATCGCGCAGTGGGACGGCGAGGGGCCGCTCGGGTTCAACACCGACGTCGGCGGGATCGTCCGCGCGCTCGACGAGCTCGGCATCAGGCGGCTCGAGACCGCGCGCATCGCGGGGGCGGGCGCGACCGCGTCCTCCGCGCTCGTCGCGGTGGGGGAGATGGGCGCGCGTCGCGTCGACGTCGTCGCCCGCAGCGCCGAGCGCGCGGCGCCGCTCGTGGCGATCGGCGAGCGCGCGGGGATCGACGTGCGGGTGTCGTCGTTCGACCATCCGCACGCGCCGGTCGACCTCACCATCGCGACGCTCCCCGGCGGGGCGGAGCTGCCCGGTGCGCAGGCCGACCGCCTCGCGGCGGCCGGAGGGCCGCTCTTCGACGTGGCGTACGCGCCGTGGCCCTCGGCGCTCGCCCGACGCTGGGCGGACGGCGATGCGCACTCGGGTCTCGGGATGCTGCTGCATCAGGCGGTTCTGCAGGTGCGGATCTTCACGACGGGCGACCCCGAGGCGCCCCTCGACCGCGAGGACGAGGTCGTGGCCGCGATGCGCTCCGCGCTCATGGGAGACTAGTGGCCATGCTCCGCGTGCTGACCGCCGGCGAATCGCACGGCCCCGAACTCATCGCCATCATGGAGGGACTGCCCGCAGGCGTCCCCGTCACGGCCTCCGCCATCCAGGAAGACCTGCAGCGCCGCAAGCTGGGCTACGGGCGCGGATCGCGCATGAAGTTCGAGCAGGACGAGCTGTCGATCTCGGGCGGCATCCGCCACGGCCTCAGCATGGGCAGCCCGATCGCCCTGCGCATCGGCAACACCGAGTGGCCGAAGTGGACCGAGGTGATGAGCGCGGAGCCCGTCGAGCTCACCGAGAAGTCGCGCGGGCGCGGCGCCCCGCTCACCCGGCCGCGCCCCGGGCACGCCGACCTCGTGGGCATGCAGAAGTACGGCTTCGACGAGGCACGGCCGATCCTCGAGCGCGCGAGCGCCCGCGAGACCGCCGCCCGCGTCGCACTCGGCGCCGTGGCGCGGTGCTTCCTCGCCGAGCTGGGCATCCGCCTCGTGAGCCACACGCTGTCGATCGGCCCCGTGCGCGTGCCGGAGGACGCGCCGCTGCCCGCGCCCGACGACGTCGCAGCGCTCGACGCGGATCCGCTGCGCTGCTTCGACGCGGACACGAGCGCGCGGATGGTCGCGGAGGTCGATGCCGCCAAGAAGGACGGCGACACGCTCGGCGGCATCGTCGAGGTGCTCGCGTACGGTCTGCCCCCGGGGCTCGGCTCGCACGTGCACTGGGACCGCCGCCTCGACGCGAAGCTCGCGCAGGCGCTCATGAGCATCCAGGCGATCAAGGGCGTCGAGGTCGGCGACGGCTTCGAGACCACCCGGCGCCGCGGGTCGCAGGCGCACGACGAGCTGTTCGCCGGCGACGACGGCATCGTGCGCGGCTCCGACCGCGCGGGCGGCACCGAGGGCGGGATGTCCACGGGCACGGTCCTGCGCGTGCGGGCCGGCATGAAGCCGATCGCGACCGTGCCGCACGCGCTCCGGACGATCGACGTCGCGACCGGCGACACCGCGTCGGCGCATCACCAGCGCTCCGACGTCTGCGCCGTGCCGGCTGCCGG
This sequence comes from Microbacterium sp. SA156, assembly GCF_049065455.1. NCBI lineage: Bacteria > Bacillati > Actinomycetota > Actinomycetes > Micrococcales > Microbacteriaceae > Microbacterium > Microbacterium sp. SA156. Next base: position 44,031 of record NZ_JBAKGU010000008.1, read on the forward strand.
CGTCGTCGCCGAGGCGATGACGGCGATCGTGCTGGCCGAGGCCGTGCTCGAGAAGTTCGGCGGCGACTCGGTCGCCGAGACGCGCCGCAACCTCGAGGCCTACCTCGCCGCGATCCCCGAGACGCAGCGCACGGCCGCCCTCGCGCATGACGCCGTCCTCTGACGGCCACGCGGCAGGCGCGATCGTCTTCGTCGGCCCCATGGGCGCCGGCAAGTCGAGCCTCGGCAAGCGCGTCGCGCGCGCGCTCGGTCTCCCGTTCACCGACACCGACACCGCGATCGTGCGCGCGCATGGCCCGATCGCCGAGCTCTTCGCGCGCGAGGGCGAGGCGCGGTTCCGCGAGATCGAGCGCGAGGCCGTGCGCACGGCGCTCGAGGGGGGCGGCGTCGTGGCGCTCGGGGGAGGCGCCGTCCTCTCCGCCGAGACGCGCGAGCGCCTGCGCGCGCACCGCGTCGTGCTCCTGACGGTCGATGAGACCGCGATCGCCCACCGCATCCGGGGGCACAAGCGCCCGCTGCTCAACGGCGACGTCGATCCGGTGGCCGAGTGGGCGCGCATCCGCGCCGAGCGCGAGCCCCTGTACGCGGAGGTGGCGGACGCCGTGTTCGACACGTCGCGCGGCCCGACCCAGCGCACGGTCGAGCGGATCGTGGCGTGGCTGCGCGGCGACGAGCCGGCCGACGACGAGACGACAGCGCGCGCGGCGCGCACGGAGGAGGAGTCATGAGCGACACCGTGATCAGCGTGGCCGGCACGCCAGGGTACGACGTCATCGTCGGCAGCGGGGTGCTCGCGCGCCTCGGCGAGGTGCTCCCGCCGGCTGCGAAGAAGGTGCTCGTCGTGCACCAGCCCTCGCTCGGGGCGCGCGCGGAGGAGCTGCGCGAGCGCCTCATGGGCGACACGGTGCGCGAGGTCCTCCTCGCCGAGGTTCCCGACGCGGAGCAGGCCAAGCGCGTCGAGGTCGCCGCGTTCTGCTGGCAGATCATGGGCCAGGCCGACTTCACGCGCACGGACGCGGTCGTCGGGCTCGGCGGCGGCGCCGTGACCGACCTCGCGGGCTTCGTGGCGGCCACGTGGCTGCGCGGCGTCGACGTCGTGCAGATCCCCACGACCGTGCTCGGCATGGTCGATGCGGCCGTCGGCGGCAAGACCGGCATCAACACCGCGGAGGGCAAGAACCTCGTCGGGGCGTTCTGGGCGCCCCGCGCCGTGCTGTGCGACCTCGACCTGCTCGCGACCCTGCCGCAGAACGAGGCCGTCGCGGGATTCGCCGAGGTCGTGAAGGCCGGCTTCATCCGGTACCCGGAGATCCTCGACATCGTCGAGGCCGATCCAGCCCGTGCGACCGACCCGTCGACCCCCGAGTTCCGCCGCTGCATCGAGCTCGCGATCCGGATGAAGGCCGACGTCGTGGGGGAGGACTTCCGCGAGTCGGGCGTGCGCGAGACGCTCAACTACGGCCACACCCTGGGCCACGCGATCGAGCACGCGGAGCGCTACCGCTGGCGGCACGGCGCGGCCGTCTCGATCGGCATGATGTACGCCGCCGAGCTGTCGCGACTCGCCGGCCGGCTCTCGGATGCCGCCGTCGACCGCCACCGCGCCATCCTCACCGCGCTCGGGCTGCCCACGACGTACCGGATGGGCGCGTGGACGCAGCTGCTGGCCACCATGCAGCGCGACAAGAAGGCGCGCGCGGGCATGCTGCGGTTCGTGCTCCTCGACGACATCGGGAAGCCGACGGTCGCGCAGGCGCCGGACGAGTCGCTCCTCTTCGCGGCATACCAGGAGATCGGCGAGGAGGACGCGGGTCGCATCCTCCAGGCCGGCCGACCCCGTGACTAGGATGGCCCAACAGCACCCGAGAGTCCCTCTCGTCACCCAGAAGGAAGGCGTCGCGATGATGCAGCTCCGCTCCCGTGCGATCACCGCACTGCTCGTCACCGGCACGGCCGGCCTCGCCCTCGCAGGATGCGCCTCCGGCGCCGGCGAGGAGCCGGCCGAGGAGGGCGGCGTCTCCCTCGTCGAGCCCGGCACGTTCACCGTCTGCTCCGACATCCCCTACGAGCCGTTCGAGTTCATCGACGACAACGGCGACACCGTCGGCTTCGACATCGACATCGCCAACGAGATCGCGGCCGACCTGGACGCCGAGCTCGAGGTGATCGTCGACTCGTTCGAGTCCATCCAGTCGGGCCTGTCGTTCGACAAGTGCGACGCGGCGATCTCCTCGATCTCGATCACCGAGGAGCGCAAGGGCAACATGGACTTCTCCGAGCCCTACATGGACGACGACCTCACGCTCATCGCGAGCGCGGACTCCGGCATCACCGACCTCGAGTCGGCGGTCGGCAAGCAGGTCGGCGTGCAGTCGGGGACGACGGGCGAGGCGTACGCGCAGGAGAACGGCATCTCGCCGATCGGCTTCGAGAACGCCGGCCTCCAGCTCGAGGCGCTCAAGGCCGGGACGGTCGACGCCGTGCTCGGGAACGTCTCGGTCCTCGCGTACGGCGTGAAGGACGAGGAGGGCTTCGAGCGCGTGGCCGACTTCGAGACCGGCGAGAAGCTCGGCATCGCGGTCGAGAAGGGCGACACGGCGCTGCTCGAGGTCGTGAACGGCACCCTGCAGCGCCTGACCGAGTCCGGCGAGCTCGACGAGCTCAAGGCGACCTGGTTCGGCGAGGGCTCCTAGGCGGGGCGCCCGATGGCACTCACCGCACGCCAGCGCGCGCGGACGGCGCAGTACGTGCAGGCCGGGGTCTTCGTCGCGCTGATCGTCGTCCTGGCGATCGTCATCGACTGGCCGCGGATCCTCGACTCGTTCTTCGACTTCCCGGCCGTCGCGGGGATGTTCCCCGGGATCATCCTCGTCGGGCTCAAGAACACGATCGTCTACACGATCGTGTCCTTCGCGCTCGGCCTCGCGCTCGGGATGCTCCTGGCGCTCATGAAGCTGTCGTCGTTCGCGCCGTACCGCTGGATCGCGACCGCGTACATCGAGTTCTTCCGCGGCATCCCCGCGCTGCTCGTGTTCATCGCCTTCGGGTTCGGCGTGCCGGCCGCGTTCCCGGGGACGCGCTGGCCGACGATCCTCGTCGTGATGCTCTCGCTCGGGATCGTCGCCGCCGCGTACATCGCCGAGACGCTCAGGGCGGGCCTGCAGGCCGTCCCGCGCGGCCAGTACGAGGCCGCGCGGTCGCTCGGGATGCCCGGATGGCGCGCGATGCTCACGATCGTCATCCCGCAGGCGTTCCGGATGGTGCTGCCCCCGCTGACGAACGAGTTCATCCTCGTCACGAAGGACACGTCGCTCATCTACGTGATCGGCCTCGCCGCCGAGAGCTTCGAGCTCACCAAGCTCGGCCGCGACGGCATCCTGCAGTACGGCGCCGGCATCACCCCGCTCGTCGTCGCGGGCGCCATGTACCTCATCATCACGCTGCCGCTCAGCCAGCTGTCGCGGCGCTTCGAGTCGCGCTCGGCGCGGACCAGGCGATAGACGTCGGAGGACGAGACATGACCGGCACATCCGAGAACGCCGCGCAGTTCGGCGTCGTGATCCGCGGCCTGCGGAAGTCGTACGGCTCGAACGAGGTGCTCAAGGGCATCGACCTCGAGGTCGCTCCCGGGGAGGTCGTGTGCCTCATCGGGCCGTCGGGCTCGGGCAAGTCGACGCTGCTGCGCTGCGTCAACCTCCTCGAGGAGCCGACCGGCGGCGCGATCGAGGTCGGCGGCCGCGAGGTCACCGACCCCGACCTCGACATCGACGAGCTGCGCCGCCACGTGGGGATGGTGTTCCAGCAGTTCAACCTGTTTCCGCACCTCACGGTGCTCGAGAACTGCACGGTCGCGCAGCTCAAGGTCCTGCGGCGGCCGAAGGCGGAGGCCGAGCGCATCGCGCAGGCCAACCTCGACCGCGTGGGGCTGGGCGCCCTCGCGGGACGGTACCCCGACCAGCTGTCGGGCGGCCAGCAGCAGCGCGTCGCGATCGCGCGATCGCTCTCGATGGACCCCCACCTCATGCTGTTCGACGAGCCGACATCGGCTCTCGATCCCGAGACGGTCGGCGACGTGCTCGCGATCATGCGGCAGCTGGCCGACGACGGCATGACGATGCTCGTCGTCACCCACGAGATGGAGTTCGCGCGGGTCGTCGCGGACCGCGTCGTCTTCATGGACGGCGGCGTCGTCGTGGAGGAGGGCCCGGCGGCGCAGGTGATCGGCAGCCCGCAGACCCCGCGCATGCAGGACTTCCTGAAGCGGGTCATCCATCCGACGCACGTCGATCTGAACTAGGATCTTCTCTCGGCCCGTCCGCGGGCCCTGAGTTCTCTCGACGAATCCACACGAACGGATCACTACGCACATGGCATCCACCGCAGACATCAAGAACGGCGTCGTCCTCGCCATCGACGGACAGCTCTGGAGCGTGGTGGAGTTCCAGCACGTCAAGCCCGGCAAGGGCGGCGCGTTCGTGCGCACCAAGCTGAAGAACGTCGTGTCCGGCAAGGTGGTCGACCGCACGTTCAACGCGGGCGCCAAGGTCGACATCCAGAACGTCGACCGCCGCGACTTCACGTACCTCTACAACGACGGCGACTCGTTCGTCTTCATGGACGCGACGGACTACGACCAGATCAACGTGCCGGCCGCCGTCGTCGGCGACGCGTCGAACTACCTGCTCGAGAACCAGCTCGTCACGATCGCGCTGCACGACGGCCAGCCGCTGTACCTCGACATGCCGGCGTCGGTCGTGCTCGAGATCACGTACACCGAGCCCGGCCTGCAGGGCGACCGCTCGTCGGCCGGCACGAAGCCCGCGACCGTCGAGACGGGCGCGGAGATCCAGGTCCCGCTGTTCCTCGAGACCGGCACGAAGGTCAAGGTCGACACCCGCACGGGCGACTACCTCGGCCGCGTGAACTGAAGCCGCGCGAGTGAGCGCACGCACCAAGGCGCGCAAGCGCGCCCTCGACATCCTCTTCTCCTCGGACGTCCGCGGCGACGCCCTCGAGGTGACGCTCGCCGCGGAGGCGAAGCGCGCGGCGGGGGAGCCCGCCCGACAGGCGTCGTGGCTGTACGCGCGCGACATCGTCGACGGCGTGATCGACCACCGCGACGAGATCGACGAGCAGATCACGACGCACAGCCGCGACTGGAGGCTCGAGCGCATGCCCGCGGTCGACCGGGCGCTGCTGCGCATCGGCACGTGGGAGATCCTCTTCAACGACGAGGTCCCGACGGCCGTCGCGATCGACGAGGCCGTGGAGCTCGCCAAGGAGCTCTCCACCGAGGAGTCCGGCGCCTTCGTGCACGGCGTCCTCGCGCGCATCGCGCGCTCGAACTGACCTCGGTCCGCTCCGCGTGCCCGCGCCGTACGTCCCCGTCGACGCCATCCGCAGGATGGCGGACGACGGAGCGTACGCGCGCGGGCTCGCGTACTTCCAGGAGGGCGCGGTCGAGCACGCGCGGTGGATGACCGACGGCGTCACCCTGACCGCGCGCGTCGCCGGATCGTCGGCGCGCAGCTACACCGTGCGGGTGCGGTTCGACGCGCGGACGTCGGCGATCGTCGCATCGCAGTGCAGCTGCCCCCTGCGCAGCCGCTGCAAGCACGTCGTCGCGGCGCTGCTCGCGGGCAACGCGCAGCAGCGGAACGCCGCGCAGGGGCGGCGCCCCGACGGAGCCGGCGCCTCGTGGCGCAGCCTCGTGACGCCCGCCGAGACCGCGACGGCGCCCGACACGGTCCCGCTCGCGCTCGGGGTCGAGCTGCGGCACCGGCCAGCGCGCTCGGCGAGCGGATGGCAGGCGCGGCGCGCCGAGGCCGCGCATCCGCGTCAGCTCGAGCGCGGCACGGCCGGCGAGCTGTTCGTGGGGCTGCGGCCGCTCCTGCGCAGCGACCGCTCGGGCGCGTGGATCAAGGGCGATGCGTCGTGGGACGCGGTCCGACGCCCCGGCAGCCGATTCCCGCACGCGCAGTCGCGCTGGTTCGCCGAGCTCTACAGCATCGCGCGCGACGTGTTCCGGCTCGACGCGTTCGGCGACGGATCGGAGTGGCTCACGCTCGACTCGATCCCGTCCGCCCTGCTCTGGACGCACCTGCGCGTGGCCGACGGCCTCGGCATCCCCCTCGTGCCGACGCAGAAGCTCCTCGACGTGCGGCTCGCGCGGTCGGCGTCCGCGCGGGTGCGCATCGACGAGGCGGACGACGGCGCGCTGAGCGTGCGGGCGGAGATCGAGATCGACGGCGCGCCGGTCGACCTCGCCTCGGTCCGCCCTGTCGCGCGCTCGGGCGTCTACGCGTTCGCTTCTGAGGGCGGACGCATCTCCCTCACGCTCGCACCGGTCGCGCTGGCCGATCCGGTCGCCCTCCTCGTCGGCGCGCAGGGCGAGCTCGACGTGCCGGCCGAGGATGCGGAGGAGTTCGTCCGCGACGCCCTGCCCGTGATCGCGCGCCGGGTCGAGGTGCGTGCTCCCGAGGGCATCGAGGTGCCGGAGCGGCCGGCTCCGCAGGCGGTGATCGCCGTGACGTTCCATCCCGGCGACCGCACGACGTATGCGCTGTCGTGCGCCTACGCGGGGCTCGCGCGCCATCCGCTGGGCGAGCCGGGCGGCCCGGCCTCGCCGGACCCGGATCGGGACGGCGCGGCCGAGGCGGCGCTCGCGGAGCGCATCGCGCGCGCGTGGGAGGGCGCTGCCGACGTGCCGTTCGCCCCGTCGGGCGAGCTGCGCGACGTCGACGCGGCGGAGTTCTCGGAGCGCATCCTGCCCGCGCTCGAGGCGGAGGGCGTCCGCGTCGAGACGAGCGGCTCGCGGCGGCGGTACCGCGAGCTCGCCGGCGTGCCAGAGATCTCGGTCTCGACCGTCGAGAGCACCGACGCCGACTGGTTCGATCTCGGCGTCGTCGTGACCATCGACGGCCGCCGCATCCCGTTCGCCCCGCTCTTCACCGCGATCAGCCAGCGCCGCAAGAAGCTGCTGCTCGCCGACGGCGACTACTTCTCGCTCGCGCACCCGGCGCTGCAGCGGCTCCGCGATCTCGTGGACGAGGCCGCGACACTGTCGGAGTGGGAGGCCGGACCGCGCATCAGCCGCTATCAGACGGCGCTCTGGGCGGACTTCGAGGACCTCGCAGACGAGTCCGCGCCGGCGGCGTCGTGGCGCGCGACGGCCGAGGGCCTGCGCGACATCGACCGGATCGAGCCGACCCCGCCGCCTGCGGGGCTCGCGGCACGTCTGCGGCCCTACCAGCAGGCGGGTCTCGACTGGCTCGCGTTCCTGTGGCGGCATCGCCTGGGCGGGATCCTCGCCGACGACATGGGGCTCGGCAAGACGATCCAGATGCTCGCGCTCATCCTGCACACGCGCGAGGCGGGGGAGCGGCGCCCGTTCCTCGTCGTCGCGCCCACGTCCGTCACCGCGACCTGGCGCGACGAGGCGGCGCGCTTCGCGCCATCGCTGCGCGTCCACCGGATCGACGCGACGCGCACGAAGCGGTCGGGCACGCTCGCCGACGCCGCGGCCGAGGCCGACATCGTCGTGACGTCGTATGCGCTGCTGCGGCTCGACGCGGCGGAGTACGCGGGGGTCGAGTGGGCGGGCCTCATCCTCGACGAGGCGCAGTTCGCGAAGAACCCGCAGACGGGCGTGCACCGGGCAGCGGCCGACCTCAGAGCCGACGTGACGTTCGCCGTGACGGGCACCCCGCTCGAGAACGGGCTCTCCGAGCTCTGGGCGCTCCTCTCGCTCGCGGCCCCCGGGCTCTTCCCCTCGGCACGGCGGTTCCGCGAGGAGTACATCGGGCCGATCGAGAAGGGGAAGGTCCCCGAGAACCAGGAGGGCGCCGACTACCGCGAGCGCCGCCTCGCCCGCCTGCGCCGCCGCATCCGCCCCCTCATGCTCCGGCGCACCAAGGAGCTCGTCGCGGACGACCTGCCGCCCAAGCAGGAGCAGAGGCTGCACGTCGAGCTGAGCGCCGCGCACCGCGAGGTGTACGACACCGTGCTGCAGCGCGAGCGCCAGAAGGTCCTCGGGCTGCTCGACGACCTCGACCGCAATCGCTTCATCGTGTTCCGGTCGCTCACCCTCCTGCGCCTGCTGAGCCTCGCACCCGAGCTCGTCGATCCCGCGCACGCGCACATCCCCTCGAGCAAGCTCGACGCGCTCGTCGAGCAGCTGTCCGAGGTCATCGCCGAGGGGCACAGGGCGCTCGTCTTCAGCCAGTTCACGTCGTACCTCGACATCGTCGCCGCGCGACTCGATCGCGAGGGCATCGCGCACGCGCACCTCGACGGCTCGACCCGCGACCGTCCGGCCGTCGTGGAGTCCTTCCGGTCGGGCGACGCACCGGTCTTCCTCATCAGCCTCAAGGCCGGCGGGTTCGGGCTCACGCTCACGGAAGCCGACTACGTGTATCTCCTCGACCCCTGGTGGAACCCGGCGGCTGAGGCGCAGGCCGTCGATCGCGCTCATCGCATCGGGCAGACCAAGCAGGTGATGGTCTACCGGATGATCGCGGCCGACACGATCGAGGAGAAGGTCATGGCCCTGCAGGAGCGCAAGGCGCGCCTGTTCTCGGCGGTCATGGACGACGACGCGCTCTTCTCGCAGGCGCTCACGGCCGACGACATCCGCGGCCTGCTCGAGCCCTGACGCGCACCCGGTAGACTGGAGCCATCTGCACCTTTAACACCGTCCCGTGAGGCGGAGAAGGGAGCGGCGGATGAGCACGAGAACCGTGCTGCATGACGCTGACATCGCCCGTGCCCTGACGCGGATCGCCCACGAGATCCTCGAGTCCAACAAGGGCCCCGACGACCTCGTCCTCCTCGGCATCCCGACCAGGGGCGTCACGCTCGCCCGTCGTCTCGCGGCGCTCGTCGAGCGCTTCGGCGGCCGCCCCGTGCCCGTCGGCTCGCTCGACGTCACGATGTACCGCGACGACCTCGCGAAGCACCCCACGCGCGCGCCGCGCCCGACCGAGATCCCGCCCGGGGGCATCGACGGCCGGACCGTCGTCCTCGTCGACGACGTGCTCTTCTCGGGCCGCAGCATCCGCGCTGCGCTGGACGCCCTGAACGACATCGGCCGCCCGTCCGCCGTGCGCCTCGCGATCCTCGTCGACCGCGGCCACCGCGAGCTCCCGATCCGCCCCGACTTCGTCGGCAAGAACCTCCCGTCCTCGCGCGCCGAGCGCGTGAACGTGCGCCTCGCCGACGTCGACGGGGAAGAGCACGTGTCGATCGAGACGGCCGGCTGATGCGGCACCTGCTCGACACCCGCACGCTCGGCCGCGCCGACGCCATCCGCATCCTCGACGTCGCGGAGGACATGGCCGACACCCAGGAGCGCGAGGTCAAGAAGCTGCCGACCCTGCGCGGCCGCACGGTCGTCAACCTCTTCTTCGAGGACTCGACCCGCACGCGCATCTCGTTCGAGGCCGCCGCGAAGCGCCTCTCCGCCGACGTCATCAACTTCTCGGCGAAGGGATCGAGCGTCTCGAAGGGCGAGAGCCTCCAGGACACCGCGCAGACCCTGCAGGCGATGGGCGCCGACGCCGTCGTCATCCGGCACGGCGCGTCCGGAGCGCCGCGCACGCTCGCGACGAGCGGCTGGATCTCGGCCGGCGTCGTGAACGCGGGCGACGGGACGCACGAGCACCCGACGCAGGCGCTCCTGGACGCCTTCACGATGCGCAAGCGCCGGTACGGGGCGGCCAGTCGCGGTCGCGACCTCGCGGGCTACCGCGTCGCGATCGTCGGCGACATCCTGCACTCGCGCGTCGCGCGGTCGAACGTCTGGCTCCTCGCGACCCTCGGCGCCGAGGTCACGCTCGTCGCGCCGCCGACGCTCCTCCCGCAGGACGTGTCGCAGTGGCCCGTGACCGTGCGCTACGACCTCGACGAGGCCATCGCCGCGCGGCCCGACGCGCTCATGATGCTGCGGATCCAGCTCGAGCGGATGAACGCCGCCTATTTCCCCTCGGAGCGGGAGTATTCGCGGCGCTGGGGCCTCGACCCCGAGCGCTTCGCCACGCTGCCGGAGGATACGATTGTCATGCACCCCGGGCCCATGAACCGGGGACTGGAGATCTCCGCGGCCGCAGCCGACTCGCCCCGGGCCACCGTGCTCGAGCAGGTGCGAGCCGGCGTGTCGGTGCGGATGGCCGTGCTCTACCTGCTTCTCGCGGGGGAGCGGGAGAGCGAGGGAACGAAGTGACCGAGTCGACATCCCTTCTCATCCGAGGAGCCGCGATCGAGGGCGGCGAGACGGCCGACATCCTCGTCGAGGACGGCCGCATCGCGGAGGTCGGCACGGGCCTCAGCCGGGCCGGCGCCCGCATCATCGACGCCGCAGGGCTCATCGCGCTGCCCGGTCTGGTCGACCTCCACACCCACCTGCGCGAGCCAGGCTACGAGGCGAGCGAGACCATCCTCACCGGCACCCGCGCAGCGGCCGCTGGCGGCTTCACGGCCGTGTTCGCGATGCCCAACACCTCTCCCGTCGCGGATGTCGCGGGCGTCGTCGAGCAGGAGCTCGCGCTCGGCGAGGCGGCGGGCTACGCGACCGTGCAGCCGATCGGCGCCGTGACCGTCGGCCAGAAGGGCGAGCGCCTCGCCGAGCTCGGCGCGATGGCCGACTCGCGTGCGCGCGTGCGCGTCTTCAGCGACGACGGGTTCTGCGTGTGGGATCCGCTCATCATGCGCCGCGCGCTCGAGTACGTGAAGGCGTTCGACGGCGTCGTCGCCCAGCACGCGCAGGACCCCCGCCTCACGGAGGGCGCCCAGATGAACGAGGGCGTCGTCTCGGCAGAGCTGGGGCTCGCGGGATGGCCGGCGGTCGCCGAGGAGTCGATCATCGCGCGCGACGTGCTCCTCGCCGAGCACGTGGGCTCGCGCCTGCACGTCTGCCACCTGTCGACCGCGGGGTCGGTCGACATCATCCGATGGGCGAAGAAGCGCGGCATCGACGTGACCGCCGAGGTCACGCCGCACCACCTCCTCCTCACGGACGAGCTCGTGCGCGGGTACGACGCGCGCTTCAAGGTCAATCCGCCGCTGCGGCGCGAGGAGGACGTCCTGGCCGTGCGCGAGGGCCTCGCGGACGGCACGATCGACATCGTCGCCACCGACCACGCGCCGCATCCCGCCGAGAGCAAGAGCTGCGAGTGGGCGGCCGCGGCCAACGGCATGGTCGGCCTCGAGAGCGCGCTGCGCGTCGTGCACGAGGCGATGGTCGCGACGGGCCTCATCGGATGGCAGGACGTCGCGCGGGTCCTGTCGAAGGCGCCCGCCCGGATCGGGCGGCTCGCGGGGCACGGCACGCCGATCGCGGCCGGCGAGCCGGCCGAGATCGCGCTCTACGACCCGCGGCCGCCCGCCCCGTTCGGCGCAGCCGACCTGCGCGGACGCAGCGCGAACTCGCCCTACCTCGGGCGCGAGCTGCCCGGTCGCGTGATGTGGACCATCCACCGCGGCTCCCTCACGCTCGCCGACGGCGAGCTCGTCGAGCGGGAGGGCGCATGAGCGCGTACCTCCCCGGCCTCCTCATGATGGCGGCGATCGCGGCGGTCATCCTCGGCGCGATGGCGTGGGGATGGCGCCGACGATCCCGGCGGGACGCCGGCACCTCCGCGCCCGTGCGCGCGGCGGAGGGCGCCGAGACGGCCCGCTTCGACGGCCTCTACGTCGCCACGACCCGCCACGACCAGCCGCTCGATCGGCTCGCCGTGCGGCACCTCGAGTTCCGGGCGAAGGCGGGCGTCACGGTGACGGACCGCGGCGTCGCCCTCGACCTCGCCGGGGCGCCCGGCATCTTCCTCCGCGCGGACGAGCTCGTCGGCGCGGGCCGCGCGACCTGGACCATCGACCGCGTCGTCGAGACGGACGGCCTCGTGCTCATCGCGTGGCGCGCCTCCGACGGCACCATCTGCGATTCCTATGTGCGCCTTCAGGGCGGCGATCCCGACGCGCTCGTCGCGGCGATCGAAGACCTGCGCACCTCCCCGACCCCCACAGGAGCGACCTCATGACCTCTCTGCTCGACCGCGACCCCGCGGTCCTCGTCCTCGAAGACGGCACGCGCTTCGCCGGTTACGCCTACGGTGCGCGCGGCACGACCCTCGGCGAGGTCGTCTTCTCGACCGGCATGACCGGCTACCAGGAGACGCTCACCGACCCCTCGTACGCGGGTCAGATCGTGCTGCAGACCGCGCCGCACATCGGGAACACCGGCGTCAACACCGAGGACCCCGAGTCCCGCCGCATCTGGGTGTCGGGCTACATCGTGCGCGACCCCAGCCGGGTCGTGTCGAACTGGCGCGCGGAGGAGCCGCTCGACGCGGCGCTCGAGCGCGACGGCGTCGTCGGGATCAGCGGCATCGACACGCGCGCCGTGACCCGTCACATCCGCTCGGCCGGCTCGATGCGCGGCGGCGTGTTCTCGGGCGAGGCCGCCCGCCTCGCCGCCGACGAGCAGCTGCGCATCGTGACCGAGGCGCCCGCGATGGCCGGCCGCAACCTCTCGGCCGAGGTCTCGGTCGATGTCGCCGCCGTCACGCCCGCGCAGGGCGACCGCATCGGCAGTCTCGCCGTCATCGACCTCGGCATCAAGCAGGCGACGGTGGAGAACCTCGCCCGACGCGGCTTCGAGGTGCACGTGCTGCCGCAGAGCACGACCTTCGAGGAGCTCAAGGCCATCGACCCCGTCGCGGTGTTCTACTCGAACGGCCCCGGCGACCCCGCCGCGAGCGACGCCCACGTCGCCCTCCTGCAGAGCGTGCTGCGCGACGGCCTGCCGTTCTTCGGCATCTGCTTCGGCAACCAGCTCCTCGGCCGCGCGCTCGGCCTCGGCACCTACAAGCTGCCCTTCGGCCACCGCGGGATCAACCAGCCGGTGCGCGACAAGCTCACGGGCCGCGTCGAGATCACGGCGCACAACCACGGGTTCGCCGTGGACGCCCCGATCGACGAGGTCTTCGAGAGCCCCGCCGGGTTCGGCCGCGTCGAGGTCAGCCACGTGGGCCTCAACGACGACGTCGTGGAGGGCCTGCGCGCCCTCGACATCCCGGCGTTCTCCGTGCAGTACCACCCCGAGGCCGCGGGCGGTCCGCACGACGCCAACTACCTCTTCGACCGCTTCGTCGACATGGTGCGCGACACCATCTCGGCTCGCTCCGCTCGCTCAACGTCCGAGGAAGACAATGCCTAAGCGCCCCGACATCCAGTCCGTGCTCGTCATCGGGTCGGGCCCGATCGTGATCGGCCAGGCCTGCGAGTTCGACTACTCCGGCACCCAGGCGTGCCGCGTGCTCCGGGAGGAGGGCGTCCGCGTCATCCTCGTGAACTCGAACCCCGCGACGATCATGACCGACCCCGACTTCGCCGACGCGACGTACATCGAGCCGATCACGCCCGAGGTCATCGAGACGATCATCGCGAAGGAGAAGCCCGACGCGATCCTGCCGACGCTGGGCGGCCAGACCGCGCTGAACGCGGCGATGGCCCTGCACGAGCGCGGCATCCTCGAGAAGTACGACGTCGAGCTCATCGGCGCCAAGGTCGACGCCATCCGCAAGGGCGAGGACCGCCAGGTGTTCAAGGAGCTCGTCGTCGAGGCGGGCGCCGAGGTCGCGCGCAGCCGCATCGCCCACACGATGGAGGAGGTGCTCGAGGCGGCAGAGGACCTCGGCTACCCGCTCGTCGTGCGCCCCTCGTTCACGATGGGCGGCCTGGGGTCGGGCTTCGCCTACGACGAGGCGGACCTGCGCCGCATCGCGGGCGCGGGCCTGCACGAGTCGTCCACGACCGAGGTGCTCCTCGAGGAGTCGATCCTCGGCTGGAAGGAGTACGAGCTCGAGCTCATGCGCGACACGGCCGACAACACGGTCGTCGTCTGCACGATCGAGAACGTCGACCCGGTCGGCGTGCACACGGGCGACTCGATCACGGTCGCCCCGTCGCTCACGCTCACCGACCGCGAGTACCAGCGCCTGCGCGACATCGGCATCGACATCATCCGCGCCGTGGGGGTCGACACCGGCGGCTGCAACATCCAGTTCGCGATCAACCCCGAGAACGGGCGCATCATCGTCATCGAGATGAACCCGCGCGTCTCCCGCTCGTCGGCGCTCGCGTCGAAGGCGACGGGCTTCCCGATCGCCAAGCTCGCGGCCAAGCTGGCCCTGGGCTACCGCCTCGACGAGGTGCCCAACGACATCACGCAGGTCACGCCGGCCTCGTTCGAGCCCACGCTCGACTACGTCGTCGTCAAGGTCCCGCGCTTCGCGTTCGAGAAGTTCCCGGCCGCCGACCCCACGCTCACCACGACCATGAAGTCGGTCGGCGAGGCCATGGCGATCGGCCGCAACTACACGACCGCCCTGCAGAAGGCGCTCCGCTCCGTCGAGAAGCGCGGCTCGAGCTTCCACTGGGGCGAGGAGACGCGCTCGGTCGAGGAGCTCCTCGAGACGATCAAGACGCCCACCGACGGCCGCATCGTCGACGTGCAGCAGGCGCTGCGCCTCGGCGCGACGGTCGAGCAGGTGTTCGCGTCGACGGCCATCGACCCGTGGTTCCTCGACCAGATCGTCCTCATCAACGAGGTCGCGCAGGCCGTCGCCGACGCCGCGGAGCTCGACGAGCGGGCCATCCGCCTGGCCAAGGACCACGGATTCTCGGACGTCCAGATCGCGCAGCTGCGCGGCCTGTCCGAGGCGGAGGTGCGCGGCATCCGCCACGGCCTCGGCATCCGCCCCGTGTTCAAGACGGTCGACACGTGCGCGGGCGAGTTCCCCGCGCAGACGCCCTACCACTACTCGAGCTACGAGTCCGAGACCGAGGTCACGCCGTCCGACCGCCGCAAGGTCGTCATCATCGGCTCGGGCCCGAACCGCATCGGCCAGGGCGTCGAGTTCGACTACTCGTGCGTGCACGCCTCGTTCGCGATGAGCGACGCCGGATTCGAGACGGTCATGGTCAACTGCAACCCGGAGACGGTCTCGACCGACTACGACACCTCCGACCGCCTGTACTTCGAGCCGCTCACGCTCGAGGACGTGCTCGAGGTCCTCCACGCCGAGGCCCAGTCGGGCGAGATCTTCGGCGTCATCTGCCAGCTCGGCGGGCAGACGCCCCTCGGGCTCGCGAAGGGCATCGAGGACGCGGGCTACCGCATCCTCGGCACGAGCCCCGCGGCGATCGACCTCGCCGAGGAGCGCGGCCTGTTCTCCGAGATCCTCGAGCGCGCCGCCCTCGTCGCGCCCCGCAACGGCACCGCGACCGACGTCGAGGGCGCCGTCGCGATCGCCGAGGAGATCGGCTACCCCGTGCTCGTGCGCCCGAGCTTCGTGCTCGGCGGGCGCGGCATGGAGATCGTGTACGACACGGCGAGCCTGCGCGACTACTTCCTCCGCATCGCCGACCAGGCCATCATCGGCCCCGGCCAGCCGCTCCTCGTCGACCGCTTCCTCGACGACGCCGTGGAGATCGACGTCGACGCGCTCTACGACGGGCACGAGCTCTACGTGGGCGGCATCATGGAGCACCTCGAGGAGGCCGGCATCCACTCCGGCGACTCGAGCTGCACGCTGCCGCCGATGTCGCTCGGCCGCACCGAGATCGACCGCGTGCGCGAGGCGACCCTCGCGATCGCCCAGGGCGTGGGCGTGCGCGGGCTGCTGAACGTGCAGTTCGCGATCAGCGCCGGCGTGCTCTACGTGATCGAGGCGAACCCCCGCGCGAGCCGCACGGTGCCGTTCGTGTCGAAGGCGCTCGGCATCCCGCTCGCGAAGGCGGCGAGCCGGGTCATGGCGGGCACGACGATCGCCGAGCTCAAGGCGGAGGGCATGCTGCCTGAGCAGGACGGCTCGCGGGTCTCGCTCGACACGCCCGTCGCCGTCAAGGAGGCCGTGCTGCCGTTCAAGCGCTTCCGCACGCGCGAGGGCGCGGTGGTCGACTCCGTGCTCGGCCCGGAGATGCGCTCGACGGGAGAGGTCATGGGCATCGACCGCGACTTCCCGACCGCGTTCGCGAAGAGCCAGGCGGCCGCGTATGGCGGGATCCCGCTGTCGGGCACCGTGTTCATCTCGGTGGCCGACAGCGACAAGCGCGACGTCATCCTGCCCGCGCACCGTCTGCGCCAGCTGGGCTTCCGCCTGCTCGCGACCGAGGGCACCGCCGAGATCCTCATGCGCAACGGCATCGAGGTCGAGGTGGTCCGCAAGTACAGCGAGACGCAGGACTCGGGCGTGCCGAACATCGTCGACCTCATCAACGAGGGGCGCGTGGACATCATCGTGAACACCCCCAGCGGGATGTCGGCGCGCGCGGACGGCTACGAGATCCGCGCCGCGGCGGTGGGCGCCGACAAGGCGCTCTTCACGACCATCTCGGTGCTCGGCGCCGCGGTGAGCGCGATGGACTCGATGGGCGGCGGCTTCGGCGTGCGCAGCCTGCAGGAGTACGCCTCCGACCGCGTCCAGCGCGAGGCGGCGGTGAGCGCGTAGTGCCGTCGTTCGGAGAGCGGGTCCGCGCCGTCCTCGACGCGCGCGGCCCGCTCTGCGTCGGGATCGACCCGCACCTTCCGCTGCTCGCGCAGTGGGGTCTCGAGGCGGATGCCGCGGGCGCGCGGGCGTTCGGGCTGCGCGTCGTCGAGGCGGCCGCGGGGCGCGCGGGCTTCGTCAAGCCGCAGGTGTCGTTCTACGAGCGCTTCGGGTCGGCGGGGATCGCCGCTCTCGAGGACGTGCTCGCGGCGGCGCGCGCGGCCGATCTCGTGGTGATCGCGGACGCCAAGCGCGGCGACATCGGATCGACCATGGACGCGTACGGCGCGGCGTGGCTCACGCCGGGGTCGCCGCTCGAGGCCGACGCGCTCACGGTGAGCCCGTATCTGGGCGTGGGCGCGCTCGAGGGCACGCTGGCCCTCGCGGATGAGCACGGCAAGGGCGCGTTCGTCCTCGCCGCCACGAGCAACCCCGAGGCGACCGCCCTCCAGCGTGCGACCGCCGACGGCTCGAGCGTCGCGGCGGCGATCGTGGCCGAGGTGTCGGCGCGCAACGCGCGCGTCGCGCGCGAGGGGGAGTGGGGCAGCACGGGCTTCGTCATCGGCGCCACGGTCGACTGGCACGCGGCGGGGCTGGCGCCGTTCGCTCCGCCCGCGCCCATCCTCGCGCCAGGGTTCGGGTTCCAGGGCGCCGCCGCCGCCGCGCTGCCCGAGGTCTTCCGCGAGATGGCGCCGTGCGTCATCGCATCCGAGAGCCGCAGCATCCTCGCCGCCGGCCCGGACGGCCTCGCCCAGGCGATCGCCGACGCCGCGGCCGCCTACCGGGGATCGTCGGAGGGAGAAGCCGATGTCTGAGAGCACCGCACCGGGCCGTCCGAAGCCGCCCGAGGTGGACCGCGCCGCCGCATCGCGGAAGGCGGTCGCCGCGCGGCGTGCGCGGGCGAGCCTCAAGCGCGACCTCGCGACCCGCGTCGTCACGCCGCAGGAGGTCCTGCGCCGGGCCGAGGCCGACCCGCAGTCCGCGGCCGGCACGATGCGCGTGCCCGAGTTCCTCATGGCGCTCCCCGCGATCGGCGAGGGCAAGCGCGACCGCGTGCTCGAGGAGCTGGCGATCTCGCCGGTCAAGCGGCTGGGCGGCCTCGGCAGCCGGCAGCGGCACGCTCTGCGCGGCTGGCTCGACAGTCGGATGCCCGAGCCGCAGGCGCGGCCCGGCCGGAGCCGGCTCATCGTCCTCGCCGGGCCGACCGCGGTGGGCAAGGGAACGGTCGCGGCGCACATCCGCGAGCACCATCCGGAGCTCCTCATCTCGGTCTCCGCGACCACGCGCGCGCCGCGGCCGGGTGAGGTCGACGGCCAGCACTACTACTTCGTCGACGACGCCGAGTTCGATCGGCTCATCGCGGACGGCGAGCTGCTCGAGTACGCGGTCGTGCACAACCGGCACCGCTACGGCACGCCGCGCAAGCCGATCGAGCGGGCCCTCGCCGAGGGGCGCGCCGTGCTGCTCGAGATCGACCTGCAGGGCGCCCGTCAGGTCCGCGCGGCCGATCCGTCGGCGACGCTCGTCTTCCTCCTCCCGCCGAGCTGGGACGAGCTGACCGCGCGGCTGGTCGGGCGCGGCACCGAGGACGAGGAGGAGCGGGCCCGTCGCCTGCGCACGGCGCGCACCGAGCTCGCCGCGCAGAACGAGTTCGATTTCCGCATCGTGAACGAGTCGGTCGCCGAGGCCGCGCGCCAGGTCGTAGACTTGGTGCAGGCGTCCGCGCGCTGACACCCGCGCGCCATCCCGCCATGGTCTCGACGAGCGACCGACGTCGCCGAACAGGAGGACTGCTATGAGCAGTGAGCACAAGGGCATCATCGACCCGCCCATCGACGAGCTTCTCGACAAGGTCGACTCGAAGTACCAGCTGGTGATCTACGGCGCCAAGCGCGCGCGTCAGATCAACGACTACTACACGGACCTCCACGAGGGGAACCTGTTCGACAACGTCGGGCCCCTCGTCGACTCGTCGGTCGAGGACAAGCCGCTGACGATCGCGCTGCACGAGATCCACCAGGACAAGCTGCGCCTGCGCCCCGCGGAGTGACCGCGTAAGAACTCGTCACACCGACAGGCCTCCGTCACCGCGTGTCGGGGGCCCTCGTCATACTGGAGGGCGCGGTGCCCGCAGGCGCCGCGCCCGCCCGATCGTCTGGAGCCGCCATGAGCCTGCGCCTGTTCACGTCCGAGTCGGTCACCGAAGGACACCCCGACAAGATCTGCGACCAGATCTCGGACAGCATCCTCGACGGGCTCCTGGCGGTCGACCGCGACAGCCGCGTGGCCGTCGAGACGCTCGTGACGACCGGCCTCGTGCACGTCGCGGGCGAGATCCGCACCGACGGCTACGTCGAGATCCCCGCGATCGTGCGGCGCGTGATCAACCGCATCGGCTACACCTCGAGCGACATGGGCTTCGACGGAGACTCGTGCGGCGTGAGCGTCTCGGTCGGCGAGCAGTCGAGCGACATCGCGCACGGCGTCGACAAGGCGCTCGAGCAGCGCGAGGGCGACTCGATCGACCGCTTCGACGTGCTCGGTGCGGGAGACCAGGGCATCATGTTCGGCTTCGCCACGAACGAGACCCCGCAGCTCATGCCGATGGCGGCATGGACGGCGCACCGGCTCGCCGAGCGCCTCACGGAGGTGCGGCGCAGCGGCGAGCTGCCGTTCCTGCGCCCCGACGGCAAGACCCAGGTCACGCTCGGCTACGAGGGGTTCACCCCCCGGACGATCGACGCGGTCGTGCTCTCGACGCAGCACCACCCGAAGATGACGCAGGAGGAGCTCCGCGACGAGGTCGAGAGGTCGGTCATCCGCCCCGTCCTCGAGCAGACCGGGCTCGACGCCGAGGGCGTCAAGCTCTACATCAACCCCGCAGGGCCGTTCGTGACGGGCGGTCCGAAGGGCGACGCGGGCCTCACGGGGCGCAAGATCATCATCGACACGTACGGCGGCGCGTCGCGCCACGGCGGCGGCGCCTTCAGCGGCAAGGACCCGTCGAAGGTCGACCGCTCGGCCGCATACGCCATGCGGTGGGTCGCGAAGAACGCCGTGGCTGCGGGACTCGCCGATCGCCTCGAGGTGCAGGTCGCGTACGCGATCGGCAAGGCGAACCCGGTGGGCCTGTACGTCGAGTCCTTCGGTACGGGCAAGGTCTCGGACGACGTGATCATCCGCGCGATCGAGCAGGTCTTCGACCTGCGCCCCGCGGCGATCATCGAGCACCTCGACCTGCTGCGCCCGATCTACGCGCAGACCGCCGCGTACGGCCACTTCGGCCGCGAGCTGCCCGACTTCACCTGGGAGCAGACCACGCGCGTCGAGGAGCTGCGGCGCGCCGCAGGGCTCTGACGACGGGACGCGGGCGATGACACGCCGCATCGCGCGCGTGCAGCTCGACTCCCCGCTGCCGCAGCTCGACCGGCTCTTCGACTACGCGATCCCGCGCGAGCTCCTCGACGACGTCGCGCAGGGCGTGCGGGTGAAGGTGCCCCTGCGGACGGCCGGGCGGGTCGTCGAGGGCTTCGTCGTCGAGATCGACGACGAGGACGACGCCGACCGGCCGCTGTCGGAGATCGACCAGGTCGTCTCGAGCGCGCCCGTTCTGCCCGAGCGCCTCTACCGTCTCGCGCGCTCGGTCGCCGACCGTGCGGCGGGCTCCGCCGCGGACGTCCTGCGCCTCGCCGTGCCCAAGCGGATGGTGAGGGCCGAGAAGGCGTGGCTCGCGTCAGAGGCGCGCACGGCGCCGGTGGTGCTGTCGGCGGAGAGGCGGCGGGCCGAGGCCGTGCTCGAGGAGTTCCCGACGCTGCGCGAGCAGCTGCTCGCGGGGGAGCGCGTCGCGGTGGATGCGCCGCCGCGGCTCGTCGACGGCCGGCCGGCCTGGGCGCGCCTGCTCGCGGCCGCCGCCGCCACGATGCTCGCCGCCGGACGCTCGGCGATCGTCGCGGTCCCGGACCACCGAGATCTCGACCTCCTGCAGGAGCAGCTCCTCCCGCTGGTCCCGGACGGGGCGATCGTCCGCCACGATGCGGGTCAGTCCGGCCCCGAGCGCTACGCGGGATACCTGCGCACGCTCGAGGCCGCGCCGTGCATCGTGATCGGCAATCGCTCGGCCGTCTACGCACCCGTCAGCGACGCGGGGCTCGTCGCGATCTGGGACGACGGCGACCCGCTGCTCGAGGAGCCGCTCGCGCCGTACGCCCACGCGCGCGACGTCGCTCTCGTGCGTCAGAGCATCGACGGCTGCGCGCTCCTGTTCGCCGGGCACACGCGGACGACCGACGTCGAGCGGCTCGTGTCGATCGGGTTCGTCGCGGAGGTGCAGGCGCCGCGCCGGATCGCGCCGCGCGTAGTGCTCAGCACGGCTCCCGAGCACGAGCAGGTCGCCGCGCGCATCCCGTCGGCGAGCTTCCGCGCCGTGCGCGAGGCGATCGCCGAGGGACCCGTGCTCGTCCAGGTCGCGCGTCCGGGCTATGCGCCGTCGCTCGTGTGCGCGGCCTGCCGCACGCCGACGCGCTGCGCCCACTGCGGAGGACCGCTCCACGCGCGAGCGCGCGGTGCGACGCCCGTGTGCGCGTGGTGCGGGCGGTCGGCTCATGCGTGGTCCTGCCCGCAGTGCTCATCGACGCGGCTCCGGCTCGCGTCATCGGGCAGCGAGCGCACGGCCGACGAGCTCGGTCGCGCGTTCCCCGGTGCGCGGGTCGTCGTGGCCGACGGCGCGCATCCCGTCCGGGAGGTCGACGACCGGCCGGCGCTCGTCGTCGCGACGCGCGGCGCCGAGCCGCTCGCGCCGGGCGGCTACCGCGCCGTGCTCCTCCTGGACGGCGACCGCATGCTCCAGGCGCCCGACCTCAGGATCGGCGAGCACTGCCTGCGCTGGTGGTCAAACGCCGCGGCCCTCGCGGCGCCCGACGCGCCCGTGCATCTCGTCGGAGTGACGGGGCCGGTCGGCCGAGCCCTCGCGAGCTGGACGCAGCCGCACTACGCCCGGCTGGAGCTCGGCGAGCGCGCGCCCCTGCGCATGCCGCCGGCCTCGCGCGTGGCCCGGCTGGAGGGCGACACGTCGGCCGTCGACGCGGCGCTCCGCTCGCTCGCGGAGGACGTGCCCGGGCTCCCGCTCGACGCGATCCTCGGGCCGGTGCCGATCGATCGCGACGGGTATCCGGGCTCGCGCGCGCTCATCCGCTTCGACTACGGCCGCGGACCGGCGGTGACCCGGTCGCTGCGCGCGTCGGTCGTCGCGGCGGCCATGAAGGCGCGCGGCCGCGCGAAGGACTCACGAAGCCGCAAGGCGGCCCGCAATACACTCGCAGTGCGCGTCGACATCGCCGACCCCGAGCTCTGAAGGACCAGCCGTCATGACCTCCCCTCGCCCGCTCCGGCTCGTGTTCGCCGGCACCCCCGACGTCGCCGTGCCCTCGCTGCGCGCCCTGCACGCGGCCGGTCACGACATCGCGGCCGTCGTCACGCGCCCCGACGCGCCGCTCGGCCGCAAGCGCGTGCTCACCCCGTCGCCCGTCGCGCAGGCGGCCGACGAGCTCGGCCTGCGCGTGATCAGGGCCGCGCGCCTCGACGCCGACGCGACCGAGGCGATCACCGCTCTGACCCCCGAGCTCGCCGTCGTCGTCGCCTACGGCGGCCTGGTGCGCGAGCCCCTCCTGTCGGCTCCGCGGCACGGATGGATCAACCTCCACTTCTCGCTCCTGCCGCGCTGGCGCGGGGCCGCCCCCGTGCAGCACGCGCTCATCGCGGGCGACGCCGAGCTCGGGACCGCCGTGTTCCAGCTCGTGCGCGAGCTCGATGCGGGCGACGTCTACGCACAGGAGGCCGTGCCGCTTCCCGACGACGCGACAGCGGGGGAGGCCCTCGCGGTCCTCGCCGAGGCCGGCGCGGCGCAGCTCGTCGACGTCGTGTCGACGATCGCCGCGGGGAACGCGCTGGCGAGGCCGCAGGAGGGCGACCCGACCCCGGCACCCAAGCTCGAGCTCGCCGACGGCCTCCTCGAGTGGACCGAGCCCGCGGACCGCGTGTTCGCGCGGTACCGGGGCGTGACGCCCGAGCCGGGCGCGCACACGACCCTCGACGGCGCGCGCTTCAAGGTGCTGCGGATGGCGAGGGCGGGCGCGGGCGCGCCGCTCGCGCCGGGGGAGACCGCGGCGGCGAAGGACGGCGTCCTCGTCGGCACCGGGACCGAGCCGCTTCTGCTGACCCGCGTCCAGCCGGCGGGCAAGGGGGCGATGGCCGCGGCCGACTGGTTCCGCGGGCTGCGCGAGACGGCGCGGCTGGGCGCATGAGCGCCGCACCACGCCGCGGCGACCGCCGCACCGTCGTCCGGGTGCAGCCGGCCCGCCAGGTCGCGTTCGCCGTGCTGCGCGCGGTCTCGTCGTCCGACGCGTACGCGAACCTCCTGCTGCCGCGCGAGATCGAGCGCGCGGGCCTCACAGGACCCGACGCGGGCCTCGCGACCGAGCTCGCATACGGCACGCTCCGCCGTCTCGGGACGTACGACGCGATCATCCGCCTCGCAGCCGATCGCGAGCCGGATGCGATCGATGCGCCCGTGCTCGATGCCCTGCGCCTCGGCGCGCACCAGCTCCTCGCGACGCGCGTGGCGCCGCATGCCGCCGTCAACGAGTCGGTCCAGCTCGTGCGCGACGAGGCGGGGCCGCGCGCCGCGGGCTTCGCGAATGCCGTGCTGCGGAGGATCGGTCAGGACGATCTCGCCTCGTGGACCGACCGGGCGGCCGCGTCGGCCCGATCCGACGACGAGCGCCTCGCGATCGCGTCGGCGCACCCGGTGTGGGTGATCCGGGCGCTGCGGCGCGCCCTCGCGGCCGAGGGGCGCGAGAGCGAGCTCGACGCGCTGCTCGCGGCCGACAACGCCTCGCCGTCGGTGACGATGGCGGCGCTGCCCGGTCTCGCGGAGGCGCAGGGCGAGCCGACGCCGCACTCCCCGGTGGGCTTCCGCCTGGGCGGCGGCGATCCCGAGCCCCTCGTGCGCGCATCGGCCGGAGCCCTGCGCGTGCAGGACGAGGGCTCGCAGCTCGTCGCGCTCGCGCTGTCGCGCCTCGCACCGGTCGCGCCAGGCGAGCGGTGGCTCGACCTGTGCGCGGGCCCGGGCGGCAAGACCGCGCTCCTCGCCGCGGAGGCGCTCGCGGGCGGCGCGCGCCTCGAGGCGAACGAGGTCGTGCCCGCGCGGGCCGGCCTCGTGCGCAGGGCGCTCGCCCCTGTGCCGCTCGAGGTCGTCGTGCACGAGAGGGACGGGCGGGAGCTCGCGGCCGCCCAGCCCGGCTCGTTCGACCGGATCCTCGTCGACGCGCCGTGCACGGGGCTCGGCGCTCTCCGTCGGCGGCCGGAGGCGCGGTGGCGCAAGCAGCCGTCCGATGTCGCCGAGCTCGCCGCCATCCAGGCACAGCTGCTCGACGCCGCGGTCACCGCGCTCGCGCCGGGCGGCACGGTCGCGTACGTGACGTGCTCCCCGCATCTCGCGGAGACGGCGGCGATCGTGCGCGAGATCCTCGAGCGACGCGGATCCGACGTCGAGGAGCTCGACGCCCGCGCCGCGCTGCAGGCGGTCGCCCGCACGCCCCTCGACCTCCCCGCCCCGGTAGACGGGTCGGGCCACGCGCAGCTGTGGCCGCATCGGCACGGGACCGACGCGATGTTCCTCGCGCTCCTGCGGAGGCGGTGACCCGCCGCGACGCGCGATAATGGCGGGGTGACACTCCCCGGCGCGCCGCGCATCAACCCGAGCATCCTGTCCGCCGACTTCGTCAACATGCAGGCCGACCTCGAGCGGATCGCGACGGCCGACTTCGTGCATGTGGACGTCATGGACAACCACTTCGTGCCGAACCTCACGTTCGGACCGCAGATGGTGCAGCGCATCCAGGAGACGAGCCCCGTGCCGCTCGACGTCCACCTCATGATCACGGATGCGAACCGGTGGGCGCCGGGCTACGCCGAGCTGGGGGCGGCGTCGGTGACGTTCCACCTCGAGGCGTCGCACGACCCGGTCGCGCTCGCCCGCCGCCTGCGCGGCATCGGCGCGAGGGCCGGTGTCGCCATCAAGCCCGGCACGCCGGCCGACGCCCTCTACGAGCACCTGCACGAGTTCGACCAGATCCTCGTGATGACGGTCGAGCCCGGGTTCGGCGGCCAGTCCTTCATGCCCGA
This sequence comes from Microbacterium sp. SA156, assembly GCF_049065455.1. Lineage (NCBI taxonomy): Bacteria > Bacillati > Actinomycetota > Actinomycetes > Micrococcales > Microbacteriaceae > Microbacterium > Microbacterium sp. SA156. Next base: position 68,753 of record NZ_JBAKGU010000008.1, read on the forward strand.
GATGATGCCCAAGCTCAGGGCTCTCGCCGAGGAGGCGCGTCGCGTCGGGGCGCCGGTGTGGTTCCAGGTGGACGGCGGCATCTCCGAGTCCACGATCGCGCAGGCCGCCGAGGCCGGCGCCGACACGTTCGTCGCGGGCTCCGCGGTGTTCGGCGCCGCCGACATCGACGTCGCGATCGCCGACCTCCGCGCCCTCGCCGCGGAGCACGTGCACGCGAACCGGTAGCCTTGACGGGTGAAGAACTTCGACGACCTGTTCGCCGAGCTGGCTGAGAAGGCCCAGACGCGTCCGGAGGGCTCCGGGACCGTCAAGGAGCTCGACGCCGGCATCCACTTCATCGGCAAGAAGATCGTGGAAGAGGCCGCCGAGGTGTGGATGGCCGCGGAGTACGAGTCCGACGCCGAGGCCGCGGAGGAGATCTCGCAGCTGCTGTACCACCTCCAGGTGCTCATGCTCGCGAAGGGCCTCACCCTCGAGGACGTGTACCGACATCTGTGAGCCGCACCGCTCATCCGTCTGACACCCCGATCGAAAGACCTCGCATGCTCCGCATCGCCGTTCCCAACAAGGGCTCGCTCTCCGAGACCGCCGCCGAGATGCTCGCGGAGGCCGGCTACGCCGGTCGCCGCGACTCGAAGTCGCTGCACCTCATCGACGCCGCCAACGACGTCGAGTTCTTCTACCTGCGCCCGCGCGACATCGCCACGTACGTCTCCGCCGGTGCGCTCGACGTCGGCATCACCGGCCGCGACCTGCTCCTGGACGTGCGGATGTCCGCCCGGGAGATCGAGACGCTCGGCTTCGCGACGTCGACGTTCCGCTTCGCCGCCCCTCCCGGGCGCTTCGCGGGCGTGGCCGATCTCGACGGCGCGCGCATCGCGACGTCGTACCCCGGGCTCGTCGACTCGTTCCTCGACAGCCACGGCGTCGCCGCCGACCTCGTGCCGCTGGACGGCGCCGTGGAGTCGGCCGTCGAGCTCGGCGTCGCCGACGCGATCGCCGACGTCGTCGAGACCGGCACCACCCTCCGGCAGGCCGGACTCGACATCTTCGGGCCCGTGATCCTCGAGTCCGAGGCCGTCCTCATCCAGGGCCCGCGCGAGCACGCGGGCATCGAGACGCTCCTGCGTCGCCTGCGCGGCGTGATGGTCGCCCGGCAGTACGTCATGCTCGACTACGACCTCCCCGCGGCGCTCGTCGACCGCGCCGTGGAGATCGCCTCCGGCATCGAGTCGCCCACCGTGTCGCCGCTGCGCGACCCCGAGTGGGTGGCCGTGCGCGTCATGGTCCCGCGCCGCGGCGTGAACCGCGTGATGGACGAGCTGTACGGCATCGGCGCGCGCGCGATCCTCGTCACGGCCATCCACAACGCGCGCCTCTGATGAGCGTCGTCACCCGGGTCATCCCGTGCCTCGACGTGGCCGGCGGCCGCGTCGTCAAGGGCGTCAACTTCGAGAACCTCCGCGAGATGGGCGACCCCGTCGAGCTCGCCCGCCGGTACTTCGAGCAGGGCGCCGACGAGCTCACCTTCCTCGACGTCACGGCGACGGTCGACGAGCGCGCCACGACCTACGATGTCGTGCGGCGCACGGCCGAGGAGGTCTTCATCCCGCTCACGGTGGGCGGCGGCGTCCGCTCGGTCGACGACGTCGCGCGGCTCCAGGGCGTGGGCGCCGACAAGGTGGGCGTCAACTCGGCCGCGATTGCCCGCCCCGGTCTGCTCGACGAGATCGCCGACCGGTTCGGCGCGCAGGCGCTCGTGCTCTCGCTCGATGTCAAGCGCTCGCCCCGCACGCCCTCCGGGTTCGTCGTGACGACGCACGGCGGCAAGAAGGAGAGCGACCTCGACGCGCTCGCGTGGGCGCGCGAGGCGATCGAGCGCGGCGCGGGCGAGCTGCTCGTGAACTCGATCGACGCCGACGGCACGAAGGCCGGCTTCGACCTCGAGCTCGTGGGGCTCATGCGCGAGCTCGCGAGCGTGCCCGTGATCGCGTCGGGCGGGGCAGGCGACGTGTCGCACTTCGCGCCCGCCGTGCGCGCGGGCGCCGACGCGGTGCTCGCGGCGAGCGTCTTCCACTCGGGCCAGATGACGATCGGCGAGGTCAAGCAGGCGCTGCGCGCCGACGGGATCGAGACGCGATGAGCGAGGTCGACGACCGCATCGCGCGCGTGGCGTTCGGCCCCGACGGGCTCGTCCCCGCGATCGTGCAGCAGTGGGACACGCGCGAGGTGCTCATGCTCGCATGGATGGACGCCGAGGCCCTGCGCCGCACGCTGACCTCGGGACGGGTGACCTACTGGTCGAGGTCGCGGCGCGAGTACTGGCGCAAGGGCGACACGTCCGGGCACATCCAGATCGTGAAGGGCGCGAAGCTCGACTGCGACGGCGACGTCGTCCTGCTCGAGATCGACCAGATCGGGCCCGCGTGCCACACGAACACGCGCACGTGCTTCGACAGCGACACCTCCCGCCCCGAGGTGGGCGACCGCGACCTCCACCCGGTGGTCGGATGACCGACGGGCGGATGGGCGCGGCGCCCGGCGAGGGGGCGCTCGCGCGGCGCGGGCGGATGATCGCGGTGCTCGCGGCGCTCTCGGGCGCGGCGCTCGCACTGATCGGATCGACGCAGACGTGGCTCACCGCCTCGGTCGCCGGCACGACGCTCCCGGTCGCCGGCTCCGAGGCGGTCTCGGTACTCCAGCCGCTCTCGCTCGCGGCGCTCGCGCTGTCGCTCGTGCTCGCGATCGTGGGCCCGGTCGTCCGCTACGTCCTCGCGGCGCTCGCGGTCGCGGTCGGCGGAGGGATCGCGTGGCTGAGCGCCGCGCTCGTGGCGGCACCGCGCGCGACGGCGGCGTCGGCCGTCGTCACCGAGCACACCGGCATCGCCGGGGAGTCGGCGATCGAGGACCTCGTGCAGGGGATGGCCCTCACCCCGTGGCCGGCGGTGACCATCGTCGCGGGCGCGCTCATCGCGCTCGCGGGCCTGTGGACCCTCGGCACCGCTCACGCATGGCGGCGCGCGGGTCGCCGCTACGAGAAGCGCTCCGCCCGCACGGCCGCGGCCGACGACGCCCCGCTCGATGCGATCGACTCGTGGGACGACCTGTCCCGCGGCGACGACCCCACCCGCTGACGGCGGCAGGGGCCAGCGCCCGGCCCCGATAGACTGGACGACGTTCCCAGCAGCACGGAGGATGACACGACATGACCCACTCGATCGACGACCCCGGACACGGACACTCGCCCGCCGCCTGGAGCGCTGTGCTCATCATGCTCCTCGGGCTCTCCGTCGCCGCGGTCGCGCTGTTCCTGTGGGTGCCGTGGCTGCTCATCGCCTCGGCCGCGGTCTTCCTGATCGGACCCATCGTGGGCTTCATCCTCACGAAGGCGGGCTACGGCGCAGGCGGATCCAAGTACCAGCCCAAGGCGCACTGATGTCGCTCCTGGCCGAGCTCACGGCCGGGGCCGTCGAGGACGCCGAGGCGCGCAGGGCCGAGCGGCCCTCGGCCGTCGTCGAGAGCGCAGCCGCCGCACAGGCGCCTGCGCTCGACGTCGTCTCCGCGCTCCGTCCCGACGCCCGGGTGAAGATCATCGCCGAGGTGAAGCGCGCGAGCCCCTCGCGCGGCGACCTCGCCGCGATCCCCGACCCCGCGCTGCAGGCGGGGCTGTACGAGCAGGGCGGAGCGTCGGCCATCTCGGTTCTCACCGAGCAGCGCCGGTTCAAGGGCAGTCTCGCCGACCTCGCGGCGGTGCGCGCCCGCGTCTCGCTCCCGGTGCTGCGCAAGGACTTCATCGCGACCCCGTACCAGGTGCTCGAGGCCCGCGCGGCCGGCGCCGACATCGTGCTGCTCATCGTGGCGGCGCTCGAGCAGCCCGTGCTCGAGGAGCTCTACCGGCTCACGATCGAGCTCGGGATGACGCCCCTCGTCGAGGCCCACTCCGCCGATGAGGTCGCGCGCGCCGCGGATCTGGGCGCCGATCTCATCGGCGTGAACGCACGCGACCTGTCGACCTTCGAGCTCGACCGCGACCTGTTCGGGCGGCTCGTCGACGGCTTCCCCGCCGGCGCGATCCGCATCGCCGAGTCGGCGGTGCTCTCTCCCGATGACGTCGCGCACTACCGCGAGGCGGGCGCGGATGTCGTGCTCGTGGGCGAAGCGCTCGTCACGGGCGACCCGGTTTCCACGCTCGGCGCGTTCCTCGCCGCCGGCGACTTCGCAGCAGGGGAGAGGCGCGCATGAGCCTTCGCGAGCAGCCCGGCCCGTTCTTCGGCGACTTCGGCGGGCGCTACATGCCCGAGTCGCTCATCGCGGCGATCGACGAGCTCGCGGTCGCGCACGAGGAGGCGATGGCCGACCCCGCCTTCCACGCAGAGCTGAACGCGCTCCTCGCGGACTACGCCGGCCGCCCGTCGGCCCTCACGGAGGTGCCGCGCTTCGCGGAGCATGCGGGCGGCGCCCGCATCATCCTCAAGCGCGAGGATCTCAACCACACGGGCAGCCACAAGATCAACAACGTCCTCGGCCAGGCGCTGCTCACGAGGCGGCTCGGCAAGACGCGCGTGATCGCCGAGACGGGCGCCGGCCAGCACGGCGTCGCCACGGCGACCGCGGCCGCGCTCTTCGGGCTCGAGTGCCGCATCTACATGGGCGAGGTCGACACCGAGCGCCAGGCGCTCAACGTGGCCCGCATGCGCCTGCTGGGCGCCGAGGTCGTGGCCGTCAAGACCGGCTCGCGCACCCTCAAGGACGCGATCAACGAGGCGTACCGCGAGTGGGTGTCGAGCGTCGAGACGACGAACTACATCTTCGGCACGGCCGCGGGCCCGCACCCGTTCCCCGCGATGGTCCGCGACTTCCAGAAGATCATCTCCGACGAGGCGCGCGCGCAGCTCCTCGAGCGCGTCGGGCGCCTGCCCGACGCCGTCCTCGCGTGCGTCGGCGGCGGATCGAACGCGATCGGCATGTTCGACGCGTTCATCGACGACCCCGGCGTGCGGCTCTTCGGCGTCGAGGCAGCGGGCGACGGCGTCGACACCCCGCGTCACGCCGCGTCGATCGAGCGCGGTCGTCCGGGCGTCCTGCACGGAGCGCGCACCTTCGTGCTGCAGGACGAGGACGGCCAGACCGTCGAGTCGCACTCGATCTCCGCCGGTTTGGACTATCCCGGCGTCGGCCCCGAGCACTCGTGGCTCGCCTCGATCGGGCGCGCGGAGTACATCCCGGCGACCGACGCCGAGGCGATGGACGCGCTGCGCCTGCTGAGCCGGACCGAGGGCATCATCCCCGCGATCGAGTCGGCCCATGCGCTCGCCGGCGCGCTGCGGATCGGGCGCGAGCTCGGGCCGGACGCCGTGCTCGCGGTGTGCCTCTCCGGCCGCGGCGACAAGGACATGGACACGGCCGCCCGCTGGTTCGGCCTCTACGACGAGGGAGCCGACGCGTGAGCCGTGTCGAGGACGCGATCGCCCGGGCCGCTGCCGACGGACGAGGAGCCTTCATCGGCTACCTCCCTGTGGGGTTCCCCGACCTGCAGACGAGCATCGACGCGGCCGTCGCCCTCGCCGAGAACGGCGTCGACATCATCGAGCTGGGCCCGCCCTACAGCGACCCCGTGATGGACGGCCCCATCATCCAGGAGGCGACGAACGCGGCGCTCGAGGCGGGCTTCCGCACCGAGCACCTCTTCACGGCGCTGCGCGAGATCACGGCGCGCACCGATGTGCCCGTGCTCGTCATGACCTACTGGAACCTCGTCGTCCAGCGCGGCGTCGACCGCTATGCCGACGAGGTGCGCGCCGCCGGCGGCGCGGGGCTCATCACGCCGGACATCACGCCGGACGCCGCGGCCGACTGGATCGCCGCGTCCGAGCGCACGGGACTGGACCGCGTGTTCCTCGCGGCGCCGACCTCGACCGACGACCGGCTCGATCTCATCGTCGGCGCGACGACGGGCTTCGTCTACACCGTCTCGACCATGGGGATCACGGGGGAGCGCGCGGAGCTCGACAAGGCCGCCAGGGCGCTCGTGGGCCGCCTGCGCGCGCACGGCGCCGCACGCGCGTGCGTCGGCATCGGCGTCTCGAGCGCCGAGCACATCGCGAGCATCGTGGAGTACGCCGACGGCGCGATCGTGGGCACCGCCCTCGTGCGCGCGCTGCGCGACGGCGGAGTCGAGGGCCTCGCCGAGAAGACCCGCGAGCTCGCGGCGGGCACCGTGCGTCACGGAGCCGCACCCGAGAGGAATTAGACTCTCGATCATGCTGTCCTCCGCCCTGACGAGCGTCGTCGCGAGCATCCCCAGCCCCCCGGAGTCGTTCTTCGAGATCGGCCCGCTGCGAATCCACTACTACGCCCTGTGCATCATCACGGGCATCGTCGTGGCGACGCTCATCACGAACCGCCGTCTCACGCGGCGCGGGGCGGAGCCGTGGGTCGTCATCGACATCGCGCTCCTCGCGGTGCCGCTCGCGATCGTGGGCGCGCGCGCCTACCACGTGCTCACGCACTGGGGCTTCTACTTCGGCGAGGGCGCCAACCCGTGGAACCCGCTCGAGCCCGGCTCGGTGTGGGCGATCTGGGAGGGCGGCATCGCCATCTTCGGCGCGCTGCTGGGCGGCGCGCTCGGCGCGTGGCTCGGCTGCCGGTGGACCGGCATCCGGTTCTGGACGTTCGCCGACGCGCTCGCGCCCGGCCTCCTGCTCGCGCAGGCGCTCGGCCGCTTCGGCAACTGGTTCAACCACGAGCTGTTCGGCTGGCCGACCGACCTCCCCTGGGGCCTCGAGATCGAGCCCGACAACCCCGCCTTCCCGCCGGGGCTCGCCGACGACACGCTGTTCCACCCGACCTTCCTCTACGAGATCGTCTGGAACGTCATCGGCGTCGTCCTGCTCTTCTGGCTCGGCCGGAGCCTCGCGTTCCAGTGGGGACGGCTGTTCGCGGTCTACCTCATCTGGTACGGCGCGGGCCGCGTCGTCTGGGAGACCATCCGCATCGACCCGAGCGAGATCATCCTCGGCCTGCGCACGAACGTCTGGGGCGCGATCGCCGCGATCGTCGTGGGCGCCGTCGTCCTCGTCGTGCAGGCGCGGCACACGGGCCTCGAGCCCAGCCCCTACCGACCGGGCCGCGAGCGGGCCGACGCGGACGCGCTACAATCGCAGGGCGACTTCGTCGATGTCAGCGAACCCCCCGCGTCGGAAGCCGCTCTGAAGCCGTCGCCACAAGCACCGTAGCGATGATCCCGCCCCTCTGCTGTCCTTTCGGAAAGGGCACGAGGATGATCGAGCGCGCGAGACGGCGTCCACTGGGCCAACGTCGTCCCGCGCTACGCAACCGACCCCGAGGACGGTAGACACATGTACTTCCAGCCCCCTTACGGAGCCTCCGGCGCGTACCCCCCGAAGCAGGGGATGTACAACCCGGCGTTCGAGAAGGACGCCTGCGGCCTGGCCATGGTCGCGACCCTGCGCGGCGAGGCGGGGCACGACATCGTCGACCTCGCTCTCGAGGCGCTGCGCAACCTCGAGCACCGCGGCGCCATCGGCTCCGATGCGGGCACGGGCGACGGCGCGGGCATCCTCACGCAGATGCCCGACGGCTTCCTCCGCGCGGTCGTCGACTTCGACCTCCCGGTCGTCGGCGAGTACGCGGCCGGCCTCTCGTTCCTCCCGACGGACGACGCGGCGCGCGCCGCGCAGAAGGACGGCATCGCCGCCATCGCGGCCGAGGAGGGGCTCTCGATCCTCGGCTGGCGCGAGGTGCCGGTGGACCCCGAGCACCTCGGACGCCTGGCCGGCGAGGCCCGCCCCGCGATCGAGCAGATCTTCCTCACGAGCGCGCCCGTCGATGGCCGCCCCGCTCTCTCCGGGATCGACCTCGACCGCCGCGCCTACCGTCTCCGCAAGCGCGCCCAGCACGAGCTCGACGCCTACTTCGTGTCGCTCTCGAGCCGCACCCTCGGCTACAAGGGCATGGTCACGACGCTCCAGCTCGAGCCGTTCTACCTCGACCTGCAGGACGAGCGCTTCACGACCGAGCTCGCCGTCGTGCACTCGCGCTACTCGACGAACACGTTCCCGTCGTGGCCGCTCGCCCAGCCGCTGCGCATGATGGCGCACAACGGCGAGATCAACACCGTCGGCGGCAACCGCAACTGGATGCGCGCGCGCCAGTCGCAGCTCGAGAGCGAGCTGCTCGGCGACATCCGCCCGCTCCTGCCGATCTGCAGCGACACCGAGAGCGACTCGGCGTCGTTCGACGAGGTGCTCGAGCTGCTCACCCTCACGGGCCGCTCGCTTCCGCACGCGATGCTCATGATGGTGCCGGAGGCCTACGAGAAGAAGGCGTACGTCGACCCCGACCTCCGCGCGTTCTACGAGTACCACGCGGGCCAGATGGAGCCGTGGGACGGCCCCGCCGCCCTCATCGCGACCGACGGCACGCTCGTGTGCGCGACGCTCGACCGCAACGGCCTGCGGCCCGGCCGCTGGACCGTGACGAAGGACGGCCTCGTCGTGATCGGCTCGGAGACGGGCGTCCTCGACTTCGCCCCCGAGCGCATCGAGCGCCGCGGCCGCCTGCGCCCCGGCACGATGTTCGTCGTCGACACCGCCGAGCGCCGCATCATCGCGGACGACGAGGTCAAGGCCCAGCTCGCGAAGCTCGAGCCCTGGCAGGAGTGGCTCGACAAGGGCACCGTCCGCCTCGCCGACCTCCCCGAGCGCGAGCACCTCGTGCACCCGATCGCGTCGATCACGCGCCGTCAGCGGACCTTCGGCTACACCGAGGAGGAGGTCCGGATCCTCCTGCGCCCCATGGGCCAGACGGGCGTCGAGCCCCTCGGCGCCATGGGGTCGGACACGCCGATCGCCGTGCTCAGCAAGCGCCCGCGCCTGCTGTTCGACTACTTCACGCAGCAGTTCGCGCAGGTCACGAACCCGCCGCTCGACTCCATCCGCGAAGAGGTCGTGACGAGCCTCAAGCTCGGCCTCGGCCCCGAGCCGAACCTGCTCTCGTGGGGGCCGGAGCACGCGCGCAGCGTCATCCTCGACTTCCCGGTCATCGACAACGACGAGCTCGCGAAGATCCAGCACATCGACAGCGCCCTGCCCGGGCGCACGTCGGTCACGCTGCGCTCGCTCTACCGCGTGTCGGCGGGCGAGAAGGGCCTGCAGAAGCGCCTCGAGCAGATGTGCGCCGAGGCCGACCGCGCGATCGAGGACGGCGCGGAGTTCATCGTCATCAGCGACCGCGACTCGAACCAGGACCTCGCGCCCATCCCGTCGCTGCTCGCGGTCTCGGCCGTGCACCACCACCTCATCCGCCGCGAGACCCGGATGAAGGTCGGGCTCGTGGTCGAGGCGGGCGACGTGCGCGAGGTGCACCACGTCGCGACGCTGCTCGGCTACGGCGCGACCGCCGTGAACCCGTACCTCGCGATGGAGACGGTCGAGTACCTCGTCCGCTCCGGCGCGATCGCGGGCGTCACGCCGCAGAAGGCCGTCAAGAACCTCATCTACGCGCTCGGCAAGGGCGTGCTGAAGATCATGTCCAAGATGGGCATCTCGACCGTGTCGTCGTACTCGGGCGCGCAGGTGTTCGAGGCCGTGGGCCTCGCGCAGCCGTTCGTCGACCAGTACTTCACCGGGACCGAGTCGAAGATCGGAGGCATCGGGCTCTCGCACATCGCGCGCGAGAACGCCGAGCGTCACGCGTTCGCGTACCCCGAGGACCCGGCCGTGCGCACGCACGAGCGCCTGTGGACCGGCGGCGAGTACCAGTGGCGCCGCGACGGGTCGCCCCACCTCTTCACGCCCGAGACGATCTTCCGCCTGCAGCACTCCACGCGCACGGGCAGCTACGAGATCTTCCGCGAGTACACCCGTCTCGTCGACGAGCAGGCGGAGGAGCTCAAGACGCTCCGCGGCCTCTTCGCGTTCAAGAAGGGGGTGCGCCCGCCGGTGCCGATCGACGAGGTCGAGCCGGTCTCCGAGATCGTGAAGCGGTTCTCGACGGGCGCCATGAGCTACGGCTCCATCTCGCGCGAGGCGCACGAGACCCTCGCGATCGCGATGAACCGCCTCGGCGCGAAGTCGAACACGGGCGAGGGCGGCGAGGACGTCGACCGCCTCCTCGATCCCGAGCGCCGCAGCGCCATCAAGCAGGTCGCCTCGGGCCGCTTCGGCGTCACGAGCATGTACCTCACGCACGCGGACGACATCCAGATCAAGCTCGCGCAGGGCGCCAAGCCCGGCGAGGGCGGTCAGCTGCCGCCCGGCAAGGTGTACCCGTGGGTCGCGCGCACGCGGCACGCGACCGCGGGCGTGGGCCTCATCTCGCCGCCCCCGCACCACGACATCTACTCGATCGAGGACCTGAAGCAGCTCATCTTCGACCTCAAGCGGTCGAACCCCGAGGCGCGCATCCACACGAAGCTCGTGAGCCAGTCGGGCATCGGCGCGGTCGCCGCGGGCGTCGCGAAGGCGCTCAGCGACGTCATCCTCGTGTCGGGCCACGACGGCGGGACGGGCGCGAGCCCGCTCAACTCGCTCAAGCACGCCGGCACGCCGTGGGAGCTGGGGCTCGCCGAGACGCAGCAGACGCTCATGCTCAACGGCATGCGCGACCGCGTCGTCGTGCAGGTCGACGGCCAGATGAAGACCGGCCGCGACGTCGTCATCGGCGCCCTGCTGGGTGCCGAGGAGTTCGGCTTCGCGACGGCGCCGCTCGTCGTGAGCGGCTGCATCATGATGCGCGTCTGCCACCTGGACACGTGCCCCGTGGGCGTCGCGACCCAGAACCCGCTGCTGCGCAGCCGCTTCACGGGCAAGGCCGAGCACGTCGTGAACTTCATGCAGTTCATCGCGCAGGAGGTGCGCGAGTACCTCGCCGAGCTCGGCTTCCGCTCGATCGACGAGGCGGTCGGCCACGTCGAGGTGCTCGACGTGGATCGCGCGATCGACCACTGGAAGGCCGACGGACTCGACCTGTCGCCGGTCCTCGAGGGGCCCGCGTTCGCGGACGACGAGCCGCGCCGCCACGCGCGCGCGCAGGACCACGAGCTGGACGAGCACTTCGACGTGCAGCTCATCGAGCGCGCGCGCGACGTCATCGAGAACGGGGGAGAGATCACGATCGACCTCCCGGTGCGGAACACTGCGCGCGCGGTCGGCACGCTGCTCGGCCACCACGTCACGAAGGCGCAGGGCGAGCACGGTCTCAAGGCCGGCTCGATCACCGTCAACCTGACCGGCTCGGCCGGGCAGTCCTTCGGGGCGTTCCTGCCGAACGGCATCACGCTGCGCCTCGAGGGCGACTCGAACGACTACGTCGGCAAGGGCCTCTCGGGCGGCCAGATCGTCGTGCGCCCCGCGCGCGGCGCGACATTCGACGCCTCCGAGAACGTCATCGCCGGCAACGTCATCGGCTACGGCGCCACGCAGGGGACCCTCTTCCTGCGCGGCATGGTCGGCGAGCGCTTCTTCGTGCGCAACTCCGGCGCGACCGCGGTCGTCGAGGGCGTGGGCGACCACGCGCTCGAGTACATGACCGGCGGCCTCGCGGTCATCCTGGGCCGCACGGGGCGCAACCTCGGCGCCGGCATGTCGGGCGGGACGGCCTACGTCCACCGCCTCGACGAGAAGCTCGTGAACCGCGAGGCTCTTGCATCGGGCGAGCTCACGCTCGGCCCCCTCGGATCCGGCGACGCCGAGATCCTGCGCGATCTGCTCCAGCAGCACGTCGCGGAGACCGAGTCCGAGCTGGCCCAGCGCATGCTCGACGACTTCGAGAACGCCGTCGAGGAGTTCGTGCGGGTCCTCCCGCGCGACTACGCCGCCGTGCTCGAGACGCGTCAGGCGGCCGAGGCCGAGGGACTCGACCCCGACGGCGACGTCGTCTGGAACCGCATCATGGAGGTGACGGGTGGCTGACCCGAAGGGCTTTCTGAAGATCACCGAGCGCGAGCTGCCCGCTCGCCGGCCGGTGCCCGTGCGCATCCTCGACTGGAAGGAGGTGTACGAGCCGGGCGACTCGGCCGTGCTCCGCCGCCAGGCCGGGCGCTGCATGGACTGCGGCGTGCCGTTCTGCCACCAGGGATGCCCGCTGGGCAACCTCATCCCGGAGTGGAACGACCTCATGTGGCGCGGCGAGGGCCGCACCGCGATCGAGCGCCTGCACGCGACGAACAACTTCCCGGAGTTCACCGGGCGTCTGTGCCCTGCGCCCTGCGAGAGCGCGTGCGTGCTCGGCATCAACCAGCCGGCCGTCACGATCAAGCAGATCGAGGTCTCGACGATCGACGAGGCGTTCGCCAACGGCTGGGTCGAGCCCAAGCCCCCGGCGCGCCTCACCGGCAAGACCGTCGCGGTGGTCGGCTCGGGCCCCGCGGGGCTCGCGGCCGCGCAGCAGCTGACGCGCGCGGGCCACACGGTCGCCGTGTACGAGCGCGACGACCGCATCGGCGGCCTCCTGCGCTACGGCATCCCCGACTTCAAGATGGAGAAGCGGCACCTCGAGGCGCGCCTGCGCCAGATGCAGGACGAGGGCACGCGCTTCCGGGCGGGCGTCGAGATCGGCGTGGACATCACGTGGGACGACCTCCGCGCGCGCTACGACGCCGTCGTGGTCGCCACGGGTGCCACGGTGCCGCGCGACCTGCCGATCCCGGGGCGCGAGCTCGACGGCGTGCACTTCGCGATGGAGTACCTCGTCGAGTCGAACAAGGTCGTCGCGGGCGACCAGGTCGCGAACCAGATCTCGGCCGAGGGCAAGCACGTCGTCGTCATCGGCGGCGGCGACACCGGCGCGGACTGCATCGGCACGGCGCACCGCCAGGGCGCCCTGAGCGTGACGAACCTCGCGATCGGCAAGCGGCCGTCCGACGACCGCCCGGAGCACCAGCCGTGGCCGATGATGCCGCAGGTGTTCGAGGTCTCGTCGGCGCACGAGGAGGGCGGCGAGCGCCACTACCTGGCCTCGACGGTCGAGTTCGTGGCCAACGACGCGGGCGAGGTCCGCGGTCTCGTCGTCGCGGAGACGCAGTTCGTCGACGGCCGTCGCGTGCCCAAGCCCGGCACCGAGCGCGAGATCCCCGCGGACCTCGTCCTCATCGCGATGGGCTTCACGGGCCCCGAGCGCGAGCACCTCGAGGCGCAGCTGCAGGCGCAGTTCACCTCGCGCGGGAACGTCGATCGCGACGCGTCGTTCCAGGCGACCGCGCCCGGCGTGTTCGTCGCGGGCGACGCCGGCCGCGGCCAGTCGCTCATCGTGTGGGCGATCGCCGAGGGCCGCTCGGTGGCCGCCGAGGTCGACGCCTTCCTCATGGGCGAGACGCAGCTGCCGGCGCCGGTCCGCCCGACCGACGTCGCCATCGGCGTCTGACTCCGACACGCGTGGACGGCGGCCGGGAGCACACGATGCTCCCGGCCGCCGTCGTGTGCGCGTGAATCGGATGGCCGGGTGCGCGTAGTGTGGGGTGTGCATCCGGTGGAACCGCGATGGGCCTCGTGCGGAGCGCCCATCGACCCGACGGACGCGGATGCGTCCACAACAGAAGAAGCAAGCAGTGCGGAAGGCAAGCTTTTGAGACGTGCCAAGATCGTCGCCACGCTGGGACCCGCCACCTCGACCAAGGAGACCGTGAAGTCTCTCATCGAGGCCGGACTCGACGTGGCGCGCTTCAACCTCAGCCACGGTGACTACACCGTCCACGACAACAACTTCGCGAACGTGCGCGCGGCCGCCGAGGAGCTCGGCAAGCCGGTCGCCATCCTCGTCGACCTGCAGGGACCCAAGATCCGGCTCGGCAAGTTCGAGAACGCCCCGCACGAGCTGGCCGAGGGAGACATCTTCAAGATCACGACCGAGGACATCCTCGGCACCAAGGAGATCGTCGGGACGACGTTCAAGGGCCTCCCGAACGACGTGAAGCCCGGCGACTTCCTCCTCATCGACGACGGCAAGGTCCGCGTCAAGGTCCTCGAGACCGACGGCACGGTCGTGACGACCGAGGTCGTCGTCGCCGGCGCGGTCTCGAACAACAAGGGCATCAACCTGCCCGGCGTCGCGGTGAACGTGCCCGCGCTCAGCGAGAAGGACGAGGCGGACCTCCGCTACGGCCTCCGCAACGGCGCCGACATCATCGCCCTCTCGTTCGTGCGCAACGCGAAGGACGTGCAGCGCGCGCACGTGATCATGGCGGAGGAGGGGCGCCGCGTCCCGATCATCGCCAAGATCGAGAAGCCGCAGGCGGTCGACCACCTCGAGGAGATCATCGACGCGTTCGACGGCATCATGGTCGCGCGCGGCGACCTCGGCGTCGAGCTGCCGCTCGAGGCCGTGCCGATCGTGCAGAAGCACGCGGTCGAGCTCGCGCGCCGGATGGCCAAGCCGGTCATCGTCGCGACGCAGATGCTCGAGTCCATGATCTCGAGCCCGGTGCCGACCCGCGCCGAGACGAGCGACGTCGCGAACGCGGTCCTCGACGGCGCCGACGCGGTCATGCTCTCGGGCGAGACGAGCGTGGGCGAGTACCCCGCGATCACCGTGCAGACCATGGCGCGCATCATCGAGTCGACAGAGGACCACGGTCTCGAGCGCATCGCGCCCCTCACGGCCAAGCCCCGCACGCAGGGCGGCGCGATCACGCTCGCCGCGATCGAGGTCGCCGACTTCGTCGACGCGAAGTTCCTGTGCGTGTTCACGCAGTCGGGCGACTCGGCGCGCCGCATGTCGCGCCTGCGCTCCCCGCGGCCGATGATCGCCTTCACGCAGGACGAGGCCATCCGCCGCCGGATGGCGCTCACGTGGGGCATCCGCTCGGCTCTCGTCGAGCAGGTCGAGCACACCGACCGGATGTTCCTCCAGGTCGACGACTACCTGCTCGCGAACGACCTCGCGAAGGTCGGCGACAAGGTCATCGTCATCTCGGGATCCCCTCCCGGGATCTCGGGCTCGACCAACGACCTGCGCGTGCACCGCGTGGGCGACGCGGTGCACGGCGCCGCGCCCGTCTACAAGAACGCCTAGCGCGACGCGCCAGCGACGGGGTCCGGTTCAGCACCGGACCCCGTTTGCCGTATCGTCGGGGATGCATGCCGGTGTGGCGGAATGGCAGACGCGGAGCACTCAAAATGCTCTGTCCGAAAGGGCGTGTGGGTTCGACCCCCACCACCGGCACGAACTCCCAGCCACGAGACCTCTAGGATGGAACGGTGACCGAAGAGCAGACCGAGAAGAGCACCGCGACGGCGCCCCGTCGTGTGGTGGTCGCCGAAGACGAGTCCCTCATCCGCCTCGACATCGTGGAGATCCTCCGCGACAACGGGTACGACGTCGTGGGCGAGGCCGGCGACGGCGAGACCGCGGTGCAGCTGGCGACCGAGCTGCGGCCCGACCTCGTCATCATGGACGTCAAGATGCCCCAGCTCGACGGCATCAGCGCCGCGGAGAAGCTCAGCAAGAATCACATCGCGCCCGTCGTCCTGCTCACGGCCTTCAGCCAGAAGGAGCTCGTCGAGCGCGCGAGCGAGGCCGGCGCCCTCGCGTACGTCGTGAAGCCGTTCACGCCCAACGACCTGCTCCCCGCGATCGAGATCGCGCTGGCCCGTCACGACCAGATCATCACGCTCGAGGCCGAGGTGAGCGACATGGTCGAGCGCTTCGAGACCCGCAAGCTCGTCGACCGCGCCAAGGGCCTCCTCAACGAGAAGATGGGGCTGTCCGAGCCAGAGGCGTTCCGCTGGATCCAGAAGGCCTCCATGGACCGCCGCCTGACGATGCAGGACGTCGCGAAGGCCATCATCGAGCAGCTCGCTCCGAAGAAGAGCTGAGCAGCAGCACACGCACGACGGGCCGGACCTCCTCGGAGGTTCGGCCCGTTCGCGTTCCGCGTGCGCGCTTCGTCGTCAGCTCGCCACGTCTCGTCTCGCTCCGCTCGCTCGACGACCGGAGCGGTTCGCTTCGCTCACCGGTCCTTGAGGATGTTCGTGATGCGGACGGTCGAGCAGCGCCTGCCCTCCTCGTTCGTGACGACGATCTCGTGCACGGTGAGCGTGCGCCCGAGGTGGATCGGCGTGCACACGCCCGTCACGCGTCCGCTCGTCGCCGAGGCCGTGTGGGTCGCGTTGATGTCGACGCCCACGGCGAGCTTGTCGGGGCCCGCGAAGAGGTTGGCGGCCATCGATCCGAGCGACTCGCCGAGCACGACGTAGGCGCCGCCGTGCAGGAGGCCGACCGGCTGGGTGTTGCCCTCGACGGGCATCGTCGCGACCGCGCGCTCCACGGTGAACTCCGTGAACTCGATCCCCATCCGCTCGGCGAGCGCGCCCATCCCGCGCGCCTTCGCCCACGCCATCCCGTCGATCAGCTCCGTCATCCTGCTCCTGTCGTTCGGATGTCGCCACCCCTCGTTACGCTGGACGGGTGACGGACTCCACGAAGCCTACTCTGCTCGTCGTCGACGGCCATTCGCTCGCCTTCCGGGCGTTCTTCGCCCTCCCGGTCGAGAACTTCTCCACATCCGACGGTCAGCACACGAACGCCATCCACGGCTTCCTGTCGATGTTCATCAACCTCCTGCGCGACGAGGACCCGACCCACGTCGCGGTCGCCTTCGACGTGTCGCGTGAGTCGTTCCGCACGCGGGAGTACGCGGAGTACAAGGGCACGCGCGCCGAGACGCCCGCCGAGTTCAAGGGCCAGATCCCGCTCCTGCAGGAGTGCCTGCGGGCCATGAACGTGACCGTCCTCGAGAAGCCCGACTACGAGGCGGACGACATCCTCGCGACGCTCGCGACGCGCGGCGCCGAGGCGGGCTGGAACGTGCTTGTCTGCTCGGGAGACCGCGACACCATCCAGCTCGTGAACGACGACATCACCCTGCTGTACCCCTCGGTGCAGGGCGTGTCGAAGCTCAAGCGATACGACCCCGCGGCGGTCGTCGAGAAGTACGGCCTGCCGCCCGAGATGTACCCCGACATCGCGGCGCTCGTCGGCGAGACGAGCGACAACCTGCCCGGCGTGCCCAAGGTGGGCGAGAAGACGGCCGTCAAGTGGCTCACCCAGTTCGGCTCGCTCGACGCGCTGCTCGAGGGAGCCGACTCGATCAAGGGCGTCGTCGGCGGCAATCTGCGCGAGCACATCGAGGACGTGCGCCGCAACCGGCGCCTCAACCGCCTGCTGCGCGACGTCGAGCTGCCCGTCGAGCTCGACGACCTGAAGCGCGACGGCATCGACGCGCAGGCCCTGCGCGACGTGTTCGCGCGGCTCGAGTTCCGCGCGCTCATGAGCCGCGTGCTGCAGGTCGCGGGCGCCCCGGCCGATAGCGTCGAGGCGGAGCCCGCTGTCGAGGTGCCCGCGCCGACCGAGATCCCCGCGGCCGAGCTCGCCGCGTGGGTCGACGCGGCGGCCGACGGCGAGGTCGGCGTCACGCTCGTGATCGCGGGCGGCCTTCCCGTGCGCGTGGGCCTCGCGACCGAGGCCTCGATCGTCGAGGCCGAGTGGAGCGACGAGGTGCGCGACGCGCTCGCGCCCTGGCTCGCGTCCGACGCGCCGAAGGTGCTCGCCGATGCGAAGCCGCAGGTCAAGGCGCTGCGGCGCGCGGGGCTCGACGTCGCGGGGCTCGCCTTCGACGTGCTGCTGGGCGGATGGCTCCTGAGGCCGAGCTTCCCCGACAAGACGCTCGCGAACCTCGTCGACACGTACCTGCAGGAGAAGCTGCCGGAAGCCGACCCCTCGCAGCTCGTGCCCGAGAACGAGGGGGCGACGCCCGGCCAGCGCTCGTGGTTCACCGTGCGCGTGGCGCAGGCGCTGCGGGCGGCGCTGCCCGAGTCGGTCGTCCCCGTCCTCACCGACATCGAGCTGCCGACCCTCCTCGCCCTCGCCGACATGGAGCTCGCGGGGGTGGCCGTCTCGCACGAGAAGCTGTCGGCGTTCTCGAGCGAGCTGGGCGCCCGCGCGCAGCAGCTCGCGCAGGACGCCTACGCCACGATCGGGCACGAGGTGAATCTCGGGTCGCCCAAGCAGCTGCAGGAGGTGCTGTTCGTCGAGCTCGACCTGCCGAAGACCCGCAAGACGAAGACGGGGTACACGACCGACGCCGGCGCGCTCGCGGAGCTGCAGGAGAAGGCCGACCACCCGTTCCTCGGCCTCCTGCTCGCGCACCGCGAGGCGACGAAGCTCAAGCAGATCATCGACGGACTCGACCTCGCGATCGGCAACGACCACCGCGTCCACACGACCTACGTGCAGACCGGGTCGCAGACCGGCCGCCTGTCGAGCACCGACCCGAACCTGCAGAACATCCCGGTGCGCACCGAGGAGTCGCGCCGCATCCGCTCGGCCTTCGAGGTCGGCGAGGGCTTCGACACGCTGCTGACGGCCGACTACTCGCAGATCGAGATGCGCATCATGGCGCACCTCTCGGGCGACCCCGGGCTCATCGAGGCGTTCAACGCGGGGGAGGACCTGCACCGGTTCGTCGGCGCGCGCGTCTTCGGGGTCGCCCCCGAGGAGGTCACGAGCGAGATGCGCACGAAGGTCAAGGCGATGTCGTACGGCCTCGTGTACGGCCTCTCGGCATTCGGCCTGTCCAAGCAGCTGCGCATCGAGCAGTCCGAGGCGAAGACCCTCATGCTCGAGTACTTCGCCCGGTTCGGCGCGGTGCGCGACTACCTCCGCTCGTCGGTCGAGAAGGCCCGGGTCGACGGCTACACCGAGACGATCTTCGGCCGTCGTCGCCCGTTCCCCGACCTGACGAGCCCGAACCGCGTGCTGCGGGAGAACGCCGAGCGCGCCGCGCTCAACGCCCCCATCCAGGGCTCCGCTGCCGACATCATGAAGATCGCGCTCTTCCGCGTGCACCAGGACCTCCTCGGTCTCCGCTCGCGGCTGCTCCTGCAGATCCACGATGAGATCGTCGTCGAGGTCGCGCCGGGCGAGCGCGACGAGGTCGAGCGCATCGTGCGCGAGCGGATGGCGGGAGCCGCCGAGCTCACCGTCCCGCTCGACGTGCAGATCGGCCTCGGCGCCGACTGGAACCAGGCAGCCCACTGACATGGAGGAGAACGCCATGACGCCCGACGCGCGCCCGCACACCGAGATCGACCGCATCGCGGAGGGCTGGGTCGACACGCTCGTCGAGCTGTCGCCCATCCTCGCGACGTACATCGGGCGCGACGAGGCGAACGATCGCTACGACGACTTCAGCCCCGAGGGCGTGGAGCGTCACGCCGAAGCGGCTCGCTCGGCCCTCGCGGCCCTCGAAGCCGCCGAGCCCGTCGACGACGTCGACCGGGTCACCCGGGCAGACCTCTCGAGCGAGCTCCGACTCGGTCTCGAGCTGCACGAGGCGCGGTGGCACCTGCGCGACCTCAATGTCATCGCGAGCGCGCCTCAGGACATCCGCCAGGTGTACGACCTCATGCCGACCGGCTCGGCCGACGAGTGGGCCGTCATCGCGCGGCGCCTGGGCGCCGTGCCCGCGGCTGTCGACGGGTACATCGCGACGCTGCGCGAGGGCATCGCGCAGGGCGTGGTGCCCGCCGTGCGGCAGGTGCGCGAGGTGGCCGCGCAGATCCCGCGCTACACGGCCGCCGGCGGGTTCTTCGCGGGCCTCGCGTCCGACGCGACGGCCGACGGCGCCGAGCTGCCGAGCGCGCTCGCGTCCGACCTGGAGCGGGGCTCGCGTGCCGCACGCGAGGCCTACGATCGCCTCGAGCGGTTCCTGACCGCGGAGCTCGCCGGAGCGGCCGGCGAGGACGACGCCGTGGGGCGCGAGCTCTACGCCCTCAACTCGCGCCGCTTCCTGGGCGCGACGATCGACCTCGACGAGACGTACGAGTGGGGCATCGAGGAGCTCGCCCGCATGGTCGCCGAGCAGGAGTCGATCGCGCGCGAGATCGTGCCGGGAGCGAGCGTCGCGGAGGCCGTCGCATTCCTCGAGGCCGATCCGTCGCGGAAGCTCGTGGGGACCGAGGCGCTGCGGGAGTGGATGCAGGAGACGAGCGATCGCGCGGTCGCGGAGCTGGGCCGTTCGCACTTCGACATCCCCGAGCCCGTCCGACGGCTGGAGTGCATGATCGCCCCCACGCAGGAGGGCGGCATCTACTACACGGGCCCGACGGATGACTTCTCGCGGCCCGGGCGCATGTGGTGGTCCGTGCCGGAGGGCGTCACCGAGTTCGACACGTGGCGCGAGCTGACGACCGTGTACCACGAGGGGGTCCCGGGGCATCACCTGCAGATCGGGCAGGCCGTGCACAACCGTGCCGAGCTCAACAGCTGGCGGCGACTGCTCGCCGGCACCTCGGGCCACGCGGAGGGGTGGGCGCTGTACGCCGAGCGGCTCATGGAGCAGCTGGGCTACCTCGACGATCCGGCTGACCGCCTCGGGATGCTCGATGGCCAGCGCATGCGCGCGGCGCGGGTCGTGCTCGACATCGGCGTCCACCTCGGCAAGCCGCGCCCCGACGGCGAGGGCACGTGGGACGCCGATTTCGCGCTCGGGTTCCTGCGCGAGAACGTCAACATGTCCGACGAGTTCGTGCGGTTCGAGGTGAACCGGTACCTCGGCTGGCCCGGCCAGGCGCCCGCGTACAAGGTCGGCCAGCGCATCTGGGAGCAGGTGCGCGACGCCTATGCCGCGCAGCGCGGCGACGCGTTCTCGATCAAGGAGTTCCACCGGCGCGCGCTCGACATGGGCGGCGTGGGCCTCGACACGCTCAAGACCGCGCTGCTCGCCTGAGGGAATGCGGCCGCGGTCCGCGCGGTTCATGCGGATGAATAGAGAGGATCCGACATGGACATCGAACTCGGGCTCGACACCTTCGGCGACGTCACGCGCGACGCCGACGGCGAGCTGATCTCCCACGCCCAGACCATCCGCAACGTCGTCGCGCAGGCGCAGCTCGCCGACGAGGTCGGGCTGCACTTCTTCGGCGTGGGCGAGCACCATCGGCGCGACTTCGCGGTCTCGAGTCCTGAGACGGTCCTCGCCGCGATCGCGGCGACCACGACCCGGATCCGGATCGGCAGCGCCGTCACGGTGCTCTCGAGCGACGACCCGGTCCGGGTGTTCGAGCGGTTCGCGACGCTCGACGCGCTCTCGAACGGCCGGGCGGAGGTCGTCGCGGGTCGCGGATCGTTCGTGGAGTCGTTCCCGCTGTTCGGCTACGACCTGCGCGACTACGAGGCGCTCTTCGAGGAGAAGCTCGACCTCCTCGTCCGGCTGCTGCGCGAGGAGCCGGTCACCTGGACCGGCACGATGCGCCCCGCGCTCGACAGCGCGGACGTCTTCCCCAAGACCGAGCACGGCATGCCGCTGTGGGTCGGCGTGGGCGGGTCGCCCGAGTCGGTCGTGCGGGCGGCCCGGCACGGCGCGCGGCTCATGCTCGCCATCATCGGCGGTGCGCCGCGGCGGTTCGCGCCGTTCGTCGACCTCTACCGCCGTTCGCTCGCGTCGTTCGAGAAGCCCGACCTGCCCGTCGCCGTGCACTCCCCGGGGCATGTCGCGGAGACCGACGAGCAGGCGTGGGAGGAGGCGTACCCGGGCTTCCAGGCGATGCACGACACGATCGGCGCCGAGCGCGGGTGGCCGCCATACAGCCGCATGCGGTTCCAACACGAGGTCGGGCCCGAAGGCGCCGTGTACGCGGGATCGCCGGAGACCGTCGCCCGCAAGATCGCCGACACCGCGCGCGCGCTGGGCGTGCAGCGCTTCGACCTGAAGTACGCCACCGGCACGATGCCGCACGAGCTCATGATGAAGAGCATCGAGCTCTACGGCACCCGCGTGCTCCCGCGCGTGCGCGAGCTGCTGGCCGAGGCGGGCTGATCCTCAGCGCTCCCCGCGCGGCTTGTCGAGGCCCATCCGGATCCGCGTGCGCTTGCGCTCGCGGATGATGAACGCCGCCCCGACGAGCCAGATCGGGATCTGCGTGAGGAACGCGATCCGGAACGCCTCGAGCGAGTAGGCCGAGGGGTCGCTCGCGCCCTGCAGGTCGAGGGCGACGCCGATGAACAGGATCGCGAGGAGGCCGGCGAGGAAGCCTCCGACGTTCGTGATGCCCGTCGCGGTGCTCAGCTGGTGCGAGGGGTTGAAGGTCCGCGCGTGGTCGAACGCGATCATCGACGCAGGGCCGCCGAGCGCGAGCGCGACGGCGAGCAGGAGGAGCACCGCGAACGGGGCGGGGCCCGGCCACGCGAGCACGGCGATCCAAGCGATGAGCTGGATGGCGACGATCGGCAGGACGAGGAGGTGCGAGCGGCGCGTGGGGTTGCGCGAGGACAGGATGCCGATGAGCGGCCCGAACACGATGCCCATGAGCACGAAGACGCTCTGCACGGTCGACGCCTGAGCGGCCGAGAGCCCCTCGCCCGCGGTGAGGAACGGGAAGCCCCACAGCATGACGAACGCCGTGCCCGCGAACGGGGTCGTGAAGTGCGACCAGAAGGCCAGGCGCGTGCCGGGGTTCGCCCAGGCGGCGCGGATGCCGACGCGCGTGTCGATCGCGCTCGTGACGACTCGGATCGCGCCCGTCTCGGTGTCGACGGACACATCGGCCTCGCGCTCGGGCGGGTGGTTCCGCACGAGCGCCACGATGAGGATCGTGAAGAGCACGGCGAGGCCGGCGAGGCTCCCGAACGCGATCGACCACGACGTGGCATGCAGGAGCGCGGCGAGGGGGAGGATGGCCACGAGCTGGCCCATCTGCCCGACGATGCCCGTGAGCTGCACCATGATCGGGTTGCGCTGGGCGGGGAACCACGTCGCGACGAGACGGAGCGCGCTCGGGAAGATCGCGGCGTCGCCGGCTCCCAGCAGCATGCGCGCGAAGATCGCGACGCCCACGTTGGGGGAGACCGCCATGATGAGCTGACCGGCCGCCATCACGGCCATCCCGATCGCCATGATCGGGCGCGCGCCGAACCGGTCGAGCCAGAGGCCGATCGGGATCTGCATGAGGCCGTAGACGCCGAGCTGCAGCACCGCGAACATCGACAGCGTCGACGCATCGGCGCTGAAGTGCTCGGCGGCATCGACGCCGACGGCGGACAGCGAGGTGCGGTTCGCGACCGAGAGTACATAGGCGAGGACCGCGACGATCCAGATCGTCCACATCCACGCGGCTGACGGGGGCGCGATGCGGGCTCTCACATGTCCTCCGGGTGTTGGGGAAGTCGTCCTCTCAGGCTACTCCTGGCCGCGCGCGCTTCATGTCGAGGTGACACTAACCTGGAGGCATGGCGAACCCCTCTGCGCGTCTGGATGACCTCCCGTTCAACCGGCAGCATGCGCGGCTCCTCACGGGATCCGGCATCGGGTGGGCGCTCGACGCGATGGACGTCGGCCTCATCTCGTTCATCATCGCCGCGCTCACGGCGCAGTGGGGGATCACGGGCGCCGAGGCGGGGCTCATCACCTCGGTCGGCTTCGTCGGGATGGCCCTGGGCGCGAGCCTCGGGGGCCTGCTCGCCGACAAGCTGGGGCGCCGCCAGGTCTTCGCGCTCACCCTGCTCGTCTACGGCGTCGCGACCGGGGCCAGCGCGCTCGTCGGCGGCGTCGCGATGCTCATCGTGCTGCGGTTCTTCGTGGGGCTCGGACTCGGGTCCGAGCTGCCCGTCGCGTCGACGTACGTCGCCGAGTTCGCGCCCGCGCGCATCCGGGGGCGCCTCGTGGTCGTGCTCGAGGCGTTCTGGGCCATCGGCTGGACGCTCGCGGCGCTCATCGGGACGTTCGTCGTCGGGGCCTCCGACGACGGATGGCGGTGGGCGTTCCTGCTCGGCGCCGTCCCGGCGGCGTACGCGCTCGTCATCCGCTGGGGGATGCCGGAGTCGCCGCGCTGGCTCGAGTCGAAGGGGCGGCACGCCGAGGCCGAGGCGATCGTGCGGCGCTTCGAGGCCGCGTCACGGCGGCCCGCACCGAGCGCCGCTCCCGCGCCGAAGCCGACCCCGTACGCCGCGGCCCCGCTTCAGGGGGCATCGGCCGTCGGCGCTCTGTGGTCGCCCGCGCTCCGCGTGCGCACGAGCGCGATCTGGCTCGTGTGGTTCTGCGTGAACTTCTCCTACTACGGCGCGTTCATCTGGATCCCGACGATCCTCGTGCAGCAGGGCTACGACCTCGTCCGCTCGTTCGAGTTCACGCTGCTCATCACCCTCGCGCAGCTGCCCGGCTACGCGGTCGCCGCCTGGCTCATCGAGGTCTGGGGGCGCCGCATCACGCTCTCGACGTTCCTCGTCGGATCCGCGGTCGCGGCCATCCTCTACGGCACGTCGGGTGAGCTGTGGCAGATCCTCCTCTACGGCTCGCTGCTGTCGTTCTTCAACCTCGGCGCGTGGGGTGCGCTCTACGCGGTGACCCCCGAGCTCTACCCCACGAGCGTGCGGGCGACGGGCGCGGGATGGGCGGCCGGCGCCGGCCGGATCGCATCCATCATCGCCCCGCTGTTCACTCCGTGGGCGCTGACCGTCGGCGGCGCGGGCCTCGTGTTCACGGTGTTCTCGGCGTTCTTCGCGATCGCGGCGCTCGGGACCATCCCGCTCGCCGACAAGCGCGGGGAGGTGCTCGAGGCCACGCTCGCGGACGCTCGATAGCCTGGAGGGATGACGATCCGCTACGTCGCCATCGGCGACTCGTTCACAGAGGGCGTGGGAGACGAGCTGCCGGATGGCCGCCCGCGCGGGTGGGCTGACATCGCCGCCCAGGGATGGGCCGACAGCCTCGGCGAGCCGATCGAGTACGCGAACCTGGCCATCCGCGGGCGGCTCGCCTGGCCGATCGTCGATGAGCAGCTCGAGCCGGCGCTCGCTCTGCGCCCCACGCACCTGTCGTTCAACGGGGGCGGCAACGACATGCTGCGCCCGGGCGTCGCGATCGAGAGCATCGCGGACGCCTTCTCGCGTGTGCTCGCGCGCTGCGACGAGGAGGGCGTGCGCCTCATCCTGTTGTCGGGGGCGAATCCGTCGGCCGGGCTTCCGCTGTCGGGGCTCATCCAGCGACGCGGAGACGAGCTGTCGGCGGCGGTGCTCCGCCGGATCGAGGGGCGGGGCGACGTCATCCAGGCGCTCAACTGGCCCGATCGCGTGCTGTCGCGGGCCGAGTTCTGGTCTGCCGATCGGCTGCACATGAACGTGCGCGGGCACCACCGCGTCGCGGCGCGCGTCCTCACGGCGCTCGGCGCGGACGCGCCCGAGACCTGGTGGGATCTCCCGCACGAGGGCGTCGTGCACCTCGAGCGCACGCGGTACTACCGCGAGCACGTTCTCCCGTGGGTGAAGCGCCGCTTGACGCGCCGCTCGTCGGGTGACGGACGTCAGGCGAAGTACGCGAGCTGGACGACGATCGCCCCCGCGACCTGACCTATTCAATGGAATAAAACGCGCGGCACCCGTGGTTGCATGGTGACGTGAAGCGCATCGGAT
This sequence comes from Microbacterium sp. SA156, assembly GCF_049065455.1. Taxonomy (NCBI): domain Bacteria; kingdom Bacillati; phylum Actinomycetota; class Actinomycetes; order Micrococcales; family Microbacteriaceae; genus Microbacterium; species Microbacterium sp. SA156. Next base: position 94,176 of record NZ_JBAKGU010000008.1, read on the forward strand.
TCCTCTCCTTCGGCCATTGGACGCCGCACCCCGAGTCGGCGACGCGCAGCGCGGCCGACGTGCTGCTGCAGTCCATCGAGTTCGCACAGGCGGCCGAGGACCTCGGCGCCGACGGGGCGTACTTCCGCGTCCACCACTTCGCGAGGCAGCTCGCGTCGCCCTTCCCGCTGCTCGCCGCCGCGGGCGCGAAGACGAGCCGCATCGAGCTCGGCACGGGCGTGATCGACATGCGGTACGAGAACCCGATGTACATGGTCGAGGACGCCGGAGCCGCCGACCTGATCTCGGGCGGCCGACTGCAGCTCGGCATCTCGCGCGGGTCACCGGAGCAGGTGGTCGACGGATGGCGCTACTTCGGCTACCAGGCGGCCGAGGACGACCCGTCGGGCGCGCAGGCCGCCCGCCAGAAGACCGAGCTCCTGCTCACGCTGCTCGAGGGCCAGGGCTTCGCCGAGCCGAACCCGCGCCCGATGTTCCCGAACCCGCCGGGGCTGCTTCGGCTCGAGCCGCACTCGGAGGGACTCCGTCAGCGGATCTGGTGGGGTGCGGGCTCGAACGCGACGGCAGTGTGGGCGGCCCAGCACGGCATGAACCTCATGAGCTCGACGCTCAAGGACGACGAGAGTGGCGAGCCCTTCCACGTGCAGCAGGCCGCGCAGATCCGGGCGTTCCGCGAGGAGTGGGCGCGTCACGATCACGGCTTCGAGCCGCGCGTCTCGGTCTCACGGTCGATCTTCGCGATCGTCGACGACCGAGATCGCCGCTACTTCCTGGGCAGCGGCGACCGCGACGACCAGTTCGGCTACATCGACAGCACGCGCTCGGTCTTCGGGCGCTCGTATGCGGGCGAGCCCGACGAGCTGATCGAGGAGCTCGCGGGGGATGAGGCGATCGCCGAGGCCGACACGCTGCTCCTGACGGTGCCCAACCAGCTCGGCGTCGAGTACAACGCGCACGCGATCGAGTCGATCCTCCGTCACGTCGCTCCGGGCCTCGGCTGGCGCTGAGCGGCCGTAGTCTCGGATCATGACGAGTCCCGAGGTCAATGCGCTCGCCTTCAACGTGTCGATCCCCGACCATCTGCGCTGGCGCGACGAACGGCGCGGCGAGGAGTTCGAGCTGCAGAGCATCACGGTGCGGCTGCTGCCGGACGGCTCGCTCGCCGCGAAGGCGTACGGTCGGCCCACGGCCGGCGGCCGCGGGGCGTACGTGTCCTTCGCGGTCCGGCGCGACGCCGAGATCGACGCGCTCATCGATGCCGCGGCCGGAGAGGCGGCACGCCTCTGGGCCGGGCATCGCGGGCTCGACGGCTGAGAATCAGCGCCCGCCGGTGACGCGGATGGTCGCGCCGGCCGCGTAGGACGCGTCGGGGGAGAGGGCGAAGGCGACGACTCCGGCGACCTCCTCGGGCCGGCCGGCGCGCCCCAGCGGATGCGCGGCCGCGACGCGTGCAGGGCGCCCGGGGTCGCCCGCATCGGCGTGGATGTCGGTCTCGATCGTTCCGGGCGCGACGCCGATGACGCGGATCCCTCTCGCGGCGGCCTCGATCGCGAGACCCTTCGTGAGGGCGTCGACGCCTGCCTTCGCGGCGGCGTAGTGGACGTACTCGCCGGGCGAGCCGGTCGTCGCCGCCCCGGATGAGATGTTCACGAGGACGCCGCCGTCGGGCAGCTGGGACACGGCGCGGCGCGCGACGAGGACCGCCGCGGTGAGGTTGAGGTCGATGACCGTCCGGATGACGTCGACCGGGGTGTCGACGAGAGGGCCGATGTGGAGCGTCGCGCCCGCGTTGTTGACGACGCCGGTGAGGCGCGCGGGATCGGCGGCCGCGAACAGCACCTCGATGCCGGCGTCGGTGGTCACATCGGCCCGCACCACGCGGCACCGGGCGCCGAGATCCTCCATCTCGGCGCGCGTGCGCGCAGCGGCGCCCTCGTCCCGCGTGAAGCCGAGGACGAGATCGTGGCCGTCGGATGCGAGGCGTCGCGCGATCGCGGCGCCGATCCCGCGCGTGCCTCCGGTGATCAGGGTGAGAGGGCGTGACACGCCTCTCACGTTAGTCGTCGGCGGGTTCGGGACGGCCATCCGGGACGAGCTTGAGGCCCACGACCGCGAGGATGATGCCGGCGAGGAAGACGACCTTCCAAAGCGACACCGGCTCGACCCCGGTGGCCATGGCCCACACGACGGTGAGCGCCGCCCCGATGCCGGTCCAGACCGCGTAGGCGGTGCCGATCGGGATGCGCTTCACGGCCCAGCCGAGGCCGACCATGCTGAGGACGGCGGAGAGGGCGAAGACGAGAGTCGGGAGCGGCTGCGTGAAGCCCTCGGAGAGGCCGAGCGCCGTCGCCCACACGGCCTCGAGGAGGCCGCTCGCGATGAGGATGAGCCACGCCATGTCAGCTCACCGCCTTGAGACCCGCGATGCAGGCCACGAGCAGCACGAGCAGGGCGATGCGCGCGGCGCTCGCCTTCTCCTGCTTCGTCACGATCGCCCAGACGACCGTCAGCGTCGCGCCCACGCCGACCCAGACCGCGTACGCGGTGCCCGTGGGCAGCTCGTTCATCGCCCACGCGAGGCCGCAGAGGCTCAGCAGCATGGTCGCGAAGAACAGGACGGTGGGCTTCCATCGCCGGAAGCCCTTCGATGCGGCGAGCGCCGAGGCCCATACGGCCTCGAGGACGCCCGAGAGGATGAGGATGACCCAAGCCATTCTCGGCCCTTCTGAGTCCGTCTTGTCGTGGTGCGGGTACGGCTCCCTCGTCCGCGGGCCGGGTGCCGGCCCCGCGTACGAGGATATCGCCCGCGTCCGAGCATCCGCTGGGCAGCGGATGCTCAAGGGGCGGAGATCCGTCGGAAGACGGATGTCCGCCGATGCAGCGCGACGTAGCGTCGGAGCATGCTGATCGTCGAGGAACTCCACCTGCTGCTCACGAACGCCGCCGGCACCCAGGAGCGCCCGGGCGCGATGCGCGCCTACGGAGAGGCGGCCGCGCTCATCACGGATCTCGTGCTCGCGGGGCGGGTGAGCCTCACGGACGAGAAGAAGCCTCGGATCCGCGTGCTCTCGGACGCGCCCACCGGCCATCCCGTGCTCGACGAGGCCATGATCCGCCTGCGGGCGAAGGACGGCGCACGGCTGGAGTCGGTCATCACCTGGTCGAAGCTCGATCCCGAGCGGGAGGTGGTCGCATCTCTCGTGCAGGCCGGGGTGCTCGAGGTCGGCGAGCGCACCTTCTGGGGGCTCGGCAAGCCGCGCACGCCGGAACGGGACGGCGCGCCGGAGGCGAGCCTGCGGGCGCGGCTCGCGGCCGTCCTCGACGGCGCGGCGGACCCCGGGGTCGCGGACACGACCATCCTCGCCATCCTCCAGGGGCTCGACGTGGCCCGGCACGTGCTCGCCGACGAGGCGGGCGGGCGGCGCCCGCGGGTGCTCAAGGCGCGCATCGGGGAGATCGTGGAGTCGTCGCCGGCGGGCACGGCAGTCGAGCGGGCGGTGCAGGCGATGAACGCGGCGATCATGACGGCGGCGATCATGCCCGCGATGATCGCCGGGGCGAGCGCCGCGAGCTGAACGCGGCGACAATGGGGGAGTGAGCTCCGTCGACTTCGAGATGGCGTCGATCGCGCCCGGCACCGTCACCCTGCACGATGCGCGTCGGAAGGAGCGCCGCACGGTCGCGCTCGAGCCGTTCCGGATCGGCGTGTATCCCGTGACCGAGGAGCAGCTCGCCGAGCTCCTCGGTGTGGCGGCGACGCATCCGCGACGGCCTGCCGTGGACGTGAGCTGGCAGCGCGCCGTCCGCTTCTGCAACGCGGCATCCGAGTGGGAGGGCCTCGACCCCGTCTACACATTCGACGGTGAAGAGGTGCACTGGGACGTCGGCGCCGACGGCTATCGCCTGCCGACGGAGGCCGAGTGGGAGTTCGCGTGCCGTGCCGGCTCGAAGGGCCCGCACTACGGCGAGCTCTCGGACGTCGCGTGGACCGCCGCGGACGGGGTGACCGCCCCGCAGGAGGTCGGCGGCAAGATGCCGAACCTGAACGGGCTGTTCGACACGCTCGGCAACGTCTGGGAGTGGTGCTGGGACCTGCTCGACCCCGCGCGGTACGACGACTGCCGCGTGTTCCGCGGCGGCGGATTCGCCGACGACGCGTGGAGCGTGCGCGCCTCGGTGCGGCGCGGCGGCGCCCCGCGCATGCACCACGAGGATGTCGGCTTCCGCCTGGCTCGTGGCGCGTACGACGGCGACGACGCTGCCCAGGGATGGTCGGCCGCGGCCGACCGCGAACGGGCCCTCGTGGATGGGCCCCTCCCGTCCGGCTGGACGCCGCGCCGCTGACGTCAGGCGGGGACGAGGGCGGAGCTCACGATGACCAGCCCCTCTCCGTGGCGATCGTCGAGCTCCTCCTGGAGGCTGCCGTCGTCGTGGACGACGGTGATGCCGACGGTGCCCGCGATCCCGTCGACACCGCCGCCGAGAACGCCCGGGCCGTCGATGATCTCCTGGAGGAGCGCCACGAGCTCGGCCTCCGTGCGCTCGGCACGCGTGACGCACAGCATCCCGCCCCACAGGGCTCGGATGGACGCTTCTGCGGCGGCCGGATCGCCCGCGACGGCGACGTTGAGGATCGTGTAGCGCGGGTCGCTCAACTGCGCCTCGACGGCGGGATCCAGGGGATCCCCGCCCGCTGCCGGGTTGCGGGACATGTCCACCCAGGTCGCCGCGTACCCCTCGACCGTGGAAGCGTGCGCGGTGGCGGCGTGGAAGTCGTCGAGAGAGACGCGCGACTCGTCGACGACCCGCCACCCGCCATCCGGCTCCGCGCACGGTGTCTCGATGGGCTCGTCCGAGGGGAAATCCGGCCGCTCGGGAATCTCCGCGGCCGGGACGATCTCGACCGGCGTGAACTGCCCGGCATCGGCGTCGTACGAGCCGGTGACGGCGAAGTCGCCCCACCGCACGCCGCTCTGCTCCTCGTATTCGCCGTCGAGCGCGCTCCAGTCCCACTCGACCAGCGGCACACCCGCGCACTGCGGGGGCAGCGACTCGGCGACGCCGCCGAGGCAGAGGTGGGCTCCGTCGCCGCGATCGATGACCGTGACGGCACCGCGCGTCGTCAGCAGCCCGGAAGGTCGGGTCGCCGTCGGCGTCTCCGAGGTCACCGGATCGGTGGGCGGGGTGGCGCATCCGGCGAACAGCACCGCGCCGGTGGCGACGACGGCGACCGCGAGTCGTCGAGCGAAGGTGGTCATACTCGGGAGTGTCCCACACGACGTGTCCGTCTCAGTGCTGCTGCTCTCGGTCCTCCTGGAGCGGCCCGACGAAGCGATGGCGCGCCATGATGAAGCCGGCGTTGCGGGCGACGTCGAGCAGCTCGAGGTCGAATCGGCGGGGGAGGAGCGGCCGCCCCGCGCCGAGCGTCACCGGAGCGATCGACGAGATGATCTCGTCGAGCAGACCCTCGTCGGCGAACTGCCCGACGAGATCGCCGCCGCCGACGACCCACAGGTCCTTCCCTTCCGCGGCGTCGACCATCTCCTCGTAGACCGCGCGGACGCCGCCGGAGCGGAATCGGATGTCGGCGGCGTCGACCTCGGGCAGCGCGAGCGTGCGCGAGGTCATCACCCACGCCGGCATCGTGTAGAGCCATTGCCCGGGGTGGTGCCGCACGACCCACTCGTAGGTCGTCGAGCCCATGACGATCGCGCCGATCCCCTCGATGAAGGCGTCGTAGTCGTTGGCCCCGCCCTTGTCGAGCGGCTGCCGGAGCAGCCAGTCCAGCGAGTCGTCCGGATCCGCGAGGAATCCGTCGAGCGTGGTCGCTGTGTAGTAGACGAGCTTGGTCATGCGTCCTCCCGGCGTCGATGTCGACCCATCCTGCCGCCCACCTCCGACATCGGCCGGGCGCTCAGACCGCGTACGCCTGCGCGAACTCCGGTGAGGGCTCGATCGGCTGGATGACGTCGATGAGCACGCCGTCCGGACCTTCAAGGATGGCGTGCCGCTGGCCGAACGCCTCGTCGCGCAGCGGGAGCACCACGCGCACGTCCGACGGCATCTCGGCCATCACGGCGTCGACATCCGTGACCTCGAAGTTCAGGATCACGCCCGCGGGAGGACGACCGAAGCCGCGCGGGATCGTCTCGTGCGCGTGATCGAGGATCGCGAGCTCTGCGTCCCCGCGGCGGAGGCTGACGTACCAGTCGGCTTCGAACGTCACCTCGAAGCCGAGGACGCGCCGGTAGAACGCGCTCGTCGTCGCGACGTCGGTGGTCATCAGCACGGGATAGAAGCTCGTCACGGTCATGATGGTCCTTTACGTACATTGTGTATGTATTGTGCGGCTAGAATACATACGCCACGTACGTAAAGGAAGGGCCATGCCGAGATCATCCGCCGCCGACGCGGCCGTCACCGCCCGGCGGATCCTCGCCGTCGCGACCCGGGCCTTCGCGACGCACGGGTTCGCCGACGCGTCCGTGGACGACATCGCCCGCTCCGCCGACGTGACGCGCGGCGCGGTCTACCACCACTTCGCCTCGAAGCGCGGGCTGTTCGACGCGGCCGCGGCGCGGCTGCAGGAGGACGTCGCGGCAGCCGTCATCACGGCGGCCGAAGCCGCGGGGGAGGACCCCCGCGCCCAGCTCGTCGCCGGCAGTCACGCCTTCGTCGACGCGATCACCGAGGGTGAGGCTGCGCGGGTGCTTCTCGTCGAGGCGCCCGCCGCGATGGGATGGAGCCAGTGGCGCGCGCAGGACGACGCGGCGTCGGGTGTGCACCTTCTCGACGCCCTGCGTGCCTGCGGGCTGCGCGGCCAGGAGGCCGAGGCGCTGGCGCGCCAGCTCTCCGGTGCGATGAACGAGGCGGCGCTGTGGATCGTGGAGCAGGGCGGCGGCGCCGCGATCCGACGGCAGGCCCACCTCGCACTCGAGCGCCTGCTCGCGGCGGTCGTGTGAGGCTCAGTCGTCGGCGGCGAACACGAGCTCGAAGCGCTCGCACAGCACCGGCATGTCGGGCGAGAAGGGGCGGCCGCTCTCTCCGTGCTCGGACCAGAATCTCTCGTGGATCGCGCGCCATGCGGCGAGGGTGCGGTCGCCCTCGCCTTCCGCGTGCGCGTGCTCCGCGTCCACCTCGTCGAAGGGCACGACGCGCACGCTCGTGGTCCGGATGACCGCGCGCGGTGCCCCCGAGCCGTCCAGGATGACGCTGAGGTCGCCCGCCTGCGGGAGGCGGTCTCCGCTCGCCTCATAGTCCCAGAGCGCGGAGGCGGTGCCCGTCTTCACGCCGGCCAGCACGAGAGCGAGCAGGCCGTCGGCATGCTCCGGCGTCGCGCCGAACGCCCAGCTCTCGGTGGGCGAAGCGGGGAGATCCGCGACCGCCCCTCTCGCCCGCTCCCAGAACTCCTCGACGGTCGGCGCTGCGCTCATCCTCCGACCCTATCCGCCGTCCGCGCGCCATCCTTCCGCGCCCGCGCGATAGCGTGACGAGCATGGGCGAACTCGACCTGGACATCCGTGAGATCCGCGAAGAGGACGCGGGAGAGGTGATGACCCTGCAGCGCGCGGCATTCGTCTCGGAGGCGCAGATCTACGGAAGCGCGGACATGCCGCCGCTCACCCAGACCCTCGACGAGGTGCGCTGGGAGCTGCGGGACAATCTCGGCTGCGTCGCGCTCGACGGCGCGCGGATGGTCGGGGCGCTCCGCGCGCGGATCGACGGCGAGCTCCTCCTCATCGGACGGATCGCGATCGCGCCCGACATGCAGGGACATGGGATCGGGTCGCGGCTGCTCGACGCCGTCGAAGCCAGGGGAGCGTCCGCCGGCGCCCGTGAAGCGGAGCTCTTCACGGGCTCGCTGAGCGAGGCGAACATCCGGCTCTACGAGCGGCAGGGGTACCGCGAGACGGAGCGGATCGACGAGGGCGACGGGACGGCCCAGGTCTTCCTGCGGAAGCGGCTGGGCTGACCGGGACGGAGGCAGGTCGCGACTCGAACGGAACTCAAGAACCCGCTGGCAAGACGCTGGATCGGTTTGTTATCTGTTCGTGATCTCTGCCTAAGGTGGCCACCTTGAACCGCGAAGGATGGCCGTCGAGTCCGCCCCGAGAGTCCTTCGTTCCCTGAAATCGACAGATTCACCGGTCGGGCGGTCGCTGCACGCGAGGTGCGCGCAGCGAGACGGGGCCGCGGAGTTCAGAGTGCACCCGAACAGGAATACCCGACCCGTCACCCGCACGACCCGACGCCTGCGGGGTGGCTTCGCCGTCGCGGGAGTCGCCGCTGCGGCAGCGGCGGCGACGTTCATCCCGACGGCCGCGAATGCGGCCGACGGCGCCACGTGGGACGCCCTCGCGCAGTGCGAGTCCGGCGGCAACTGGGCGATCGACACCGGCAACGGATACTACGGCGGCCTGCAGTTCTCGATGGAGACGTGGCAGGCGAACGGCGGCACGGGCAACCCGGCCGCTGCGTCGCGCGAGGAGCAGATCCGGGTCGCCGAGAACGTGCTCGCAACACAGGGCTGGGGCGCCTGGCCCACCTGCTCGGCGCAGATCGGCGCGACCGGCGGCGCCGACACGAGCGGCTCGGAGCAGTCGGCGCCCGCGGCACCGGCCGAGAACACCGCGCCGGCGGAGAACTCTGCACCGGCGGAGGAGTCCGCCCCCGCCGAGACTGCTGCGCCGGCGGAGGAGCCGGCAGCGGCCGCTCCCGCCCAGCCGACGTATGACCTCCCGGACGTCGAGCCGTCGGACGAGACCTACACGGTTGAGGCCGGCGACACGCTCTTCGAGATCGCGGAGGCGAACGGCATCGAGAGCGGCTGGCTCGGCATCTTCGCGGTCAACCAGGACATCCTCTCGAACCCGGACCTCATCGAGGTCGACCAGGAGCTCGTGCTGCCTGTGCAGTGAGGTGACCTATCGGAGGCGCGCGGCCCCATGGCCGCGCGCCTCCGGCGTGCTCAGACGGCGAGCGCGCGCGTCCAGATGTCCACGTGCTCCTCGACGAAGGACGTCACGGTTCGCCAATGCCGGCCGTGACCCTCGACATGCATCGTCGCCCACGGCTCGCGCCCGTCCGCGTGCGCCTCGGCGAGGAGGCGGTGCATGGCCGCAGCGCGAGCGGCCATCGCCTGGGGCAGCGCGTCGCGCAGATCGGCGTCGGCGCCGTACCCGTCGACGAAGGCGCGGAGGCAGGCGGCCGCCTCGAGCGGCGGCTGCGCGGCGTCGTTGAGCGTGAAGGCCTGAGCCGAGTACGCGAGGTCCCACAGGCGCGTGCTCGGGCCCGCGCCGTCCCAGTCGATGAAGACCCATCGCTCGCCGATGACGAGATTCCAGGGAGCGAGGTCGTTGTGGCAGAGGAGATCCGCGTCCGCTGCCGGGATGAGCACATCCCAGTCGTGCGTGCCATCCATCGGGATGGTCGCGCTCGCGTCGTGGATCTCGCGAACCATGCGACCGACTCGAGCCAGCTCGGAGAGCGTGAGCGGATCGCCTTCGAGCGCGGTCGTGCCTCCGATGTACTCCAGGACCATCCGCCCCTGGTCGTCGCGCGGGAGCGGCCGGGGCGCGTCGACACCCTGCGCGCGGAGCGCGGAGAGGAACGTCGCGATGCGTGCGGAGTTCCGCGTCCAGGGCTTGCGCACCGTGTCTCCGACGCGGACGACGTCGCCGGTTGCGTTGCCGCCTGTGAGCGGCACCTCCGTGCACTCTGTCATGCGATCCCGGTGTCGTGCCGGTAGACGTACACCTCAGTGCCCTGGTGCAGGTCGAGGTCCGTTCGACCGCGCGTGTCCGGGTCGTGGTCGAGGATCTCCTCGAGGCGGGAGAGCATGTCGGCGCGCGTGTCCTCATCGGCCGCGCGTGCGGTGCTGACCGTCATCCATCGGGCGAGGTAGTCGTCACGCGTGATGCGCTCACTCCACGGGATCCAGGCGGACGTCACGGGGCGGAAACCGGGGAGGGGCGACATCGCGGGCGGGAGGGTCCGCTCGGAGATCTGGTCGGACCATCCTGGATGCAGCACTCGGGCGCAGGCGCGATCCCATGCGCACTCGGGGTCGTAGGTGTTCCACAGGAGGGCCAGCGCACCGCCCGGCCGGAGGACGCGCGCGATCTCGGCGCACGCGAGCGACTCATCGAACCAGTGGAACGCCTGTGCGACCGTCACGAGGTCCTGACTCCGATCGGGCGCGGGGATGTCCTCGGCGGTGCCGACGCGGACGTCGACGGCCGGCAGGATCATGCGCAGCTGGTCGAGCATCGGCTCCGAGGGGTCGATGGCGACCACGCGATCGGCCAGCGGGACGAGCTTGCGGGTGAGCTTTCCCGTCCCCGCGCCCAGATCGAGGACGTCGCCGAGACGCTCCGGGGCGAACACGGCGACCGCGTCGTCCGGGAACCCGGGGCGGTAGCGCTCGTATTCGGCGCCCATGTCGAGGAAAGTGCGTGCGAGCTCCGGCTGCATGCTCCTCATGCTAGGTGCGGATGCACGGCGCGGGGGAGTGCGCCGCATAGGCTCGGGGCGTGGGCGACGGGCGAGACGACCGGGTGGGACACGCGCTCGAGGGGCTGATGCCGCGATGACCTTGCGCGGCGTGATCTTCGACCTCGACGGCACGCTCCTCGATACGCGGTCGGCGCAGGACGCGGCCGCACGCGCCTGGGCGACGGAGCAGGGGCACACCGCCGCGGACGTCGCGGAGCGGTGGCACCTCATCGCCGAGCGCCATTACCGGCGGTACCAGCTGCGTGAGATCGGGTTCGAGGATCAGCGGCGCGAGCGCGTCCGGGAGTTCCTCGGGATGGAGCTGACCGATGCCGAGGCGTCCGAGCTGTTCTCGACCTACCTCGAGCGTTATGAGGCGGGCTGGCAGCGGTACGCGGACGCCCTTCCCGCTCTGCAGAGAGCGCGTGCGGCCTCACTGCGGATCGTCGTGCTGTCGAACGGCCAGGCGGCCCAGCAGATGCGGAAGCTCGAGCGGTTCGGGCTCGCCGAGGCCATCGATGCGGCCGTGTTCAGCAGCGAGCTTCCGGCCGGCAAGCCTGACCCGCGGGCGTTCCATGCGGCGCTCGGGGCGATCGACGTCGACGCTCGTGACGCGTGGATGGTGGGGGACAACTGGGACGCCGACGTCTGCGGGGCACGAGGTGCGGGGGTGTTCCCGGTGTACCTCGATCGTGAGAACTCGCGGCCGACGACCGAGTGCCGGAGGGTGACGAGTCTCGCCGAGCTCGAGTTCTCCTGAGGCATGAGAAGGCGCCGGGAACGGTGCATCTGGCACGTCCTTCAGCGCTGACTGCCATGATGACGCCATGGAGATGCTGATCCGGCGTCCGCTGCCTGCCGACGCTCCCGCGCTCGCGCGACTGCATGTGCTCACGTGGCGCGAGACGTACGGGCATCTGCTTCCAAGCGACTTCTTCGGTGACGCGCACCTGGAGATGCGTCAGACGATGTGGGAGCGCATCCTCGCGAACCCGCGACCCGAATGGACGGTGCTCACCGCCGCGTTGGGGGATGAGCTCGTCGGCTTCGTCTCCGCCGGACCGGGCAGCGAGAGCGGCACCGACTCCTCTTCACGCCAGCTGTACACGCTCTACGTGCGCTCTCGATGGCACGGAGCAGGTATCGGGCAGGCGCTCTTCGACGCCGCGGTCGGTCACGATGCGTGTGTTCTGTGGGTGGCGAAGGAGAACCCGCGAGCCATCGCGTTCTACCGCAAGAACGGGTTCGAGTTCGATGGCCAGGAACAGGCCGATGATGCCGTTCCTGGGATCGTCGAGGCGCGGATGCGCCGCGCGTCGCGGGACGCAACGGGGTGACATCCGCGTCGCGGCGCGACACACTCGTTCCATGACTCCGGTTCCCTGGGTGCTGCACGTCGACATGGACCAGTTCATCGCCGCGGTCGAGGTGCTGCGACGTCCGGAGCTCGCCGGAAAGCCGGTCATCGTCGGCGGGCGGGGCGACCCGACTGAGCGGGCCGTCGTCTCGACGGCCTCGTACGAGGCAAGGAAATTCGGGATCGGGTCGGGGATGCCGCTCAAGATCGCGGCGCGAAAGGCGCCCGAGGACGCCGTCTTCCTCCCCGTCGACCACGCTGCCTATGAAGCGGCGTCGGAGGAGGTGATGAGCACCCTTCGCGGCCTTCCGGGTGTGGTGCTCGAGGTGATCGGATGGGACGAGTGCTTCCTCGGGGTCACGAGCGACGACCCCGAGAGGGTCGCTCGAGAGGCACAGGCTGCGGTGCTCGAGGCGACATCGCTGCACTGCTCGGTCGGGATCGGCGACAACAAGGTGCGCGCGAAGATCGCAACGGAGTTCGGGAAACCGCGCGGGATGTTCCGACTCACGGCCGAGAACTGGTTCGAGGTGATGGGGGAGAAGCCCACCCGGGACCTCTGGGGCGTCGGACCGAAGGTGCAGAAGCGCCTCGCCGATCACGGCATCGAGACGGTGCGTCAACTCGCCGATGCGGATCGTCAGGAACTCGTGACGGAGTTCGGCCCGAAGATGGGCGTCTGGTATCACGAGCTCGGGTCGGGGCTCGGTCCAGCGGTGGTCGATGACACGCCCTGGATCGCGCGCAGCCACAGCCGGGAGACGACCTATCAGCGCAACCTGACGACGCCGGCCGAGGTGGAGTCTGCGTTGCGCGAGCTCGCGGCCGAGGCGTTCGCCGACTGCGAGGCCGAAGGGCGCGCCGTGACCCGTGTGAACCTGAAGGTGCGCTACGCGCCATTCATCACGAAGACGCTCGGCCGGAAGCTGGCAGAGCCAACACTCGATCGCGACGTCGTCGTCGCCGCGGCGGTTGCGCTCGGTGAGACGCTGGACCACGAGCGCGAGGTGCGCCTTCTCGGCGTGCGCGCTGAGATGGTCATGCCCGAGGGAGGCGACCCCGTCGAGCGGACTCCCGTCCGCGGTCGCATCTGACCTGTCCCGGCACACACGAACCTGCCCCTGAAGTCGGCCTCTCGGCCCGCGCTCAGAAGGGTGGGGGTTCGTTGTCGGGTGGGGTGAAGCGGGCGACGGGTGGTGGGGTGTCGGTGTAGACGTGCCCATTCGGGGAGGTCCATTCGAGCACGCCACCGGGGCCCTGTTTCACGGCCCACTGGGTCATCTGCTCGAGCATGTGATGTGTTTCACAGAGGTACTCGAGATTGGCCACGTTCGTGGGCCCGCCGCGGGAGTGGGGGTGGGTGTGGTCGACGTCGACGTAGTGCTTCCGGATGGCCTGCCGGCATCCCGGGAACCGGCACCGCTCGTCCCGGGCTTTCAGGAACCGCCGCTGCGCCATCGTGGGGAATCTCTGGTCGACGGTGAGGAGGACTCCGGTGTTCGCGTCGGTGAACGCACGGTTCCAGATCGTCGCGTCCGCGGCGATCTGCTTGGCGTCGATGATCGGGATGGGGCCCGCCCCGGCGAGCGTGGCGCCCTCGGTCCGGTTCGTGGGGTCGGAGATCGCTTCGGCGGGGATGGTGATGTGCACGCTCCCGCGAATCGCCCCGAGCCCGACCGCCGGAGGTTTCCGGGAACGGAACGCCGCACCCGATCCCGCGGCTGAGGCAGCGTCCGAACCGGATTCGGCGGCCGCGCCGGGTGACCTGCGCGCGTCCGCGCGAGCGCCCGCATCAGCGCTCGCGTCCGCGTCGCCGTCGACGCCCATGACGCCCAGGCCCACATCGCCCGCCTTCACGTCCGCATCCGCGCCGCTTGTGCCTGTGGCGCCGAGTCCGACATCGCCGGCTTTCGCATGCGCCCAGTTGAAGGTGGCGCCGTAGAGGTGGTCGTGGCCGGTGGGGGTGCCGGTGAGGGTGAGGTCGGTGAAGATGTCCGCCCGGATCTCATCCAGCGAGCGGTCATCCGCGAGCGCGACGGGGTCCCCGGCCTGGCGGGCCGCGGCGCGGGCGGCGATGACGGACTTCGCCATCTGGTCGATGCGGTCCATCATCCCGACCCCGAGCACGTTCGCGACCTCCGCGTCGAACGCGCCCATCGCGTCCTCCCCGGGACGGAACCCCACCCGCCGGCGCCCGCGTGCGGCTTTGTGGCGGTCGCTGATCGAGACCGGGTCCAGTTCCTGCGCGATCTTCCGCGCCACCTCCGCCAACGCGGCCGCGGTCATCGGCAGCCGGTCCAGCCGCTCCAGCACCCGCACCTCATACGTCGCCCGCAGGGCAGGGTCATCGAGCCGGTCCCCGCACAGCACGATCGTGCGCGCGTGCGGGAGCGACACCGTCCCTTCCGCGAGCCGGTCCCGCACGACCGGGAACCGGGAGACGAGGACCGTCGCGTCGTTCATCTGCCGCTCCACCGACCGGCCCGGGGTGTGCGTGGCCGCGGCGATCTCCTCCGCGATCGCGCGATGCGCCCACGCCCGCGACGAACCCCCGGCTGCGACCTGCCGCTCATGCTGTGCCCACGCCACCTGCGACGCCGACGCCAACGCCATCTGACGCGCCGCCTGGGCATGAGCGATCACCCTGTCCGCCGCCCGGATCGCCTCGATCGCCGCGTCCACCGCCGCACGCTCCGAAGCCGTCGGGCACGGACCATCCCCTTCACCCCACACAGCCCCATCGCTCATGAAACCAGTGTCCCGCCCACCACCGACATTCGAAGACCCCTACGAAGCCAAGAAGCGACGAAAAGGTCACAGAACGATAACGACTCTGCCTTGGTGTGATCGAGGGGCAAGCGCTGGGGGAGGGGATTGTCAGCGTGTCCGGCGATAGCGCTCGTAGATCACACGGGAGTCGAACGTGCGCGTCTCGATGAGGTCGAGGGGGAGCGGTCGGGCGAGCGGGGGAAGGAACGGCGGACCACCGCCGACGATGATGGGGTACCGGAAGATCCGGATCTCGTCGATCAGGTCGAGCTCGAAGGCGTGTGCGGCGAGATCCGCCCCGCCGATCTCGACGTCCTTGGGCGTGGATTCGATGACCGCTGCGACCTCCTCGGCCAAGGTGCCCTCAGCGAGTCGGGCGTTCCCTTCGACGCCCTCGAGCGTGTGACTGAACACGACCTTCGGAAGGGCGGTCCAGACGTCGGCGAAGGTGTTCGCATCAGGAGAGTCGCGGAACGACGGATCGGTCTCCCAGACCCGCATCGTCTCGTACAGGCGACGTCCGAGGAGTGTGGCGCCGAGTTCGCTGACCCGATCGAGGTGGAATCGGAACAGGTCATCGCTCGGCACCGACCAGTCGAACGATCCGAAGCGGTCGGCGATGAACCCATCGACCGACACACCCATCGAGTAGATCAGCATGCTTGAAGGGTTCCATGGCGCCGAGGAGTGGGCAAGAGCCATTCGCACTTGTCGATGTGCGGCCATCCGCTCGTCATGATCACCGACCCGGCCGCTCGTCGAATCGCACGGGGAGCGACACGTCAGGCGTCCCTGCACACATCAACGATCAGGCCGCCGGGCCCGCGGAGGTAGGCCGCCTCGGTGCCCCAGTCCGTGAGCAGAGGGCCGCGCAGCAGCTCGGCTCCGGCGGCGACAGCGCGCGAGGTGGCCGCGGCCACGTCCTCGACGTAGTGATGCAGGATGACGCCATCCGTCGTGCCCCAGGGCACCATCGCATCGCGAGACAGCATGACCCGGAGCCCTCCCGCGTCGAGCTCGCCGAAGTGCGGGCCGTCCGTGAGCACGGTCCACCCGTATGCCTCGGACAGCAGTCTCGTCGCCGCCGGGACGTCGTCCACCTGGATGTCGATCGCTTGCACGCCCATGGCGAGAGGCTATCGCGGCGGGGGTGCGTTGCCGGCGTCCTTCTCCCCGACGCCCTGCGCTGGCTCTGGAGCGACGTGCGCCGGTGAGCGAGCGACCCGCACAGGATCAGTCCTGGACGACCGGATCCTCCAGCTGTGCACGATTCTCGTCCAGCGACTCGGCGTCGCGAGCGAGGAAGCGCCGGAGAATCGCATCGATGAGAGCACCGACCGCCGTCGCGACGCACACAGCCAGAAGGATGGCGACGAGCGGCTGGTCGTGCAGCCATCGGCCCGCGACGATGCCGAAGAGCGCGGAGTACGCGGCCCACGAGGTTCCGGCCGCGACGGAGAGCGGCACGAAGCGCCGCGCCGGGTAGCCGGTGGCTCCTGCGGTCATGTTCACCGCGATGCGCCCGACCGGGATGTAGCGGGCCGCGAAGATGAGGAGTGCCGCCCGATCCCGCAGGCCGCGGCGAGCCCATCCGATCGCGGCCGCGACGCGAGGGGTGCGCATCCATCGGAAGCGTGTCGTGCCGATCGCTCGCCCCAGCTGATACGCGACGTTGTCGCCGGCGATCGCGCCGAGTGCGGCAGTCGCGATGAGAAGCAGCAGATGCGGCTCGCCGGAAGCGACCGAGATCGTCGCTGCGCCGACGACGACCGTCTCACTGGGCACGGGCGGGAAGAAGCCGTCGATGAAGCACACGCCGAACACCACGAGGTACACCCACGGCGATGCGGCGAGGTCGGTCACCAGCGCGGTGAGGAGGTCGATGAAGTCCATGCAGCCGACGTTATGGATCGGCTTTCGCGAGCGAATCGGTCGAACGGCAGGAGGAGTCCTTACTTTCGTCAGGTCTGCGCGCGACACCCGCTCCCTACGATGAATGCATGCGGCGCATCACCGATCACGTGCGACAGTCGTGGCCGACTGCACTCGGGGTCGCTCTCCTCGGCGTGGCGGTCGCGACGTCATTGCCGGTGGCACGCTGGGGCGATTCCGCCGTCGTGCTTCTCCTTCTGCCTGCCGCGGTGTGCGCGTACCTCGCCGGTCGTCGCATGCGATCGCTCGCGGCAGCCATCCTCACCATCGCAGTGACGCTCGTCGCGCTCTTGCCGCTCTCGATCATCCTGCCCGGAGGGTCTGCCGGCGATTGGATGGCAGCGTCGCTCATCACCATCCTGACAGTGGTCGGTCCCTGGTGGATCGGGCGATATCGGCGGCTGCGCGCCGAGCAGCGCGAGTCCGACGCGCGGGTGCTGGCCGAGCGCGCCCAGGCCGAGGAGAGGGCTCGCATCGCGGATGACCTGCACGACACCATCGGCCATGAGCTCGCTCTCATCGCGGTCCAGGCGGGTGCGCTCGAGCTCGGCCGGGGACTGGACGAGGCGCAGCGGGAGCGATTCGCTGAGCTCCGGGAAGCGGCGGTGCGTGCGAGCAGCCGGCTTCACGACGTCGTCCGCATGACGCGACCCGCTTCCAGTGGTCGGCTCGAGCCCCTCGGCAAGGACGACATCGCGGCGCTCGTGAATGGGGCGCAGCAGGCCGGCGTTCCCGTCGAGGCGCGCCTCGACTCGGCCGTGCTCGACCGCCTGCACCCCCTGATGATCGAGCTCACGGCGCGCACGCTGCGTGAGGGTCTCACGAATGCCTCGCGCCACGCACCCGGAGCGGCCGTCCAGGTGGAGCTCGCTGCGGATGGCGCTGAGCACCTCGACCTGACGGTGCGGTCGGGCGCGCCATCCCGGCAGGGGACGCAGGGGAGTGGGCACGGGATCCCCAGTCTCCAGCGCCGTGCGGCCCTGCTCGGCGCGTCGGTCGAGGCGGGAGCGGTCGCAGACGGCTTCGAGCTGCGGCTCCGGGCGCCCCTTCGCCCTGAGCCGCGGATGGACACGAACGACCGCGTGTGGGATGCGGCACTGACCTCGAACTCGCAGGAGACCCGCCGACGGATCCTGCAGTCGGCCGTGGTTCCTGCGGCCGTCCTCGGGCTCGCCATCGTCGGCATCCTCGTCGTGCAGGCGGTCACCGTGACCCAGACGGCGATCCCGTCCAGCGTCTACGAGCAGATCGAACTGGGCGTCTCGCGTTCGGAGCTCGCACCCCGCTTGCCCGCGGGCATCCCCGCGCCGCCGCCGATCGTCGTGGAGGAAGACGCGCCACCGAGCGGGGCACGGTGCGAGTACTTCGCGGCGCGCGACGGCTGGCTCCACTTCACCGACGCGGTGTATCGCCTCTGCTTCGAGGACGGCGTGCTCGTCGAGAAGACCCTCCTGGGTGCGTCGTGATCCGCGTCCTCCTTGCGGACGACGAGCCCATGATCCGGGCAGGGGCGCGGGCGATCCTCGAGTCCGACGCGGGAATCGAGGTCGTGTTCGAGGCAGGGGATGGCCGGAGCGCGATCGACGGCGTGCGGCAGCATCGCCCGGACGTCGCGGTCCTCGACATCCGCATGCCGGGCGTGGACGGACTCACCGCGGCCGCGGAGATCGCGCGGGCGGCACCGAGCACGAGGGTCGTGATCCTCACGACCTTCGGCGAGGACGAGTACATCGAGCGCGCGCTGGGCGAGGGCGCGCTGGGCTTCCTCGTCAAGGCCGCTGATCCGCGAGAGCTCATCGCGGGCGTCCGTGCCGTCGCCGACGGGGGAGCCTATCTGTCGCCGACGATCGCCCGAAGGGTCATCGCGCCCTACCGCGGAGGAGAGCGGATGCGCGACGCGGCCGCGCGGGAGGCGCTTGCGGGATTGACCGAGCGGGAGAAGGCGGTGCTCGCGCTGCTCGGCGCGGGGGCGTCGAATGCGGAGATCGGCGCGCAGCTGCATCTCGTCGAGGGAACGGTCAAAGGCCACGTGAGCGCGATCCTCGGGAAGCTCGGCGCGCGCAATCGTGTCGAAGCCGCGGTGATCGCGCATCGCGCGGGGCTGGTCACCGCCGAGTGAGGGGAGCCGCGCGCATCTCGCCGCGGACCATCCCTCAACGCGAACTGACATAATGTGCATTATCGGATGATCCCGAGCGCGCGGGCTGCCCTCAGATCAGCCACTCGCCATCCGACATGAGCATCCGTCCGGGGAACTCGTCCACTTCGCGCCAGGACTGGATGCGCGTCGGGCGCAGCACGAGGAACACATAGCCTGCGAGGCCGCGCGGGTCCCAGTCCGCCTGCGCGGCATACGCGTGCCCGATGCTCTCGACGTCGTCGACGCCGTGCGTCGCGTCGAGCGACGCGTCGATCAGGACGACATCTCTCGTCTGCCCGACACCAAGCCGCGCGACGCCCGAGGACGCGATATTCCGCGCCGTGAGAGACGAGCCCTCGAGCGCGACGATGATGCGATCGTCCACCCACGCGATCGACAGCGGCACGAGATGGGGTCGCCCGTCCGGCGACGCCGTCGCCACCCATCCGTCCGCCGCAGGCGCGGTCAGCTGGCGGAGCGCATCGGCCTTGCGCGTCGCGCGGTCGCGCGGCGGCGCGGCGTCGCTCACCGGGTCAGCCCGCTTCCGTCACAGCCGGAGCGCTGACGTACTGCGCCAGGTGCTCGCCGGTGAGCGTCGACCTCGCGGCGACGAGCTCGGCCGGCGTGCCCTCGAAGACGATGCGCCCGCCGTCGTGGCCGGCCCCCGGACCGAGGTCGATGATCCAGTCCGCATGAGCCATCACCGCCTGGTGGTGCTCGATCACGATCACGGTCTTGCCGGCGTCGACGAGCCGATCCAGCAGCCCGAGGAGGTTCTCGACGTCGGCAAGGTGGAGACCCGTCGTCGGCTCGTCGAGCACGTAGACCTCGGCCTTCTCCCCCATCTCGTTCGCGAGCTTGATCCGCTGACGTTCGCCGCCCGACAGCGTCGAGAGCGGCTGGCCGAGCGTCAGGTAGCCGAGACCGACGTCCTCGAGCCTGCCCAGGATGGCCGCGGCCGCGGGGATCCGCGCCTCGCCCTCGGAGAAGAACGCGCGTGCCTCCGCGACGGGAAGGTCGAGCACCTCGGTGATGTCGCGCCCGCCGAGCTTGTATTCGAGCACGCCCGCCTGGAACCGCTTGCCACCGCAGTCCTCGCACGGCGTCTCGACGGTCTCCATGAACCCCAGTTCGGTGACGATGACGCCGGCGCCCTTGCATGTCGGGCATGCGCCCTCGGAGTTCGCGCTGAAGAGCGCGGGCTTGACGCCGTTCGCCTTCGCGAAGGCCTTGCGGATGGGATCGAGGAGGCCTGTGTAGGTGGCGGGATTGCTGCGTCGCGATCCGCGGATCGCGCCCTGGTCGATCGAGACGACGCCCTCGCGTCGCGCGACCGATCCGTGGATCAGCGAGCTCTTGCCCGACCCCGCGACGCCCGTGACGACCGTGAGGACGCCGAGTGGGACGTCCACGTCGACATCCTGCAGGTTGTTCTCGCTCGCACCGCGCACCTCGATGGCGCCCTTCGGCTCCCGAACGCTCGGCTTGATCTGCGCGCGGTCGTCGAGGTGCTTCCCGGTCAGGCTTCCGCTGGCCTTCAGCCCGTCGACCGTCCCCTCGTAGCAGATCGTTCCGCCGGCACTGCCCGCGCCGGGCCCGAGATCGACGACGCGGTCGGCGATCGCGATGGCCTCTGGCTTGTGCTCCACGACGAGCACCGTGTTCCCCTTGTCGCGCAGCTGCAGCAGGAGCGTGTTCATGCGCTGGATGTCGTGCGGGTGCAGGCCGATCGTCGGCTCGTCGAACACGTACGTGACATCGGTCAGCGCGGAGCCGAGGTGACGCAGCATCTTGATGCGCTGCGCCTCGCCGCCCGACAGCGTGCCGGATGGCCGGTCGAGGCTCAGATAGCCCAGGCCGAGGGTCACGAACGCGTCGAGGTTCGCGCCGAGCGCCGCGAGGAGCGGGCCCGCGCCGGGCTTGTCCAGTCCGCGCACCCACTCGGCGAGGTCCGTCACCTGCATGCGGCATGCGTCGGCGATGCTCACGTCGTCGATCTTCGAACCGCGCGCCGCCTCGGTCAGACGGGTGCCGTCGCACTCCGGGCACGTCGCGAAGGTCGCCACGCGCTGCACGAAGGCGCGGATGTGCGGCTGCAGCGCGCCGATGTCCTTCGAGAGCATCGACTTCGTGATCTTGGGGATGAGCCCCTCGTACGTCATGTTGATGCCGGCGATCTTGACCTTGGTCACCTCGCCGTAGAGGAACGTGTGCCGCTGCTTCTCGGTGAACTGGGCGATCGGCTTGTCCGACGGGTAGAACCCCGACTGCGAGAAGCCCTTCACCATCCATCCGTCCGGCGTGTAGCCGGGCACCATGATCGCGCCCTCATCGAGCGACTTCGACTCGTCCACGACCTGCGAGAGGTCGATGTCGGACACCGCTCCCCTCCCCTCGCACCGCGGGCACATGCCGCCGAGGTACACGACGTCCTTGACGATCGTCTTCTCCCCCGTCGCCGACGTCATCACGCCGCTCGCCTTCTGCGTGGGGATGTTGAACGAGAACGCGGTCGGGCCGCCGATGTGCGGCTCCCCCAGCCGACTGAACAGGATGCGCAGCATCGCGTTCGCGTCGGTGACGGTGCCCACGGTCGAACGCGGATTCGCTCCGAGCCGCTCCTGGTCCACGAGGATGGCCGTCGTGAGCCCCTCCAGGACGTCGACGTCGGGGCGCGGCACCGACGGCATGAACCCCTGCACGAACGCGCTGTAGGTCTCGTCGATGAGGCGGCGCGACTCGGCGGCGATCGTGTCGAACACGAGCGAGCTCTTGCCCGACCCCGAGACGCCCGTGAACACCGTCAGCCGCCGTTTCGGGATCTCGATGCTGACGTTCTTGAGGTTGTTCTCCCGCGCGCCCTGCACGCGGATGACGTCGTGCGTGTCGGCGACGTGAGCGGAGGTGCTGTCGGAGGCTGCGGTCATCGTCTCTCCAGGTCGGCAGAAGGGGCTCGGGGCGGTCAGGGGCGCTGCTGCAGGCGGATCATATTGCCCGCCGGGTCGCGGAACGCCGCGTCGCGAACGCCGTACGGCTGGTCCATGGGCTCCTGCACGACGTCGATGCCCAGGGCCTCGAGCCGCGCGAACTCGGCGTCGACGTCGGGCGTCGCGAGCAGGAGGCTCGCATAGGTGCCCTTGGCGATCATCTCGAGGATGGTGCGGCGCTCGTCATCGGTGTTCCCGCTCTCGACGGCGGGCGGGTAGAGCACGATGTTCGTGTCGGGCTGGTCAGCCGGGCCCACGGTGAGCCAGCGCAGCCCCTCGTAGCCCACGTCGTTGCGCACCTCGAAGCCGAGGGCGTCGCGGTAGAAGCCCAGAGCGGCTTCAGGGTCGGTCTGCGGCAGGAAGCTGGAGTGGATCGTGATGGTCATGTCGCTCACGCTATCCGCGGGTCGGATGGTCGCGCTTCTCGATTCCTGATCGGTCGCGTCACGTGCTTGGTGATGAGGGTGGGAACGCCCGCGAGGTCGCCCTCGGACCGTCGCCGGTACTCGCTCGGCGGCATTCCCACGAGCTCGGCGAAGCGCGTGCTGAACGTGCCGAGCGAACCGAAGCCGACCTCGAAGCAGATCTCCGTGACGGTCAGATCGCCGCGTCGCAGGAGCGACATCGCCCTCTCGATCCGCCGCGTCATGAGGTAGGAGTACGGAGACTCCCCGTACGCGAGCTTGAACTGCCGGCTGAGGTGGCCAGCGGACATGCCCACGCCGCGCGCGAGGGCTTCGACGTCGAGCGGCTGGGCGAACTCGCGGTCCATCCGGTCGCGCACCCGGCGGAGGAGGGCGAGGTCCCGAAGCCGGTCTGCGGGGTCGGGTGGGCTCGTCACGTACGCGATCCTGCCATGCCCCGCCGACGTCGCCGGGTCAGCGGCTCTCCGCACGCCGGAAGACGAGATGCGTGGCGAGCGGCGTCGACCGCGCCGAGGCGGGGACGAGCCCGAAGCGAGCGACGCCCTCGAAGAGCCGCGCGCCCGGCCCGAGCGTGATCGGGGCGATATGGAGCCGCAGCTCGTCGACGAGATCGGCGCGCAGGTACGCGTTCGCGGTCTGCGCGCCGCCGCACACCGAGACATCCGCATCGCCGGCTGCGGCCCGTGCGCGATCGAGCGCGGCCTCGATGCCGTCGGTGACGAAGTGGAAGGTCGTGCCGCCCTCGAGCTCGAGCGGGCGACGCGCGTGGTTCGTCAGCACGAAGACCGGCGCGTGATACGGCGGCTCGCTCCCCCACCACCCCTGCCACGACTCGTCCGGCCACTCCCCGCGGATCGGCCCGAACATGTTCCTGCCCATGATGAACGCGCCGGCGCGCGTGATCGCGTCGCGCTCGTCCCTGTTCTCCTCGGCCGCCTCGAACATCCAGCGATGCAGGTCCTCGCCGCCGATGCCGAGCGGGTCCTCGAGACTCTGGTCCGGGCCCGCGACGCACCCGTCGAGCGAGACCGTGACATCGCAGAACACGCGGCTCATGAAGATCCTCTCGTCGCCGGATGACTCCGCCCTGACCATAGGCGCGAGCCATCGGCGCCGGCAAGGGGGTCAGGGACGCGGTGCGGGCGACCCCCACTTCGGTGCCGGCGGCTCCCATGTCTCGAGGGCGTCGAGCAGCGCGCCCGCGTCGTCCGCCACGATCAGGGTGTCGCGGAACGCGGAGCGGACGAAGCCCTCCGCCGTCATGTGGTCGAGGGCATCGAGCAGCGGGCGCCAGAAGCCGGCGACATCGAGGAGGGCGACCGGCTTGCGGTGGATCCCGAGCTGCAGCCAGGTCCACGCTTCGAAGAGCTCCTCGAGCGTGCCCGCTCCCCCGGGCAGCGCCACGAAGGCGTCGCCGAGCTCGGCCATGCGCAGCTTGCGCGCGTGCATGTCGGGCACGATCTCGAGAGCGGTCAGCCCCGGGTGCGAGATCTCGGCGTCCACAAGGTCCTGGGGCATGACCCCGATCGCCTCTCCGCCCGCCTCGGATGCGGCGTCGGCGACCGTGCCCATGAGCCCGACCCGCCCGCCGCCGTAGACGAGCCCCGTGCCGCGCGCCGCGAGCGCACGGCCGAACGCGGTCGCGGCCTCGGCGTAGTCCGGCCGCACACCCGTCGCCGACCCCAGGAACACCGTCACGCGCTCGATTCCGCTCACCCCGCGAGCCTATCCAGCGCACGGGGCGCATCGCCGCGGGGCGTAGGTTGGAGGGGTGAGAGAGACCCCCGCATGATCGACGTCCTCACCGGCTTCGCGGTCGTCGGCGTGGCGATCCTCACCGGCTACGTCGTCGGGCGCGTCGACCTCCTCGGGCCGCAGGGCCGATTCGTGCTCAGCCGACTCTGCTTCTTCGTGCTGAACCCGTTCCTGCTCTTCACCGTGCTGGCAGAGGCCGATCTCGGCGTGCTGTTCTCGGCGCTGCTGCCCGTCTCCGCGCTCGCGGCCGCGGCGATCTTCATCCTCTACGGCCTCGTCGCCCGGCTCGGCTGGCGTCGCGGGTGGGGCGTCACGGCGGTCGGGGCGCTGGGCGCCGGGTACGTGAACGGGAACAACATCGGCATCCCGATCGCCACCTACGTGCTCGGCGACGCCGCGTACGCCGCGCCCATCCTGCTCCTCCAGCTCCTCGTGTTCACGCCGATCGTGCTCGCCATCCTCGACGGCTCGTCATCGGGAGAGGCGTCTTTCGGGGCGATCGCGCGGCGGACGCTGCGCAACCCCATGATCATCGGCGCGGCCCTCGGGGTTCTCGTGGCGCTCCTCGACGTCGAGCTCCCGCCCATCTTCATGGACCCGCTGCGGCTCCTCGCGGGCGGAGCCGTGCCCGTGCTCCTCATCAGCTTCGGCATGTCGCTCTACGGCCAGCGCGTCCTCACGCAGGTCGGCACGCGCCGCGACATCGCCCTCGCGACGGTCTGCAAGCTCGCGCTCATGCCGCTCGTGGCATGGGCGATCGGCCGATTCGCCTTCCAGCTCGACGACCACGCGCTGCTCGCGGTGGTCGTGCTCGCCGCGCTCCCCAGCGCGCAGAACGTCTTCAACTACGCGCAGCGCTACGAGGTCGGCGAGGTGGTCGCCCGCGACACCGTGTTCCTCACGACGCTGGGATGCCTGCCGGCTCTGTTCGCGTGCGCTCTGCTTCTGGGCTGAGCGAGCGCTGACGCAGGGCGATCACGCGATCGATCGCGATCCCGAGCACGATCGCGATGCCTGCGCCGATCGCGGCGCCCAGGAGCGGCTGCTCGCGGAGCCAGGTGCCGGCGATGAGGCCGATGCCGACGGAGTACGCCGCCCAGGCGGCCGCCGCGACGAGCGCGAGCGGCACGAAGCGGCGGGGCGGATAGCGCGTCGCGCCGGCGGTCAGGTTCACGGCCACGCGCCCCACGGGGATGTAGCGCGCGATGAGGATGAGCGAGGCGCCGCGCCGATCGAGGCCCGCCTGCGCCCACTCGATCGTCCGCCGCACGCGCCCGATCCGCGTCCATCCGAAGCGCTCGGTCCCGATCGCGCGCCCCAGGAGGTAGGTGAGCCCGTCGCCGACGAAGGCGCCGCACGCCGCGAGGAGCGCGATGAGCCAGGGCACCGGCTCCCCCGTCGCTGCGCCGATCGCCGCAGCCGACACGATCACCGTCTCGCTCGGGACGGGCGGGAACAGCCCGTCGACCGCGCACACGGCGAACGCGACGAGGTAGATCCAGGGCGAGGTCGCGGTGTCGAGCAGCACCGTGGCGACGAGGTCGAAGAACGCGGTCATGGGGATCCCTCCGGGTCGCTTACGACGCTACGGAGGGGCGTGCGGCGCGTCGTCACCCCGTGGGTGCGTTCCCATCCCCCTGGAGGATGACTCGTGTCCGTCCGGGACGGCCGCGCGAGCGATGCGCGGCCGTCCCGGACGGGCTCGGCTCAGGCAGCGGCGGCCGTGAGAGAGCGGATGGTCTCGCTCCCCTCGGCGAGGACGCGGTAGACCCGCTCGTACCCCTCGGCCATCACCGGCAGATCGAACCGCGTCTCCGCATCGCGGCGGCAGGCCGCGGGATCGAGATCGCCCGCGCGCTGGATCGCCTGCGCGAGGGCGTCGAGGCCGTCGACGACGAACCCGGTCTCGCCGTGCCGGACGATCTCGGGCACGCTGCCGCGCGGCGTCGCGACGACGGGCGTGCCGCACGCGAGCGCTTCGGCCATCACCATGCCGAACGGCTCCTCCCACTGGATCGGGAAGACGAGGCAGGCGGCGCTCGCGAACAGCTCGCGCTTCACGCTCGCGTCCGCCTCGCCCACGTACTCGGCGTCTCGGCCCAGCAGGGGGCGCACGGCGTCGGCGAAGTACTCGCGCTCGGCGGTCTCGTTGAGCTTGCCGGCGAGCACGATGCGACGCCCCGCACGCCGCGCGGCCTCGATGGCGAGATGCGCCCCCTTGTCGGGGCTGAAGCGCCCGATCCAGAGCACGTGATCCTCCTTGTGCGGGCGGAACGGAAAGCTCGGCACGTCGATCGCGTTGTGCACCGTCCCGACCCAGTTCAGATCAGGAGCCTGACGGCGCTGGGCGTCGGAGATCGCGACGAGGTCGACGCTCGACCCGAGCCGGCGGTAGTAGTCGCCGTTGTCACCCGTCACCGGCCCATGCATCGTCACGAGCGTCGGGATGGTGCGCGAGCGGGCGAGCAGGGGCCCCGCCGCGGAGTTGTCGTGGACGATGTCGAGCTCGCGCTCGTCGAGCGAGCGCGCCGCCTCGGCCGCGAGCACGACCTCGGGCATGACGCTCGACCCCAGCAGGTGCGAGGGCGGCTCGTCGTACACCCGCACGTGGCGCTGCGCGCGTGTGCGGCGCTCCCCCGAGGCGACGAGGGTCACCTCGTGTCCGCGGGCGACGAGCTGGTCCACGAGGGCCGCGACGACGGCCTCGGTTCCCCCGTAGCCGCGCGGCGGGAGCTCGAACCACGGCGGCGCGATCATCCCGATCCGCAGCGGGCGCGTGGCCACCTCGTCCTCCGGTGTGCCCTCTCGTTCGACGATCAGCGACATGCGCGTACCTCCTCCTCCATCGGCGCTATCGCAAGGTGGGGTGAAGAGCTCGACGTTGAGCCGTCGCTTGTCAGGTTATTGAGAGGAAACCTACGATTGCAAGTGAAGGTTTTCAGAGCGCCCGTCAGAGAGGAGCACCGTGACCGACATCGTGTCGTCCCCCGTCGAGACCGCAGACGACGTGGAGCCGCGGACCTCCCGGCTGCCCATCGACGACGATCGCACCCGGCCCCGAGGACTCGGCACCGTGCAGCAGCCGCAGGCATCCGTGACCCTCGTCGAGGGATCGTCGTTCTGCGTCTCCCGCCCCGATGGCGACATCGTCCCTCGTCAGGCCGATGGCCTCTTCGTGCAGGACACCCGCGTGCTGTCTCAGTGGGAGCTGCGCATCGACGGCCATTCGGTCGAGCCGCTCGGGATCATCCCGGCAGAGCCCTTCGAGACGCGTTTCATCGGCCGCGTTCCGGCCCGCCCCGGCAACATCGAGCCGACGATCATCGTCGAGCGGCGCCGGCTCGTCGGCAGCGGCATGCGCGAGGACCTCGCGATCTCGAACTACGGGAGCGAGCCGGCGGGTCTCGACGTCGTCCTCCACGTCGACGCGGACTTCGCCGACCTCTTCCAGGTCAAGGAGCGCCGGGCCGAGCGGCCGGCGGGCGTGACGGGCGGGTTCGACCGGGACGGACTCCACTTCCGCCTGGAGGGCGAGGGGACGGCCCAGCGGGGCGTGCGCGTGTCGGCGCCCGGAGCGCAGGCCGCCTCGGGAGCGCTCGCCTTCCGCATCGTCGTCGAGCCGGGCGGCACGTGGCGGGGCAGCATCGAGGTTCGGCCGGCCGTGGACGGCAGCGAGCTGGCCGCGTCCTTCCCGCTCGGCGACCCGGTGGAGGGCACGCAGCCGGCGCTGCGCATGCGCGGGTGGCACGACGCGACACCCTCGATCTCGGTGGCGAACACGGTGCTGGCGGCCGCACTCGCGACAAGCGAGCGCGACCTCGGTGCGCTCCGCATCGTCGACCCGTCCCATCCCGAGGACGAGGTCGTCGCGGCGGGAGCGCCGTGGTTCATGGCCCTCTTCGGCCGGGACTCTCTGCTCACCAGCGCGATGATGATGCCCTTCGCGCCGAGTCTCGCACTCGGGACCCTGCGCGCCCTCGCTCGGCTGCAGGGCGCGCGCGAGTCGGCGATGACGGAGGAGCAGCCCGGGCGCATCCTCCATGAGGTGCGGCTGGGAGCGGACCTGTCGCTCGCCCTCGGCGGCGATCGGGTCTACTACGGATCGATCGACTCGACCCCGCTCTTCGCGATGCTCGTCGGCCAGGCGCGGCGCTGGGGAGCTCCCCGCGAGGCCATCGAGGAGCTGTGGCCGCATGTCCGACGCGCCATCGCGTGGATCGACCGCTTCGGCGACCGCGACGGCGATGGGTTCGTCGAGTACCAGCGCAGCACCGACCGCGGGCTCGCGAACCAGGGGTGGAAGGACAGCTCGGATGCCATCGCCCACCGCGACGGCACCGACGCGCAGGCGCCGATCGCGCTCGCCGAGGTCCAGGGCTACTGCTACGCGGCGCGCCTCGCGGCCGCCGAGATCGCGGAGACGCTGGGCGAGGCGGCGTACGCGGCCGAGCAGCGCTCGCGGGCCGCTGAACTGCAGGCGCGCTTCCACGAGGCGTTCTGGCTGCCCGACGAGGGCTTCTACGCGCTCGCGCTCGACGCGCGCAAGGAGCCGGTGCGCGTGCTCTCCTCGAACGTCGGGCACTGCCTCTGGACCGGCATCGTGCCCGACGAGGTCGCCGACCGGGTGATCGACCGCCTGCTGCAGCCCGATCTCTTCACCGGCTTCGGCATCCGGACCCTCTCGTCGCGGTCGCGGCGATTCAACCCCGCGAGCTACCACAACGGGTCGGTCTGGCCGCATGACACCGTGCTCGCGGCCGCAGGCATGGCCCGGTACGGGCGCCGGGATGCCGCGGTCGAGGTCGCGACCGGTCTCCTCGATGCGCTCGAGGCGTTCGACGGGCGTCTCCCCGAGCTCTTCTGCGGCTTCGCGCGCGAAGACAAGCCCCTGCCGGTCCCCTACCCGACGTCGTGCTCCCCGCAGGCGTGGGCCGCCGCGACGCCGTTCGAGATCCTCCGGATCTGCCTCGGGCTGGATGCCGACGTGCCCGAAGGCCGCCTCGACATCCGATCCGTGCCGCCCGCGATCGGCCGCGTCGAGATCACCGGCCTGCCGATCGGGCCGTGGCGGCTCGACCTCCGCGCAGATGAGACCCGCACCGAGGTCTCCGGACTGCCTGAAGGGATGGGGACATGAGCGATGACGCCGAGACGAGCGACGGCGAGCCTGCGTCGCCCCTGGACGACCAGACCGCGCCGTTCTACACGATCGGGCAGGTCTCGTCGCTGCTCGGGATGCCGCAGGCTGCGCTGCGTCGCCTCGACGACCAGGACATCGTCTCGCCCGAGCGCTCCGAGGGCGGCCAGCGCCGGTACTCGCGGAACGAGGTCGATCGACTGCGCGAGGTGGCGACGCTGACGGAGGAGGGTGTCACCCTGCCCGGCGTGCGGAAGGTGCTCGCCCTCCGGCGCCGCGTCGAGGCCCTCGAAGAGGAGATCGCCGACCTCCGCGCGCGCCGGCCGGAGTGAGCCCGCGGGGCAGGATCGGGCCGGCCGCCGACAGCCGCACGGCGAGCGCGGCGAGGAGCGCGGAGAGGAGGGCCGTCGCGGGGCCGAGTCCGAGCGCGAGCACCGCGGCCACCGCGGCCGCCCCCGTGAGGGTCGCGAGGGCCGCGCGCCCTGCCTGCTCGGTGACCGGCTCCGCACCCGAGCGCGCGTGCCGCGCCTCGAAGCGGCTCGCGGCCCAGGCCACCGCGCCCACGACGACCGCGCCGAGCACGAGCCACGCCGGGCGGTCCAGCCACCATGCGGGAGATGCGGGCGCCGGAAGATCGGCGCCGGTGACGAGGGCGCTCCCCGCGACGGCTCCCGCGAGCGCTACGAGCGCCGGCATGTGCCACAGGTAGACGGTCATCGCGCGGCCGCCGATCGCATCCACCGCTCGTGCGACCGGCGGCTGCCCTGCCCACCGGCGCAGAGTCGGGCGCGCGAGCGTGAACAGGGTGACCTGCGCGAAGGCGAACAGCGCGAGCGCGACCGTCGGCGGATTGAGGTTCACGTACATGTCCGCCGCGTAGGCGCCCGACACGACGAGGACGAGGAGGACGCCGACGGTGCCCGCGGCCATCCGCCAGCGCACGCGCGCCGCGATCGCGTCAGCGCGGCCATCCTCGATCCAGAAGCCGAGCTGCTGCACCGTGAGCCACACGGAGGCGAGACCGAGCAGGCCGAGAGCCTCGACGCCGCTCGTCATCCGGAGGACGTCGCCGGCGACCACGGCCGCGGCGAGCACGGCGAGCGTGACGACGGGAGCGCGATCATGCGCGGCGACCAGCGCGGGCACGAGCGCCTGCGCGAAGACGAACACCCCGAGGAACCACAGCGGCTGCGACATCCGGAATCCCGCGACCGCGACGAGATCGCCCGGGACCCCCGCGACGAGCAGCGCCGAGAGGCCCGCCGCCAGGACGAGCATGACGAGCGGGAGGGGCCGCAGGAGACGCCGCACGCGGGTGGCGGCGAACGCCGCACGGGAGGCCCCGCGAGCGCGCGAGCGTCGGAACGAGCGGGCAGCGGTGAATCCCCCCGCCGCGAAGAACAGGGGCATCACCTGCACGAGCCAGCTCCAGGGAGCGAACCCGTCGATGTCGAGCGCGTTCGAGAACACGGGGCGACCGCCCTGGACGTCGATGCCGACCATCGTGGCGTGCAGGAGCACGACGACGACGAGGGCGCCCGCGCGGGCGAGATCGATGCTGCGGTCCCGATCGGGACCGGGAAGCGGCGGGGCGGATGGTGCGGTGGCGGCAGGCGCGGACATGCGGGTCTCCTCGACGGTCAGTGTCGGGGAACCGTACGGAGGCGACCGCGCCCAGCGGATCACCCCGGGGGTCGATCTGCGTGGCGGCGCTGCCCTCCCTCGGGGTGAGCGCGGACGTCAGGCCGGGGTGACGAGCCCCGCGTCGTAGGCGAAGATGACCGCATGCACGCGGTCCCGCGCGCCGAGCTTCTGGAGGACCCTCCGCACGTGCGTCTTCACGGTCTGCTCGGCGATGAAGAGCGCGCTCGCGATCTCGCCGTTCGACAGACCGCGGCCCATGAGCGTGAGCACCTCGCGTTCCCGCTCGGTGAGCCCGGCGAGGTCGAGCCGTGCGCGCGTGGGCGGGGCGGGTCGCCGGGTGACCACGTCCTCGATGAGCCGTCGCGTGATGCTCGGCGCGAGCAGTGCATCGCCCGCGGCGACGACGCGCACCGCCTGGACGAGCTCGTCCGGCCGGGCGTCCTTGAGGAGGAATCCGCTCGCCCCCGCGCTCAGCGCGTCATAGACGTACTCGTCGATGTCGAACGTCGTGAGCATGATGACGCGCGGCGGCGATGGCCGCGGGTGCCGCGGCTGCAGGATCGCGCGCGTCGCCTCGATCCCGTTCTGCACGGGCATCCGCACGTCCATGAGGACGACGTCGGGGCGGGTCTCGTTGACGACCCGAACGGCCTCCTCGCCGTCCCCGGCCTGGCCGACGACGCGGAAGTCGGGCTGAGCGGCGAGGATCGCCGCGAATCCTGCGCGCACCATGGCCTGGTCGTCGACGACCGCGATCGTGATCATGCCTCGCCCCTCTCCCCCGCGACGTCGACCGGGAGCTCCGCGTGCACGCGGAAGCCGCCCTCTGCCGTGGGGCGCGCGTCGACCGTGCCGCCGACGAGCGCGGCGCGCTCCCGCATCCCCCGGAGCCCGAGGCCGGCTCCTGGAGACGCCTCGACCGCGGCGGCCGGCCGCGAGTTCTCGACCTCGATCACGAGCATGCCGCCATCCTCCCGCACCGTCACCGTGGTCGCGCTCGCCGGTGCGTGGCGGAGCGCGTTGCTCAGCGCCTCCTGCACGATCCGGTAGGCCGCGAGCTGCAGCGAGGCGGGCAGGTCGTCGGCGTGCGCGCCGCTGCGCAGCGTGACCGCCGCACCGGCGTCGACCGCGTCGCGCACGAGTGCGGGGATGTCGGCGAGGCCCGCGACGGGCGAGAGCGCCGCCTGCTCGTCGCCTGAGCGCAGCACGCCGAGCAGACGGCGCATCTCGCCGAGGGAGCGGCGTGCGGCACCGCCGATCTCCTCGAACTCCGCCGCGGCCCCGTCGTCGAGCTCGGGGAGCCGGAAGCGCGCGGTCGCGGCCTGCACCTGGATGAGCGACAGGCCGTGCGCGACGACATCGTGCAGCTCGCGTGCGATCCGCTGACGCTCCTCGGCCTGAACGCGCGCGGCGTGCTCGTCCTCGGCGATCGCGCGCTCGCGGGCGAGGGCGGCGCCGAGCGCGCGTCGCTCGCCGAGCAGCGCGGCGACGCCCAGTGCCCCGGCCCCGATCGAGAGCGCCACGATCACGTTCGCCGGCACCGCGTCACCGCGCGCCGTGAGCACGTGCGACGACACGAGCGCCCCGGGGAGCACCAGCGCCCAGACGCCCGTGCGCCAGCCTCGGCGGAGAGCCACGAGCCCGCACAGCAGCGCGAACCCGATGATGCCCGTGACCGACCAGGGCCACGGCACGCCGACCGGGGGCGCCCACAGGGCGAGTGCCGCCGACGCGCCGGCGAACGCGACGATGGCCGGCCAGGGCGCGACCGGCGCCACCGCGATCGCGCCGGCCTGCAGGAGGGCGAGTGCGAGCGCCCAGCCCGGCGGGACGCCGTGCACGGCGGCCTCGAACGGCGCGCCGACGGCCGCGAGAGCGGCGCTCGCGAACCCGATGGCGACCCACCAGGCGGGCGAGAGCCCCCGCGCGCTGTCGGTCACTCCGTGCCGCGGAACCCGCTGATGTCGCCGACGATGCGCTCGTTGTCCGCGGGGATCGGGTCGACGATCGCCTGCGCGATCTCGGCGGCGAACTCCGAGACGTTGTAGAGGCGACCCGCCTCCTCGCGCCGCGCCGCGATCGCGCCGGGGTTCACGCGCTCCAGGAGCGTCGCGGTGATCGTGCCCTCGATCATGTCGCCCGAGACCACGACGAACTCGACGCCCTTCTCGGTGAGGGCGGGGATGCGCTCGCGCAGCGCGTCCTCGCCCGCGCGCTTCGACAGGGCCACGGGCTCGTACGCGTCCATCGTGGGCGTCGTGCGGATGAAGTGCGCCTGGTGGCTCGTGACGAACACGACGCGTCCGCCCGCGGGGATGATCGGCAGCGCGGTCTCGAGGACGTTCACCTGGGCATCGCGGTTGAGTCGGAGCGCGTAGTCCTCGCCGACGCCCGTCTCCATGCCGCCCGACGCGTTGAGCACGAGCACGTCGAGCGACCCGAACTCCTCCTTGACCGCGTCGATCATCGCCGAGACCGAGCCCGGGTCGGTCAGGTCCGCGCCGACGACGAGCGCCTTGACGCCGAGCTCGCGCACCTCGGCGGCGAGCTTCTCGGCGCGGGGGGCCTTGTTGCGGAAGTTGATGACGACGTTCGCCCCCGCCTGCGCCGCGTAGCGCACGGTGTCGGCGCCGATCCCCCGTGACGACCCCGTCACGAGGACGGTCTTGCCGGCGAGGGACTGCGGTGCGAGAGGCTGCGACACGAGGACTCCGAGAGCGTGGGGACGGGAACCGTCCGACCCTACCAAGTGCGGTCTGCGCGCGGGAATCGCAACGCGATATCCCGGGCGGATCACACGTCGCGCGTGCGTGATAGGTTCCGAGCAGAGCCCGCCCCGAGGAGGTCCCATGGAAGCGATCGAGCAGTTCGCCTGGATCGGATGGCTGGCGCTCATCGCGATCTTCCTCGCGGTCGAGATGGTCTCGGGCGAGCTCACGTTCCTCATGCTCGGCCTCGGGGGCGTGTTCGGCCTCGGATCGGGGCTTCTGGGCGCGCCGCTGTGGCTCCAGGTGATCGTCGCGGCCGCCGCGGCCGTCGCCCTGCTCGTCTTCGTGCGCCCGCCGCTTCTGCGGCGCCTGCGCCGCGGCGCCGACCCGAAGGCGTTCAACGTCGACGCTCTCGTGGGGCTGTCCGGCGTCGTGACCGAGACGGTCACCGCGATGTCGGGCCGCGTCAAGCTCGTCAACGGCGACTCGTGGTCCGCGCGCGTGCGCGGCGACCGGTCGCTGGCCCCGCAGACCCCGATCACCGTCGAGTCCATCCAGGGCGCGACCGCGTTCGTCACGACCCGCACGCCTGAGGAGAGCTGAAATGGACGACAGCAACGTCATGGCGATGGTGCTCACCTGGATCCTGGTGATCGCCGTCGTCATCTTCGTGATCACCATCCTGGTCCGGTCCATCCGGATCGTGCCGCAGAGCGACTCCGTCATCGTGGAGCGCCTCGGCAAGTACCACCGCACCCTGTTCGGCGGGCCGCACCTCATCGTGCCGTTCATCGACCGCGCACGCACGCGCGTCGACCTCCGCGAGCAGGTCGTCACCTTCCCGCCGCAGCAGGTCATCACCGAGGACAACCTCTCGGTGGCCGTCGACACGGTCGTCTACTTCCGCGTC
The DNA here is from genome assembly GCF_049065455.1 of Microbacterium sp. SA156. NCBI lineage: Bacteria > Bacillati > Actinomycetota > Actinomycetes > Micrococcales > Microbacteriaceae > Microbacterium > Microbacterium sp. SA156. The sequence goes on from NZ_JBAKGU010000008.1 coordinate 128,434, forward strand.
ACCGATCCGCGCTCGGCGACCTACGAGATCGCGAACTACCTCGGCGCGGTCGAGCAGCTCACCATCACCACGCTGAGGAACGTCGTCGGAAGCCTCAACCTCGAGGAGGCGCTCGTGAGCCGCGACGTGATCAACGGCAAGCTCAGCGCCGTGCTCGATGAGGCGACCGGGCAGTGGGGCATCAAGGTGAGCCGCGTCGAGCTCAAGGCGATCGATCCGCCCGCGACGCTGCAGGACGCGATGGAGAAGCAGATGCGCGCCGAGCGCGACCGTCGCGCGGCCATCCTCACCGCCGAGGGCCAGAAGCAGTCGCAGGTGCTCGTCGCGGAGGGCGCGCGGCAGGCCGCGATCCTCAAGGCCGAGGGCGACAAGCAGGCGCAGGTCCTGCGCGCCCAGGGCGAGTCGGAGGCGATCACGACGGTCTTCCATGCGATCCACGAGGGGCGCCCCGACGACAAGCTGCTCGCCTACCAGTACCTGCAGACCCTGCCGAAGATCGCGGAGGGCGAGGCGAGCAAGCTCTGGATCATCCCGAGTGAGCTGACGGAGGCCCTCAAGGGCATCTCGGGCGGTTTCGCCGGACGGATCCCGGGGCTGGGCGACCGCACCCCGCCGCCCGCGTGACGCATCCGTACCTGGCGGGCACGCGCCATCCGCGCGTGCTCGCCCATCGCGGACTCGTGACGGCCGACATGGCCGCCGACGGCATCGTCGAGAACTCGGTCGCGGCGATCGCGGCGGCGCACGCGGCGGGCGTCGAGTACGTCGAGTCCGACTGCCATGTCACGGCGGATGGCGTCGTCGTCCTCTTCCACGACGACACGCTCGAGCGCGTGACGGGAGACCCGCGCGCGATCGCCGACGTGACGCTGCGGGAGCTCGACGAGATCATGGCGCCGCGCGGCGGCCTCGCGCAGCTCGCCGATGTGCTCCGGGACTTCCCGTCGACGCGCTTCAACATCGACGTGAAGGCCGCGGCCGCCGCCGAGGGCGCCGGCCGCATCGCCGCTGAGCACGCCGACCGCGTTCTCCTCACGAGCTTCGACGAGGCACGGCGCGTGGCGGCCATGGCCGCTGCGTTCCCTGCGCGGCCGGCCACGAGCGCGAGCTCGGCGATCATCGCGCGCCTCGTTCTCGCGGCCGCGCTCGGTGCACGGCGGCGCGCACGACGGCTGCTCGCCGGAGTCGACGCCCTGCAGATCCCCGAGCGGCGCGGCATCGTGCCCGTGCTCACCCGCCGGCTCGTCCGCTGGGCGCATGAGGAGGGGGTCGAGGTGCACATCTGGACCGTCGACGATCCCGCGCGGATGAGGGCGCTCGTGCGGCGCGGGGTCGACGGGATCGTCACGGATCGCGCCGACCTGGCGCTGGCCGCTCTGACGCCCTGAACGTCGCCTGGGAATAGCGCATCCGGCGCCGTCCGTTCGGATGATCCGCTCAGCCGGACGCGTTACAAATGGTGACCGACGAGAGGACTTCACCATGGCAGATCGCAGCCTTCGTGGTATCCGACTCGGCGCCCAGAGTCTTCAGAGCGAAGAGGGCGTCGTGTTCATGGAGCGCAAGGAGCAGACGTACGTCTGTGCTGCCTGCGGGCGCGAGACGACGCTCATGTTCGCAGCGGACGCCGAAGCTCCCGAGACCTGGGAGTGCCGCACGTGCGGCGGCGAGGCGCTGCTCAAGCTCGAGAAGGGCACGGTCGAGGTCGACCACTCCGGCGACAAGGCCGCGCGCACGCACTGGGACATGCTCCTGGAGCGCCGTTCGATCGAGGAGCTCGAGGAGATCCTCGCCGAGCGCCTCGCGTTCATCCGCGAGCGCCGCGGAGCGGGCCAGGACCCGACGCGGGTCAAGAGCGCGTAACGCGCACGTCTGCAGACGCCGGTCTCGATGAGGCCGGCGTCTTCTTCGTGTCCGGAGGCTCCGCGCGCTCCCAGTAAGCTGTCAGCATGGCGAAGACTGTGGATCGTGCTGTCGGAATCGACATCGGCGGGACCGGCATGAAGGCCGGCATCGTCGACCTCTCGGAGGGCACGCTGCTGAGTGACCGGGTGCGCGTCGACACCCCCAAGGGCGCGCACCCGAAGGACGTGCTCCAGACCGCGCACGACCTGCTCGAGCTCCTCGGCGAGGACGCGGCCGGGCTCCCCCTCGGCGTCTGCTTCCCCGCCATCGTCAAGGACGGCCGCACGCTCTCGGCGGCCAACATCTCCGACGAGTGGATCGACTTCGAGGCCGAGAAGTTCTTCCAGGACGGCCTCGGCCGCGACATCCACTTCGTGAACGACGCCGACGCCGCCGGCCTCTCGGAGGCGCGCTTCGGCGCCGCGAAGGGCCAGAAGGGCCTCACGATCCTCACGACCCTCGGCACGGGCATCGGCTCGGCGTTCATCTACGACGGGGTCCTCATCCCGAACACCGAGCTCGGCCACCTCATCTGGAAGGGCGAGTCGATCGAGCGCTACGCCGCCGCGACGGCGCGCGAGCGCGAGGGCCTCTCGTGGGAGAAGTGGGGCCACCGCCTCCAGAAGTTCTACGCGCACGTCGAGTTCCTCTTCTCCCCCGACCTCCTCGTCGTGGGCGGCGGCGTCTCGAAGAACCCCGAGAAGTTCATGCCGTACATCACCACGCGCGCCAAGATGGTCACCGCCGTGCACCGCAACAACGCGGGCATCATCGGCGCCGCCTCGCTCGCGAACGCCTGACCCCTCGACCGCACAGCGCCCCGGCTCCGCATGGAGCCGGGGCGCTTCTCGTCCAGGGCGAATGGGCCGGCCTGTACGCCGGGTTCTGTTCCGGGGCTCGCGCCCCATCGACGGCCATCTCTCTCGGCGACACGTTGCCGTGCCGCTCCAGCGGTCTACCCGAGGACTCGGCGGGCCGCGTCATCATCCTCTGTCTGACCTTGCTCCGGGCGAGGTTTACCTGGCGGGCCATGTCGCCATGGCCCCCGGTGGTCTCTTACACCGCCGTTTCACCCTTACCGGGACGGATCCCGGCGGTCTGTTCTCTGTGGCACTGTCTCGCGGATCGCTCCGGGTGGGTGTTACCCACCGCCCTGCCCTGCGGAGCCCGGACGTTCCTCGGCGCGAGGCGGCGAACCGCTCGCGACGCGACCGTCCGGCCGACCCATTCGCCCCTCCATTCTACGGCGGCTGGGCGGGATCACTTCGCGGCGGACTCGTCGATGCGCACGTCGAGCGGGAAGTCGATCGGGAACGTCCCGAACAGCAGCCGACCCGCGGCATCCGCAGCGGAGCGGATGGCCGCCGCCACGTCGTCGGCGAGATCGGCCGGCGCATGCACGAGGACCTCGTCATGCAGGAAGAACGCCAGGTGCGGACGTCGGGAGAACACCGGGCCCGACGCCGAAGCCGATCGGTCGGCGCCGACGGCTCCGAGCGCGGCGAGGCGCAGGCGCAGGTCGGCGAGCCACGCGAGCGACCACTCGGCCGCCGTGCCCTGCACGACGAAGTTGCGGGTGAATCGCCCGCGGTCGCGTGCCGCGCGCCGCGCCCGCGTCTCGTCGGCGGCCGAGGCATCCGAACCGCTCGCCCGGGCCTGCTGCTGCACCCACGCCGGATCCGGCGCCGGGGAGGTGCGCCCCAGCCACGTGCGCACCACTCCCCCGTCCTCGCCCGTGCGCGCCGCGGCATCGACGAGCGCCATCGCCGTCGGGAACACCTTGCGAAGCCGCGGCACGAGGCGGCCCGCGTCGCCCGTCGTCGCACCGTACATCGCGCCGAGGACGGCGATCTTGGCCTCCGCGCGGGTCGCGACCGCGCCGCTGGCCACGATGCCCTCGTAGAGGTCCGCGCCCGCGGCGGCCCGGGCCATCCGCTCGTCGCGCGCCATGCCTGCGAGGACGCGGGGCTCGAGCTGAGCGACATCGGCGGAGACGATGCGCCACCCCGCGTCGGCCCTGACCGCGCCGCGCAGCGCGCGCGGGATCTGCAGAGCGCCTCCTCCGGAGGACGCCCACCGGCCGGTGACGACGCCGCCCGGCACATAGACCGGTCGGAAGCGGCCGTCGTGGACCCACTCGTCGAGCCAGGACCATCCGTTGGCGGTGAGGAGGCGCGCCATGCTCTTGTACTCGAGCAGCGGTGCGACGACGGGATGATCGTGCTCGGCCAGCTCCCACTTGCTCGTCGAGTCGACGTGCACGCCCGCATTGCGGAGCGCGCGCAGAAGACGCGGCGGCGAGTCGAGGCTCGCGCGCGGATCGCCCAGCGCCTCGCGGACGCGCGCGGCGGTCTCCTCCATGCGCGCAGGGAGGCCGCCGCCGCGTCGTGGGCCGAGCGCCTCCGTGAGGATGGCGTCGTGCCGGCGGACATCCCAGGGCAGGCCGGCCGCCCGCATCTCGGCGGCCACGAGGGCGCCCGCCGACTCCGCGGCGAGCAGGAGCCGCATGCGCGCCGGATCCTCCGCGCGCGCGAGGAGGCCCTGCTGCGCGCGCGCCTCGGCGACGGTCGCGGCGAGGTCGTGCATCGACTCCCCCGCGATGCGCGTCGGCTCGACGTCGAACAGCGTCGGCTGCGTCGCGACCTCGGACTCGGCCGGTGCAGCGTCCCACGGGTGCGCGGAAGCATCGGGGGTGACGGCGTGATGGAGGATGCGGTGACGCAGGCGCAGGTCGTCGCAGCGCGCGACCCGCACGCCCTCCGCGAGCAGACGCGGGTACCACTCCGCGGTGTCCGACCAGACCCAGCGCGGGGCGTCCGCCTCCTCGCGCGCGGCGACCCACCGAGCGAGCGCGGCGTCGTCGCCCGCCCGTGCGATGCGCTCGGCGTCGCCCTCCGCGATCGCGTCGGCGTCACGCGCGATCGCGACGATGTCGTCGCCCGCGCGGCCGAGGACGACGGATGCCGTCAGAGCCCGGACTCCTCGGTGCGCACGAGGATGCACCCGCACTCGGGGCAGTTCGCCACCGCATCGGCGGGCACCGAGCGGAGCGCCTGCAGATCGCTCGGCGCGAGCATCACATGGCAGCCTCCGCACGCACCGCGCGTGAACGGCGCGGCGGCGACGATGCCCCGGGCCGCCAGGCGGTCGTAGGCGGACACGAGCGCGTCGGGGATGCGCCCGGCGACGGCGCCGCGGTCGCGCGTGAGCGTCTCGATCTCGCGGCCGGCCGCCTCGACCTGGGCCTTGCCCTCGGCGCTCAGCCGCTGGCCCTCGGCCGTCGTCTCGTTCAGGATCGCCTGCTGCTCGGCGACCGACGCCTCTGCGGCCTCCAGGCGCTCCATGAGCTCGAGCTCGGCATCCTCGAGCGCGCTCAGCCGCTGGGTGAGCGCGGCGATCTCGCGCTCGAGCGCCTGCGCGTCCTTCGCGCTCGCCGAGCCCTCGAGGCGCGCCCGGTCGCGGTCGCGCCGCTGCTGCGCGAGCGCGACATCCGACTCGATGCGCGAGACCTCGGCCTGCAGCTCGTCGCGCGCGCCGACGCGCACGGCGAGCTCATGGCTCTGCGCGGTGCGCTGCGCGACGAGCTCCTGCACCCGCGCTGCCTGCGGCGGGTTGCGGCGCGCGGCCTCCGCCTGCCGAAGTCGGCGGTCGAGGTCGGCGAGGTCGAGGAGGAGGCGCTGGTCGGCGGGGCTGGCGTTCACCTCTCCAGCCTACGGTCGGATGGCGACATCCCGTGCGCCTAGAATCGTCGGGAGGGGCCTTTAGCTCAGCTGGTAGAGCGCCACGTTTACACCGTGGATGTCGTCGGTTCGATCCCGGCAGGGCCCACAGGGAGTCTCACTTCCGCCGTCCGTGCGGGCAGCGCGACGAAGGAGCTTCGATGAGCGACCGTACTTTCCCCATCCACGTTGTGCCTTGCGAGGTTCCCTGCGGCAGACGCCCCATGATGGTCAGTGCACCGTAGAGGCGCTCGCTCTGACCCTCCAGCAACGAGGGGCAGATTGAGGCTCGCTAAGCGAGGCCGGCGTTCAACTTCTCGAAGAGCTTCTCGAAGTTTTCGACGGATACCGGATCGAGAGTTGCGAAGAACTCGTCCTGGTTGTCGGTCAGCGCGTGAGCCGGGAGTGCATGGTTGAACTTGTTCTCGACAGACTCGATGCGACCGAGGATGCGGCCCGTACTGCCGCTCAGGTCGGTTTCAGTAAGTGCCTTCCTGAATGCCCAGTTGTAGAGCTTGAGGTAGTCGGTGACAGCAAAGAGGTCTTCGATGTCGCCGTCCCTTGGCAGTGACGGATCGACCTCTCCGACCGAGATGATGCGGTTCGCGGGGACGTCGTTCTCCTGCGCCGCACGCCTGGTTCGGTCGAGGACTGAGCTGGACTTCTCACCGTCGACGAGGACGGAGACCTCAAGCCTGCGACCCATCAGCGCGACGAACGCAGGCATGTTTGTGATGCCGCCGACGGGGATCATGGCGAGCTTTGGGCTCAAGATCGGCTTCTTCTGCGACTCCATGTAGGCGCTCATGCGCATCAGGTAGATGAAGTCGCTACTGCCTTCGACCAAGAGGTGCTGTCCCGACCCGATGAACAGATGCTGGCTGATCGAGTACCCCAGCGCGGACTCGACGGGGAGCACGGTGTCACGGTCGGCCTTGAGATTGACCTTGCTGACCTCGACGCCGGCTTCCTGGTCCTCACGCGTGCCCTTGTCGTGGACAGCGCGGAGCTTCTCGTAGACGGTGGGATCGACCATGAACTGCGAGTGGGTCGTGTAGAGCGTCTGCTTGGAGGCGCCGAGCTCATTGAAGATGTAGTTGACAAAGTCCTTCTGGGCCTCGCCGTGGAGGCTCGTCCCGGGCTCGTCCAACAGGACCACTACCGGCTTGTCCGTGTGCAGGTATTCGCTGAAGGCTGCGAAGAACGAGAAGAACCACTGGAATCCGGTCGAGCGTGTGGCGAAGTTCGTCTCGACGTTCCCGTGCCGCCCATCCCGTAGCTCGATCTTCAGGAAGCGATGGTTCACGGCTGGCGTGTTCGGCGCTTCGACCACGGGCACGTTGTCGTCGCCGAATACGACCTCGAGGTCAGTGTTGGCTCGCCAGTACTTGAAGACCTCGCGGCTGAGGTCGACGGCAGCGGCCTGGAGTTCGGCCTTGCGGCTGTCGTAGTTCGTGTCGAGGAAATCCGCCGGCTTCACGCCCGCATGGGCGAGAAGTGAGACGACAGTCTGCTCCTGCTCGTCCAGACTCTCGCCCGTCTCGGCCTTCCGGGCGAGCTCGGTTAGGTCGGTCTCGCCGGGCAGCACGCTGTAGTTCGAGAAGTAGAAGAACTGCGGTACGCGCGCGGCGATCGCATCGCGCTGCTCTTTCTCGATCGGAGCACCAGAGCCGAAGTGATACCGGTACTTCTCGGCGGCGCTCGGGAACCCGCCGACCACCTTCGCCCTGGCAGGCTCGGACGCCTTGAGGGTCTTCGCGAGCTCCTTCGCCTTCGCGATAGCAGCGTCGAGGTCTGGCTCCTTCGCGAGCTCCGCGGCATCTTCGTCGGCAACTGAAGCATCCGTGGAGGCGGCGGCGATGACGTCCTTCAAGTCCGTCTCGACCCAGACGTAGTACTTGTTCGAGTAGGTGCGCGCTGCGACGACCTTGCTGGTGGGGAGCAGCGGCGAAGGAAGAACTCCGCTGAGAGCGTCGATGTCGACCTGTTCTGCGGCGAACTCCGCCGTAACCGGTTGCGTGTCCTCGATGTTCGCATCACTCCGACGATCGCGCGCGAGCCGCCAACGCGGGTACTCCGTGACGAGGTCGAACTTCCGTGCGTCGCCATTCGCCGGCTTGAGCCGATGCAGGGCCTTGAGGATGGTCGTCTTGCCTGACTCGTTCTTGCCGACCAGAGCAGTCACGTCCGGCTCGATCTCGATGCGCTGCGGTTCCACGAAGTTGCGGAACTTCTGAACGGTGACCGCGACAAGCTTCACGTTTCCTCCTCGAATACCTTGCGTTCGCTCACACTAGCGAAGGACTCCGACATTCGAGCATCCCTTGAGATGGGGCCTCGGGCGCCCGGCTCGAGCTCTCGCTGGCTGCCGCCAGCCGCTCCGGCTTCTCCCCAGAATGTCTGGCCGCCCAGCGTGGTTGAGACATGGCCGAATCTCAGCGCCGCCGCGAGCACCGCGGCGCGTGCGGGTCTGCTTGACCGGATGCGCGCCCAAGAGGCGGCGGCTCGCCGCCATGCCGACGGATCGCACTCACTGGCGTTCCGTCACCGATCCGCTCCCGTCTTCGAGCCCTGGGCTATCGGGCGCGGTGAATGAGACGGAGCCCGTCACGGACTTGCGATGACCCGCAGCTTCATTCCGTGCGTCTCAACGAGGAAACGCTCGGTCCCGCCAAGCAGAGCGCGCATGTCCTCACTCGCGCGTGACTTGGACATCCCCGGCTGGACGATCGCGACGGCGACGTTCAGTGTCCGATAGCGCGCCTCGCGGGCGATGGCGGCCAGTGTCGCGATATCGCCAGCGATCAGGCCGCTCTTTCCAGAGCTCTGGCGCTGCTTCTCTCGGCGGAAGAGCCGCTTGGTGAGCAGCTCTGGGATCGACTTAGCGCGGTTCATCTTCATCGACTGCCCGCAGACGTCATACAGGTCGTCGATCCGAGCGCCCGGCTTGTCGCCGGACGAGTACTTGCAGTGCACCATCAAGACGTCGAGGGCATCCTCGGTCCTCTTTAGGAGAACAATGTCGGCCAGTTCGCCGGCGCCGTCGTCGTCGATGACGACCTCCCACTCGTCCTCTGCTGAGAGGGCTTGGATCGCGCGGTGCTGGATCGTGGCCGGGTCGCGATCGGTGCCTTGCGATTCGCGCTTGATGTCGACGCCAGACCAGTCGATCGTCTCGATGGCGTCGACTGGGAAGAGCCGTCGCTCGCGATCTGGCCGCAGCATGAATCCTTGTTCAACGAGGACCGCCTCGCCCTCGAACGTAATGAGCAGTCCGTTAGCGGTGAGGAAGGCTGCGAGGCTTCCTGCGCCCGCTGGCGTGATGATCTGCCCGTCTTCGGTAACGGGGCGGATAGTGGGCGGGTCGTCTTCATGAAAGTCGAACTCGAACTCGAGCTCCCACGCTGGTGTCTTGAGCTGGAACCGGAGCGGTTGGTCCGCCGTGTGATTGCTGAGGGAGAGCTCGGTGTCGAGCAGCGAGAACGACTGGTTTCCGTAGCTGACCTTGCGTCGCTCGCTGAAAGTTGCGACGAGTTGATACGGCCACTCGATGGACAGGGGGACGTACGGCGGTCGCTCCCGGGCCGGCTCAGGAAGCAGGAAACCTGACATGACGGACTCCAGGGAGATGGATGTGTCCGTGATGGTGGGTCCGACCTGCGTTGCCCAGCGCACCCAGTCGTGGATGTCGCGAGCTTGTTCGTGGCTCCATACGCGCCCCTTGCGGGATGCCCCGAAGCTCACGGCTCGGCTGTCAGCAAAGCCGTGGGCGAAGATGTTGGTCTTCATTTTCGTGCCGCCTTCTCCGCGCCATGCGTGGAGTACGTCTTGGCCGACGTGCATGGAAAAGCGCCGGTTGCGGCTCACTGAGTCGAGGAGGCCGACGTTGGTGGGCACTCGGCGTTTGACCTTGGAGAGGATTCGGTACACCGTTTCGCCCTTGACCAAGGTGACGTCATCGCCGCCGATGGCTTTGGCGATGTCTTCGTGCATCGAGTCGTTGTTCGTGCTGTTGACGTACAGGAACCCTGCGGCATCGTCGACATGTACGACGTGGAGGTGGTGGACGAGTTCGTTGAAGCTGGAGAAGTCGCCCCATTTGACGGGTGTCGCCTCTCGCGAGACCCACCACGCGACCCTGTCTTTGTTGTTGATGCCGATGCGGGTCGTCAGCAATCGGTCCTCGAATAGGTCGTAGATGCTCTCGGGGTTCCATGTCAGCGGCTTGGTGGACTGGTAGGTGACGGTGCTCATCTTCGGATGGATGCTGCGCATCGCGACTTCGCGGGGGACCGATCCAAACGCAAGCTCGAAGTCGGTTCGGTCCTTCTCCTGTCCGACGCCGTGCTCGGTCAGGTCGCGGATGACTTCATTCCAATCGGCGTCCTCGCCGTAGAGCTTGCGGAGCCGCTCGTCGACGCCAGCAACTTGAAGCGGTACGAATGCTGAGGCTTCTCCAAGTGACTCGTTGCCCACGCGGGTGAAGCGTCCGACGAACTGCAGGGTGACGGCAAGGCTCTTCTGAGGGTCATGGATCGCGGCGATCTTCAGCGCCGGGAGGTCGAAGCCTTCTCCGAGCATGTTGACGCACACGACGATTCGGCTCTCGCGCTTGAAGAGCTTGTCGCGGTGCTTGCTGCGGGTTGACTCGGCCATTCCTGTGTCGATGCGGATTGGAGCGAATTCTGAGCCGAGCTCCTCGTAGAGCTTGATAATCTCCTTGGCTCGTTCCACGGAGCGGACACGCGCCATCAGGAGGTGATCCAGCCCCGCTTCGACGTCGGCTCGAAGTTGCTCGACGCCAGCGATCGCTACGGCGCGGTCTGGCTCGGCGAGGTCGATCACTGAGCGGTAGTTGATTCTGGCGAAGTAGCCGTGTGCCTGGGCGAGGTGGAGCGGGTAGGCGTAGGCGATGCGGCCGCCGAGGTGACGCCCGTCCTCGCGATAGGGAGTCGCCGTGAATTGGACAACCTCCCGCCCATCGAACAGCTCGACGACCTGCCTCCATGTGCGGGCGCCCAGGTGGTGCGCTTCGTCGACGAACAGACGCTGACACGACCGAGCCAGGTACGAACGCGCCTCCTCCGAACACGCATTCAAGACTTGTGCAGTCGCCACGACCACGTTGGATCGCGCGAGAACCTGTCGAACCTGGTCGATAGTTTGGAGTCCGCTCTTGAGCACGAGAACGGCCGGGCACAAGAAGTCCCCGACGACGGCATGGACACGAGGCAGTACCCCGAGGGTCACGAACTTCTCCGCGATCTGAGTGCGCAGCGCGTCCGACGGTACGACCACCAAAGTCTGGGCCGGTGAGTGGCAGTACGCCGCAAGCATCGTCTCGGTCTTGCCGGTCCCTGTCGGCATCACCACCGTGATCGGTTCATGCTCTTCGGTGGAGCGATAGGCCAAGATCGCGTGCAGGGCACCGAGTTGCGGCCGGCGGAGCCCGTCTTCTGTTTCGGTTCCTGCCGCGAACCGAAACCGCCCTTTGAGGGCGGTTTCCACGACTTCGCCGTCCTGCGGCTCTTCGGCGTGCGCTCCCGGACCTTCGCTGAGCCACCACAACTCGTTGCCGTCGATGTCACAACGCTCGATCGTCGTCACGCGGCACCCTTCGTCCCTGGTCTACGAAGTACCTCGGCCCGTTCTGACCTCGACTTCCCTTGATGTCAGTATGGCCGCGAGAACGGCCGCCTGGTCCGATTTCGCTCAGCGTGGCTGCTTCCGCGGGCGACGACCTCGCGGTCGAATCCGCCCGCCTTCCGCGAGCACAGCCGCACGCACCGTGTCGACATCGATCGACACGCGCTCGGCCACCTGAGCCAGTGTCATTCCTGCTCGTAGAGCGACGCGGCTTGAGCACGCTTCCCGGCAGGCAGACCCGCCTCGCGGACCGGAACTCCAGCTCGCCGCGCGAGTTCGGGAACGGTCGCGCGGTGCACTCGGAACTTGGACGCGATCGCCGCGACTGGCATCCCCGCCACGTAGTCAGCGATCAGCTCGGCACGCTTGGCAGGGCTCAATCGGGTTTGAGACTTCACCGATTTCTTGACCACCCAACCGCGCATCGTGCCTCTCGGACGGTCGCGGCCGTGGTCGTCGCCCCTCAGGCCCGCGAAGAACACGGGAAATCAAGGTTCTCAGCGCAGGACGTGTGTTTGAGAACCGTCCGGGAAGGTCCACCGTTCCTCCTCTCGCGGACTCCCCGACCGCTCGGTACCACCGCGGCATGGCCCGCGGTCGCAAGATCTCCTCCCCGGCGCCGCGGCGGCGCGGGCACGCTACGCGAGCAAGCACAATGCCGAGGTCACCGCGTGGCTCAGGAGGCGTCGGCTCGACGAGCGCGCGTTCCTGCTCCGCCACGCGGAGGTCGTGCGCGCCCTGCTCGCCGGCGACTAGCCAGAGCGGAGCTCTCGGTCAAGCGCCTGGGCTGCCTCGCCCGCCGCCCCTAGCGTGAGCAGCACCTCACGCGAAAGGACGCGATCATGTCGAACCCCTACCCCGCTCCGTACCCTCTGCCCGACGACGGCGAGAGGGGTGACGACCTGCCCACGACCGAGGTCGACGGCGACGAGGTGCTCGACCCCGATGCGAACGACGACCTCATCGACAGCGCCGACGCCGACCGTCTCGCGGCGGGCGACGACGACGTCGATGACGAGGTCTGAGCACCGCGCAGGCCCGCTCGCGGGCCGGGTCTACCGCCTGTCGACGCTCCTGAGTACAGTGCGGATATGAGAGCCTTCGACCGCGATTTCATCGACGCCGCCATCCAGACGACGCAGCTCGTGACCGTGGGCGGCAGTCTCTACTCGTTCGAGCCGACGCCGGTCCAGAGCACTATCTGGTACCCCGACCTGCGCGTGAAGCGCGACCGGCGACCGTGGGGCTGGGTCGTCGCCGAGGGCGACGGCTCGTACGCGATCCACGTCGCCGAGCAGCCCGGCGACATCCCGGCGAAGGTGGGCCGCGGCGCGACGGTCGAGCAGGCGATCCGCGCCGCGCTCTGAGCCGTCACGTCGAGCAGCTCAGTCGAGCAGCTCCACGCTGTCGCCGAGGCGGATGGTGCCGCCTCCCTCGGCGGGCAGCAGCAGGATGCCGAGGGTGGGCTCCGCCTGGCCGAAGACGCGGGTGAGGGTCTTCAGGAGCGGGGCGTCCCGCTCTCCCGAATCGGGGTCGGCGTGGATCGCGAGGCAGCGGATGATCGGGCGCTGCACGGCGAAGACCACCTCCCCGATCCGCACGCGACCACGCCAATCGAGCTCGCTCCACGGCTCGAGACCGTCGACGACGATGTTCGAGCGGAAGCGGCGGTCGTCGACGACGGCGTCCGGAGTGACCTCGTCGACCGCGCGCACCGACGGGCGACCGTGCAGCGACACGAAGCCGCGCGGCCGATCCTGGAAGCGCGACGTCCGACCGTCCCCCACGAGGACGAGCGGCAGGCGGCCACCGCGCTCCAGGCGCCGCCCGTCGGGCGTCGACAGGACGAACCGCGCGATCCGCTCGGAGGCCTCGCGTCGCCCCTCGGCATCCAGCGTCGTCTCGAGCACGAGCTCGTCATGCAGGCGGACGGAGAGCCGGCCGCGGTCCTCGTCGAAGCGCAGGCGGAGGCGCGCGAGGGAGGGGAAGTCCATGAGCGCGAGCCCCTTGGACTTGGGCCAGTAGTCCAGTCCGTCATGCTCCTCGGGCGTGGCCGCGTCCGCGAAGCGGAAGGCCAGCACGCGATCGCCCTCGATGCGGCCGTCATCCTGGACGACGAGGGCGTCGCGCTCCTCGGCGGTGAAGCCCTTGACGGGATGACGGTAGAGCGCGGAGACGTGGGGCACTCCCCGATTCTGCCGCGTCCGGACGAGGGCACGCGACCGGAGAGCGCTTGCCGAGAGCCGACGCCACCCTGGCCGCGCGTGCCCGCCCCTCCTCGGAAGGACTAGGCTGTCCCCGATACGCGTGCATCGGCCCGACCGGGCTCCGGCACGCCTCGTCCCGTTTCCGCGGCACGATCTGCCCGCCAGACGAAAGGTCACCTGTGGCTGTTCACGACCAGGATCCGTACTCGCAGGGTGCGCACGACAGCGACCCGGAGGAGACCAGCGAGTGGCAGCAGTCCCTCGACGAGCTGGTGGACGTCAAGGGCCACCAGCGCGGCCGCGAGGTCATGCTGAGCCTCCTCCAGCGCTCGAAGCAGCTGCGTCTCGGTGTGCCCATGGTGCCGACGACCGACTACGTCAACACCATCGCGCCCGAGGACGAGCCCGAGTTCCCCGGTGACGAGGAGCTCGAGCGCCGGTACCGCCACTGGATCCGCTGGAACGCCGCGATCACCGTGCACCGCGCGCAGCGCCCCGGCATCGGCGTCGGCGGGCACATCTCGACGTACGCGTCGGCGGCGTCGCTCTACGAGGTCGGGTTCAACCACTTCTTCCGCGGCCAGGACCACCCGTCCGGCGGCGACCAGATCTTCTACCAGGGCCACGCCTCGCCCGGCGCCTATGCGCGCGCCTACCTCGAGGGCCGCATGAGCGAGGCGCAGCTCGACGCGTTCCGCCAGGAGAAGTCGGGCGCGCCGAACGGCATCCCGTCGTACCCCCACCCGCGCATGATGCGCGACTTCTGGCAGTTCCCCACGGTGTCGATGGGCCTCGGCCCGATCAACGCCATCTACCAGGCGATGACGAACAAGTACCTCGCCAACCGCGGGATCAAGGATGTCTCGGACTCGCACGTCTGGGCCTTCCTCGGCGACGGCGAGATGGACGAGGTGGAGTCGCGCGGTCAGCTCCAGGTCGCCGCGAACGAGGGCCTCGACAACCTCACGTTCGTGATCAACTGCAACCTCCAGCGTCTCGACGGCCCGGTCCGCGGCAACGGCAAGATCATCCAGGAGCTCGAGAGCTTCTTCCGCGGCGCCGGCTGGAACGTCATCAAGGTCGTGTGGGGCCGCGAGTGGGACGACCTGCTCGCGCGGGACACCGACGGCGCGCTCCTGAACCTCATGAACGTGACGCCGGACGGCGACTTCCAGACCTACAAGGCGGAGTCGGGCGCCTACGTGCGCGAGAACTTCTTCGGCCGCGACCCCCGCGCGCTCGAGCTCGTCAAGGACCTCTCCGACGACGACGTGTGGCGCCTGCGCCGCGGCGGCCACGACTACCGCAAGGTGTACGCGGCCTACAAGGCGGCCATGGAGCACAAGGGCCAGCCGACCGTCATCCTCGCGAAGACCGTCAAGGGCTACGGCCTCGGCCCGCACTTCGAGGGGCGCAACGCGACGCACCAGATGAAGAAGATGACGCTGGACGACCTCAAGCTGTTCCGCGACACGATGCAGATCCCGGTGTCCGACGCTCAGCTCGAGGCCGACCCGTACCGCCCGCCGTACTACCACCCGGGTGCGCAGGACGAGACCATCCAGTACATGCTCGAGCGCCGCCGTGCGCTCGGCGGCTTCCTCCCCGAGCGCCGCAGCACGCACATCCCCCTCAACATGCCCGAGGACAAGGACTACGCGTTCCCGAAGAAGGGGTCGGGCAACCAGGAGGTCGCCACGACGATGGCGTTCGTCCGGATGCTCAAGGACCTCATGCGGGTCAAGGGCTTCGGCAACCGCATCGTGCCGATCATCCCCGACGAGGCGCGCACGTTCGGCATGGACTCGTACTTCCCGTCGGCGAAGATCTACAACCCGAACGGCCAGAACTACACCTCGGTCGACCGCGAGCTGCTCCTGGCCTACAAGGAGAGCCCGCAGGGCCAGATCATGCACGTCGGCATCAACGAGGCCGGCGCCGCCGCGGCCTTCACCGCGACCGGAACGTCCTACGCCACGCATGGCGAGCCGCTCATCCCGGTCTACATCTTCTACTCGATGTTCGGATACCAGCGCACGGGCGACGCGTTCTGGGCGGCCGGCGACCAGCTCGCGCGCGGGTTCATCATCGGCGCGACCGCGGGTCGCACGACGCTCACGGGCGAGGGCACGCAGCACGCGGACGGCCACTCGCCGCTCCTCGCGTCGACGAACCCCGCGACCCTCACGTACGACCCGGCCTTCGGCTACGAGGTGTCGCACATCGTGCAGGCCGGTGTCGAGCGCATGTACGGCGGATCGCACCCCGACCCCGACGTCATGTACTACATCACGGTCTACAACGAGCCGATGCGCCAGCCGGCCGAGCCGGCCGACGTCGACGCAGAGGGCATCGTCAAGGGCATCCACCGCGTCTCGGTCGGCACGGGAGACGGTCCGCGCGTCCAGCTCCTCGCGTCGGGCGTGGGCGTGCCGTGGGCGCTCGAGGCTCAGGAGCTCCTCAAGAGCGACTGGGGCGTCATCGCCGACGTGTGGTCGGTGACCTCGTGGTCGGAGCTGCGCCGCGACGGCCTCGCCGCCGACGAGCACAACTTCCTCCACCCCGAGGAGGAGCCGCGCACGGCGTACCTCACGCAGAAGCTGCAGGGCGCCGAGGGGCCGTTCATCGCGACGAGCGACTACATGCACGCCGTGCAGGACCAGATCCGGCAGTGGATCCCCGGCCCGTACTACACGCTCGGCGCCGACGGCTTCGGCTTCGCCGACACGCGCGCCGCGGCTCGCCGGTTCTTCAAGATCGACGGCCCGTCGATGGTCGTGCGCGCGCTGCAGTCGCTCGCCGACCAGGGCGCCGTCGACCGCTCGGTCATCGGGCAGGCGATCGAGAAGTACCGCATCCACGATGTGACGGCCGGCACGTCCGGCAACGCAGGCGGAGATTCCTGAACCGCGTGAGCGGAACGGCAGACGGCGGGGCCCCCGGCAGGCGGGGCCCCGCCCCTGTGTCGACGGAGGAGAGGGCGACGATGGACAAGGCGGCGACGCTGGCGTGGCTGCGCCGCATCTCCGGCGACGTCGCCACCGCCGTGCTGCAGCGCCTCGAGGAGTCGCTGCCCTGGTACACCGAGATGCCTCCGGCCCGTCGGTCGGCCGTCGGGCTCGTCGCGCAGGCCGGGATCAGCTCGTTCATCGAGTGGTACGAGGATCCGACGAGCACACCCTCCATCGCCGCGGACATCTTCGACGCGGCCCCGCGCGAGCTGCTGCGCAGCGTCAGCCTCCAGCAGACCCTGCAGCTCGTCCGCGCGACCGTGGATGTCATGGAAGAGCGCGTCGTCGGACGCGGCGAGCAGCTGCGCGAGTCGATCCTCCTCTATTCGCGGGAGGTCGCGTTCACGGCGGCCGACGTCTACGCCAGGGCCGCGGAGTCGCGCGGACTCTGGGATGCCCGACTCGAGGCGCTCGTGGTGGACTCGATCCTCACGGGCGAGACCGATGAGGAGCTCCCGAGCCGCATCGCGGCACTCGGCTGGCACGGACACGGCGAGGTGTCGGTGCTCGTGGGCACCACTCCCCCGCTGTTCGACGTCGACCAGGTGCGGCGCACGGCGCGCAAGCTCGGGGTCGACGTGCTCATCGGCGTGCAGGGCTCGCGCCTCGTGCTCGTGCTCGGCCGAGCGCACGCCCCCGGCAAGGAGCAGTCGGAGCCGAACGGCGAGCTGAGCTTCGTGGAGATCGCCGATGCGCTGGAGCCCTGCTTCGGCTCCGGGCACCTCGTCCTCGGTCCGGCCGTCCCGGCCCTCGTCGACGCGAGCCGCAGCGCCCGCGCAGCACTCGCCGGCTTCGCCGTCGCACGTGCGTGGCGTCATGCGCCGCGCCCGGTCGAGGCGGATGACCTCCTTCCGGAGCGCGCGCTCGCGGGCGACCCGCTGGCGAAGCAGACCCTCATCGAGCGGATCTTCCGCCCGCTCGAGGCGCACTCCACCGACCTCGTCACGACGCTGTGGAGCTACCTCGACAACGGGCGCTCGCTCGAGGCGACCGCGCGGGAGCTGTTCGTGCACCCGAACACCGTGCGCTACCGCCTCAAGCGCGTGAGCGACGTGATCGGCTGGGACGCGACCGGCCCGCGTGAGGCGCTCATCCTGCAGACGGCGCTCATCCTCGGCTCGATCGGCCCCAAGGATGCCGTCCGGCGCCCGGTCCGCCGTCCGCGCGACGGGCGACGATGACCATCCGAGGTGTCCGCCACGCACAACGGATCCGGGGATTCTTGTGACGATCTCGCCAGCGAGCCGCCGTTCCGGTTGGCATGATGGTCAAGTGATCGTCGCCGCATTCCCCGGACAGGGGTCCCAGACGCCCGGATTCCTCAGCCCCTGGCTCGAGCTCGACGGGGTGCGCGAGCGCCTCGAGGCCGCCTCCGACGCCGCTCAGGTCGACCTCATCGCGGCCGGAACGGAGTGGGACGCCGACCGCATCCGCGACACGCGGGTCGCTCAGCCGCTCATCGTCGCAGCGAGCCTCGTCTCGTACGAGGCCCTGCAGGCGCGCGCGTCCGCCCCGGGCGGGGTGGCTGGCCACTCGGTCGGCGAGATCGGCGCGCTCGTCGCCGCCGGCGTGATCGGATTCGAGGACGGCATGCGGCTCGTCGGCCTGCGCGGCCGCGCGATGGCCGAGGCGGCCGCCCAGGCGGAGACGGGCATGAGCGCTGTCGTGGGCGGCGTCGAGGAGCAGGTGCTCCAGGCGATCGCCGACGCGGGCCTCGAGCCCGCCAACTACAACGGCGGCGGGCAGATCGTCGCGGCCGGAGCGACGGACGCTCTCGCCGGCCTCGCCGCGTCCGCTCCGCGTGGAGCGCGGGTCATCCCGCTTCAGGTGGCCGGCGCCTTCCACACGTCGTACATGGCTCCCGCCACGGGCCCGCTGCAGGAGGCCGTCGAGGGGATCGCCGAAGTGGGCGATCCCGCGCTCCCGCTCTGGACCAACAGCGACGGCACGACGGTGGCGACCGGGCGCCGTGCGCTTGAGCTCATCGTCCACCAGGTGAGCCACCCGGTGCGGTGGGACCTGTGCATGACATCGTTCGCCGACGCGGAGATCGCGGGGCTCATCGAGCTCGCGCCCGCGGGCGCTCTCGTCGGGCTCGCGAAGCGCGGGCTCAAGGGCGTGCCGACGGTCGCGGTGAAGACCCCGGATGATCTCGACGCGGCAGCGGCGCTGCTCGCGTGAGTGAGGAGAAGAAGAGCAGGATGACGACCCCCACGCTGAAGGAAGCCACCGGCAGCGCCCACTCGCGCATCTACGCCTACGGCGCCGCGCGCGGCCAGAACGCCGTGCCCAACGACGACCTCGTCGGGCCGATCGACTCGAGCGACGAGTGGATCCGCCAGCGCACCGGCATCATCACGCGCGTGCGCGCCGACAAGGCGACGACGGCCGTCGAGCTCGCGGCCGACGCGGCGACCGAGGCCATCCAGCGCTCGGGCGTCGATCCCTCCGAGATCGACCTCGTCATCGTCGCCACGATCAGCAACCCGCGGCAGACGCCATCCGTCTCGGCGATCGTGGCCGACCGCGTCGGCGCGAACCCGGCCGCGGCGTACGACATCAACGCCGCGTGCGCGGGCTTCTGCTACGCGGTGGCGCAGGCCGACGCGCTGATCCGCTCGGGCGCGGCGCGGTACGCGCTCGTCATCGGCACGGAGAAGCTCAGCGACATCGTCGATCCCACTGATCGCTCGATCTCGTTCCTCCTCGGCGACGGTGCGGGTGCCGCTCTGCTCGGCCCGAGCGAGACGCCCGGGGTGTCCCAGACCCTGTGGGGCTCCGACGGGTCGAAGTCGGAGGCCGTGCGCATGAACGCGACGCTCACGGCGTTCCGCGACGGCGAGGCGGAGTGGCCGACGCTGCGCCAGGAGGGCCAGACGGTCTTCCGCTGGGCGGTGTGGGAGATGGCGAAGGTCGCCAAGCAGACGCTCGAGGCCGCAGGCGTCGAGCCGTCGGACCTCGCGGCGTTCATCCCCCACCAGGCGAACATGCGGATCGTCGACGAGTTCGCCAAGCAGCTCGGGCTGCCCGACACGGTCGCGATCGCTCGTGACATCGCCGACACGGGCAACACGTCTGCCGCGTCCATCCCGCTCGCGACGCATCGCCTGCTCGAGGAGAACCCCGAGCTCTCGGGCGGTCTCGCGCTCCAGATCGGCTTCGGCGCGGGGCTCGTCTTCGCCGCTCAGGTCGTCGTCCTGCCCTGACGTTCCACGGATCGGGCCGCCTCCGCCTCTAGACTGATGGGCGGTTCCCGACCCGGATTCTGATCACCCAACCCCGAAAGAGAGAAACCCATGGCATTCACGAACGACGAGGTCCTCGCCGGACTGGCTGAGCTCATCACCGACGAGACCGGCATCGACGCTTCCGAGGTCGCCCTCGAGAAGTCGTTCACGGACGACCTCGACATCGACTCGATCTCGATGATGACGATCGTCGTCAACGCCGAGGAGAAGTTCGGCGTGACCATCCCCGACGAGGAGGTCAAGAACCTCAAGACGGTGAAGGACGCCGTCGACTTCATCACCGCCAACCAGTGAGGCTTCCGGGCGTCACGCCGCGCGGTCGCGCCGACTCGGCGTGACGCCCGATCTGCACTTCCGAGGAACACAGGGAACCAAGCCATGACCAAGCGCATCGTCGTCACGGGCCTCGGCGCGTCGTCCGCCATCGGCGGCAACGTCGAGGACAACTGGCGCAATCTCCTCGCAGGCGTCTCCGGCGCCCGCACGCTCGAGCACGACTGGGTCGAGAAGTACCAGCTCCCGGTGACCTTCGCCGCTGAGGCGATCGTCCGGCCCGAGGAGGTGCTCCCCCGCCACGAGGCCAAGCGCCTCGACCCCTCGACGCAGTTCGCGCTCATCGCGGCACGCGAGGCCTGGGCGGACGCCGGAGAGCCCGAGGTCGCGCCCGAGCGCCTCGGCGTCGACTTCGCGACCGGCATCGGCGGCGTGTGGACGCTGCTGGACGCATGGGACACCCTTCGTGAGAAGGGCCCCCGCCGCGTCATGCCGCTCACGGTGCCCATGCTCATGCCGAACGCGGCTGCCGGCAACCTCTCGCTGCAGTTCAACGCGAAGGCGTACGCGCGCACGGTCGTGAGCGCCTGCGCATCGAGCACGGAGTCGCTCTACAACGCGTACGAGCACCTCCAGCAGGGGCTCGCCGACGTCGTCATCGCCGGCGGCGCCGAGTCGGCCATCCACCCGATCACGGTGGCCTCCTTCGCCTCCGCGCAGGCTCTCTCGCGCCGGAACGACGATCCCGCAACGGCATCGCGTCCGGGCAGCATCGACCGCGACGGCTTCGTCATGGGCGAGGGCGCGGCCGCGCTCGTGCTCGAGACCGAGGAGCACGCGAAGGCCCGCGGTGCGCGGATCTACGCGTACCTCGTGGGAGGCGGCGTCACCGCGGACTCGTATCACATCACGGGCAACGACCCCGAGGGCTGGGGTGCGGCGCGCGCCGTGCAGCAGGCTCTGGAGGTCGCGGGCGCTCAGCCCGACGACGTCACCCACATCAACGCGCACGCGACCTCGACGCCGGTCGGCGATCCGAACGAGTACGTCGCCCTCAAGCGCGTGTTCGGCGACCGCATCGACGAGATCCCTGTCTCCGCCACGAAGGCGTCCACCGGGCACCTCCTCGGCGGCACGGGCGCTCTCGAGGCGGTCTACACGGTGCTCGCGCTGCGCGACCGCGTCGCTCCCCCGACGATCAACATCACCGAGCAGGACCCCGAGGTGCCGTTCAAGTTGTCCGGCCAGCCTCAGCCGCTCGGCGACGGCCCCCAGCTCGCGATCAGCAACTCGTTCGGCTTCGGCGGACACAACGCGGTCATCGCGTTCGCCTCGTACGACGGCTGATCCCACAGCGGACAGCGAGACGCCCCAGGAGTTCTCTCCTGGGGCGTCTGCAGTCTGTGGACGGCGGGACGCGGCTCCCGCCGCGGGCTCAGCCGACCTGGTGCAGCCACACGACCGGCGAGTCGTCGCCGGCGGTGCGGAAGGCCTCGAGCTCCTGATCCCATGCGCTGCCGAGGGCGACGTCCAGCTCGCGACGGAGCTCGAACGGGTCGGAGCCCGCGATCTCCATCGCGTAGCGAACGCGATCCTCGGGGATCACGACATTGCCCGCCGAGTCCATCTGCGCGTAGTGGATGCCGAGATCGGGCGTGTGCATCCAGCGGCCGCCGTCACTGCGCGGAGTGGGATCCTCCGTGACCTCGAACCGGAGGTGCTCCCATCCGCGGATGGCGGTCGCGAGGGCGGCGCCGGTGCCGGCGGGACCCTCCCAGTAGTACTCCGTGCGACGCGCGCCGTGCAGCACCGGCTGGTCCTGCCACTCGAAGTTGACGGCTCGGCCGAGAGATCGGCCGACCGCCCACTCCAGGTGCGGACACAGCGCTCGTGGCGCCGAGTGGATATAGACCACTCCGCGCGCGATGGGTGTCGCCATGATCTTCTCCGTTCGTCAGGTGCGTCTTCCCCTACGACCTGACCGGGCGATCCGGCGATTCCTCTTCAGTTCTCCCTGCATTATGACCCGCCCGCGCGTCAAATCACAAGCGTGTCGTTCCATCCGCCCGCCTCGCTGTCACTGATGTTCTCACGCGCATCCGATGATGCACTGCTGTGCGCGGAGTGCGCACTGCCGTGCTCTATAGTGGGCGGAGCTTTCGAAGGGAGCTGTTCAATGACGAATCAGGCGACGACGCCGCCCTCCACCACCACGACCGCGCTGCCGCTCGGCACCCAGCTGCTGCGACGGAAGTCGATCGACGCGATCCTCTCCGACAGCGAGGGACACGACCCCGGTCAGAGGCTCCGCCGATCTCTGGGCGTGTGGCAGCTCACGATGATCAGCGTGGGAGCGACGCTCGGCACCGGCATCCTCGTCGTCCTCGGCACGGCTGTGCCCATGGCGGGGCCGGCCGTGTGGATCGCCTTCCTGCTCGCAGGCGTCGCGGCGTTCCTCTCCGCCCTGTCGTACGCCGAGATGGCCGGGGCCGTGCCGGTTTCCGGCTCCAGCTACTCGTATTCCTACGCGACCATGGGCGAGGGCATCGCCTGGGTCTGCGGCTGGTGCCTCGTCCTCGAGTACGGCGTGTCGGTCGCCGCGATCGCGGTGGGAGCCGGCCAGTACGTGAACGACACCCTCCTGATGTTCGGGATCGAGATACCGGCCATGTGGATGCAGCCTCCGGGTGCGGGCGGGGTCTTCAACGTACCGGCCGCGGTCGTCGTGCTGTTCGGGACGGTGCTCCTCCTGCGCGGCGCCAAGGAAGCCGCGTGGGCCAACACGATCATGGTCATCATCAAGATCGGCATCCTCGTGCTCTTCATCGTCGTGGCGTTCACCGCATTCCAGGGCGGCAACTTCGAGCCCCTCGCGCCGATGGGCGCCGCCGGCATCGCGGCGGGCGCGTCGCGGCTGTTCTTCTCGTACATCGGGTTCGACGCGGCCTCGACAGCGGGCGACGAGGCGAAGGACCCGCGGCGCGACCTTCCGCGCGCCATCATCATGTCCATGGTCATCGTCACCGGGCTCTACATGCTCGTCGCGATCGCCGCGATCGGCGCGAAGCCGTGGACGCAGTTCAGCGATGCCGAGGCGACGCTCGTCGGCATCCTCGTCGACATCACGCACCAGCCGTGGATCGCGCTTCTCTTCGCCGTGGGTGCGATCGTCGCGATCATGAGCGTCGTGCTCACCGTCCTGTATGGCCAGACCCGCATCCTGCTGACGATGTCGCGCGACGGCCTCGTGCCATCCGTCTTCGGCCGCGTCTCAGAGCGGACGCGCACACCGGTCGCGAACACGCTCATCGTGGGCGTCGCGATCGCCGTGACCGCCGCGCTCATTCCGCTCGGCCAGCTTGCGGACGCGACGAGCATCGGCACGCTCTTCGCGTTCGCGCTCGTCAACCTCTCCGTGATCTACCTTCGACGCAACCGCCCTGACCTGCAGCGGACGTACCGCGTTCCGCTGTACCCCGTCGTGCCCGTCCTGGGCTTCCTCTTCTGCCTGCTGCTCATGGTCACCCTCGGGCTCACCACCTGGATCGTCTTCGGCGCATGGCTGGCCGTCGGCGCCGTGCTGTACCTCGCGTACGGACGTCGCAACTCGCGCGTCGGCCTGCTCACGCAGGACGAGTACGCCTCGAGCGCGACCGCGGCGACGTACACCCTCAAGCGCCGTGCGCGCCGGTAGGTCAGTCGCCGTGCGTCTCGGAGGCCTTCGGCGATCCGACGCCCGGCTCGAAGACGGAAAGCGTGAACCGCGCCGGGGCCGAGCCGGGGTTGGCGTACGCATGCGGCGCGTCGCCCGAGAAGGCGATGACATCGCCGGTGGCGAGCGGGTGAGTCTGCTCGCCGACCGTGACCTCGATGTCGCCGTCGAGCACCTGCAGGAGCTCCTTCGTCCCGGTCGCGTGCTCCTCGCTCTCGTGCCGTTCTCCGGGCTGCAGCGTCCAGTCCCAGAGCTCGAGCACGTCGGGCGACTCGGTTCCCGACAGGAGGACCCCCACCCCTCCCCTGTCGCCGCGCCACAGAATCGATCCCTCGCCCCTGCGCGTGACCTTCACGGCGGCGACCTGCGGATTCTCGACGAGGGCGGGCAGCCCGATGCCGAGCGCCTGGCTGATCCGGAGCAGGATCCCGACGCTCGGGTTGGTCGCGCCCTGCTCCACGTTCACGAGCATGCGACGGCTCACGCCCGCGGTCTCAGCGAGCGCGTCCAGAGTCCAGCGGCGGGCCTGCCGCTCCTGGCGCACGCGCGCGCCGATCGCCGCAGACAGGGCCGTCGTCGTCACATCCATACCGTGCACCATACTGCACCGAAGTCCCATTCCCTCGACAAGGAGCCACATTGAGCACCTCGACATCCGCGACGCGCATGCACGAGATCACCGGCGAGAACCGCAAGGTCGTCGACCTCGTGCTGAGCTACTCCCGCGAGCGACTCCTCGCGGAGGACACCCCCCTCGACAAGCCGCAGACCGAGGCGGCACTCGACGCCCTCGTCGGACAGACGATCAGCGAGGAGGGCCTCGGTGCCGAGCAGGCCCTCGCGCACTTCACGGAGACGCTCGCGCCCGCGTGCATCACGACAGACGACCCGAGCTACCTCTCCTTCATCCCGTGTGCGCCGACGAAGGCGGCCGCCGCATTCGACGTCGTCGTGTCGGCGAGCGGGCTCTACGGAGGGTCCTGGCTCGAGGGCGCCGGCGCCGTCTACGCCGAGAACCAGGTGCTGTCGTGGCTCGCAGCGGAGTTCGGCCTGCCCGCGACCGCCGGCGGGGTCTTCGTGCAGGGCGGCACGCTCGGCAACCTCTCGGCGCTCGTCGCCGCGCGGGAGTCTGCGCGCTCGACGGGGCGCACGGTTGCCCGCTGGAAGGTCGTCTGCAGCGAGGAGGCGCACTCCTCGATCGCATCGGCGGCCCGGGTGATGGACGTCGACGTCGTGGGTGTCGCGCCCGATGCCGACGGAGTCCTGCGCGGCGACGCCGTGCGGGCGGCGCTCGACGAGCACGGCGAGAGCGTGTTCGCGGTCGTCGCGACGACGGGCTCGACGAACTTCGGCATCGTCGACGATGTGGCGTCGATCTCCGAGGTGACGCGCGCACGGGGCATCTGGCTCCACGTCGATGGCGCGTACGGTCTCTCGGCGATGCTCGCGCCATCCCATCGCCACCTCTTCGCGGGCGTCGAGCATGCGGATTCGGTGATCGTCGACCCGCACAAGTGGCTCTTCGCGCCGTTCGACGCGTGCGCGCTCATCTACAGCGACCCCGAGAAGGGGCGCCGTGCGCACACTCAGCACGCCGCGTACCTCGACACGCTCACAGAGAAGGCCGACTGGAGCCCGTCGGACTTCGCCGCCCACCTGACGCGCCGCCCGCGCGGGCTCCCGCTCTGGTTCTCGCTCGCCTCCTACGGCGCCGCAGCGTACCGCTCGGCCATCTCCGCGTCCCTCGAGCTCGCGCAGGAGATCGCCGACGAGATCGAGCGGCGTCCGTATCTCACGCTCCTGCGCCGCCCGCAGCTCTCGGTCGTGGTGTTCGAGCGCGACGGATGGTCCAAGGATGACTACGAGGACTGGTCCGCTCGTCTGCTCGACGAGCAGCGCGCCTTCGTCACGCCGAGCGGGCATGAGGGGCGGACGAACGCCCGCTTCGCCATCATCAACCCGCGCACGACCATCGAGGCGCTGCGCGGCATCCTGGATTCGATGGCGGACTGATCACTCCGCCGGCGTGACCGCGCGAGACTCCCGGACCAGATCCAGGATGGCCGGTGCTCCGGCTTCGATGAGCGAGAGCGTCTCCTCGAAGTCGGAGCGGTCGCCGTACCAGGGATCCGTGACATCGCGAGTCTCGGCACCGGGGACGAACTCCATCCACAGACGGGTGCGCGCGGGGTCCGCACCCTGGCGCAGAAGCGACGCGCGGTGAAGCTCCGTCATCGCGAGCAGCAGGTCGGCGTCGAGGTCGTCATGGCTCACGACCTGCGCGGTCCGGGTCGGGACCCGATAGCCGCTCTCGGCGAGAACGGATGCCGCGCGCGGGTCGATCGGGTTTCCGAGCTCCTCCGCGCTGATGCCGGCTGAGCGCAGCGTGACGTCGATCCCGGCGGATGCGAAGCGGTCGCGCAGCACGACCTCCCCCCATCGGCGACCGGCAGATGTTCCCCGTGCACACGACGACGATCGTGCGGATCATGCGACTCGCTGTCTCTCGGCTCACGACGCGAATCTAGTGGATGCCCGGCGGCTCCGTTCGCGGATGCTCGCTGCGCCGCGCGGAGACGTCAACCCCATCGACACATCCCGCGGTGTCCTCGACCCTCGAGACATGGCAGAGACGGTTGCTCGGAGCCCGCGACGTCACGACGTCATAGTGATCGGCGGCGGAAACGGGGGCATGTCGCTCGCTGCGCGACTGCGGAAGCGCGGATGCCCGGACGTCGCGCTCATCGAGCCGTCGGCGCACCATGTCTACAAACCGCTGCAGAATTACGTCGCGGGCGGTCTCGCTCGGCGTGACGAACTCGTGCGGGCGCAGACCTCGCTTGTCCCCCAGGGCGTGCGCCTCTATCCGTCGGCGGCGCAGCGGGTCGATGCGGGCCGACGGGAGGTCATGCTCGCGGACGGCACGGTCGTCGTCGCTGGGGATGTCGTCATCGCGTGCGGCGCCGAGACCGACTGGGAGTCGCTCCCGGGCGCGCGGCGGGCGCTTCGAGACGGCATCGCGTGCACATCGTTCGAGCTCGAGCATGTCGAGCGCACCTGGGACAGGATCCGCGCTCTCGACCGCGGGACGGCCCTGTTCACGCTGCACGGGCAGCCCGCCTCGGGTCGTGAGACCGCGCTGAAACCTCTCTTCCTGGCCTGCGACCACTGGCGACGCCGGGGCGTTCTCAGCGACGTCCGGGTCGTGCTCGTGCACGACGCCGACCGCCTCCATCCCGTCGATGAGATCGCTGGGGCCATCCGGACGGCGATCGACGACTACGGAATAGAGGTCCTGGCCTCGACGCGCGTCGAGAGCATCGAACAGGACGCGCTGGCCGTCGACGGACCCGAGGGAACAGCTCGGATCGCAGCGGACCTCATTCATCTGCTCCCGCCGTACCGCGCTCCCGCCTTCGTCTGCGAATCGGGGCTCGCCGGCGAGCAGACGCAGGGATTCGTCGACGTGGACCCACGCACGCTGCAGCACCGCGACCATCCGCACATCTGGGCACTCGGCGACGCGGCCGACCTCGGCGATGCCCGCACGGGCGGCGCACTCCGTCACCAGGTCAAGACGGTGGTCGAGAACATCCCTCGGCGCCGCTCCGGTCGGCCGCTCCTCGAGTACGACGGCTATACCGTCGCACCGATCACGACGTCGCGGCGCGCACTCGTCTTCGGCGAGTACGACAGCCGCACTCACCGCGTCATGCGGACCATCCCGCTGCTCGACCCGCTCCGGCCGCGCCCGTGGTGGTTCGCACTCGATCGGTGGGTGCTCCCCCAGCTGTACTGGCACGGCATCGTCCGCGGGAGAGTCTGAGCGCCCTCCGTCACACGCCACCGCCGGCGTTCGCGCCGGTCCCGCCGGTGTACCCCTGCGACGCGCGGATCCGGGCGATGTCCACGTCGTACTTCGTCCGGACGTCCTCAGCGAGCGGCTGCTCGTCACCGGGAAGCGAGGCCGACCTGCGCTCGCGCACGAGCACCCAGATGAAACCCCCGACGATCGGCGCCGCGATCAGCGCGACCAAGGTCCATTCGATCCAGGTCATGGCACCCCCTCCTGCGTCGTTCTCGAAGGGTAGCGCGGGTCGAGCGCTTGCGGCCAGACGCACGGCGCTTCGTTCGTCGTTGTCCTCAGCCGGCGGCGCAGTTCGGGTCGCCCTCGCCATAGCACGGGACGTAGTCGCCGGGAAGCTCGTGTGTCGCCGGCGCCGGCGCAGGCGCCCATCGGAGATGAGGGACCGCGAAGACGTACGCGGCCCCGAGCACCAGCACGGCGAGGAGCATCGCGACGACGACTCTCCAGGCCGATTCTCGGAAGACGGCTGCGGCACCTGCGACGACGGAGGCGGCGACCGCGATCCCGGCCGCTAACTCGTACGCGATGATCTCATCCGACGTCGGCGACGGGGCGGGGCCGCCCAAGGAGAAGTACACCGAGAAGTAGATGCAGAACAGGAATGGAATGGCCAGCGTCGCGACGATGGAAGCGATGGCGAACACACGCGAGCTGCGCGTCCGCACGCTCCGATCGGATCGATCGGCCCAGGCGCCCCCGTTCCACATAGGGGAACCATACGCAGCGGCGGATGCGCGTGCCATCGGCCGTATGGGGGACAGACGCCCCGCCCGGAGGGAGGGCGGCGCAGATCGCCAGGGCCGAAATGGTAGGGCGGGTCGGACTTGAACCGACGATCGTTGGGTTATGAGCCCACTGCCTTAACCAGCTTGGCCACCGCCCCGTACAGCCCTAGAGCCTATCGCGCGTCGAGGCCGGAGCCCTCGTCGCCGTCTCGCGGCCCGTTGCGCCGCGAGAGGAGATCCTCGGGGTCGCGCGCCGCGCGCAGCGCGTCCAGCGCCGACGACCCGCTCTGGCCATCCGCTCGGTCGCCGTCCGCGCCATCCGAGCCGCGTCGGATCGACAGCTCCTGGCTCTCGCTGACGACCTGCGGATGGTGCCGCGCGAGGAGGAAGACGCCGAGCGACGCGACCGCGCCGACCACGACGAAGACGATGAGCGCCCACAGCGGGGCATTCGCCGCCTCGCCGAGGACGATCGCGCCGATGAGCACCGCGACGATCGGGTCGATCACCGTGAGGCCGGCGATCACGAGGTCGGGCGGCCCCGACGCGTACGCGGTCTGCACGAAGTACCCGCCCGCGGCAGCGGCCGCGACGAGCGCGACGATGCAGAGCCAGACGGTCCAGTCCACGTCGCCGGCCTGGAAGCGCTTGATGACGATCTTCGCGAGCGTCGCGACGAACCCGTAGAGCGCGCCGGCGGCCGTGATGTAGAAGAGCGCGCCGATCCGGCGGCGCAGGATGAGCCAAGCCGCGCCGAGAAGGATGATCACGGCGAGCAGGATCGCGAGCACCACGAGCAGCTCGAAGTCGGTGATCGAGCGCTCGGTTGCGAAGAGCGCCGCGACGAGCACGAAGACGAGGATGCCGCCGACGCACAGGCCGATGGCGGTGATCGAGTTCCGGGTCGGCATATGACCCGTGATCTGCGCGTTCAGCAGGGTCGTGATGACGAGCGAGATCGCGCCGAGCGGCTGCACGACGATGAGCGGTGCGACGGCGAGAGCACTCAGCTGGCAGATGATCGCGACGCCGAGCAGGATCGTCCCGATGATCCACGACGGGCGGGACATGAGGCGCAGGAGGTGCGCGGCCCCGAGGCCTGCGCGGCCCTCGGCGCCGGCGAGCCGCTCGACCTTCTTCACGCCGCGGCTCTGGTACTGGGCGCCGAGCGACATGAAGACGGCACCCGCGATCGCGAGCGGGATGCCGAGCAGCAGGCCGGGGTTCTCGAATGCGCCGACGAGCTGCTCGCCGATGTCCGCCGCTGCCAGGCTCATGGCCTCCGAGGTTCCCCAGGTCACCCACCGAGACTAACGCCCGATCGCGCCGACTACCCTGAAGGGATGGCCGTTCTGCCGATTCGCATCTGGGGCGATCCCGTCCTGCACGCCCCCGCTTCGCCCGTCGACGAGATCACCGACGAGATCCGCACGCTCGTCCGCGACATGTACGAGACCATGGACGCCGCGCCCGGTGTCGGCCTCGCGGCGCCGCAGGTCGGCGTCGGCCTGCGCATCTACACCTACACGTACGAGGACGACGACGGGAACCCCTGGCGCGGCGAGATCATCAACCCCGAGCTCTGGATGGTGCCGCTCGAGCCGGGCGACCCCGACGAGGACCTCGAGTCGGAGGGCTGCCTCTCGTTCCCCGGCGAGCGCTTCCCGCTGCGCCGTTCCGACCGGGTCGTCGTCACGGGGATCGACCTCGAGGGTGCTCCGGTCCGCATCGAGGTCGACGGATGGCGCGCGCGCATCATGCAGCACGAGTTCGACCACCTCGAGGGCGTCGTCTACGTCGACCGCCTCTCCGAGCGGGACTGGAAGACGGCGCAGAAGATCTCGAAGAAGCGCGGGTGGGGCCGTCCTGGCGTGAGCTGGATGCCCGGCGTCGACGACCTCGACGCCTGAGCGCCGCCGCGTGGAAGGGCTCTTCCGAGCCTGCTCGCTTTGCGCGAGGATCGAGGCGACGCGTAGCGTTCTGAGTGGGGTGCGGGCGTGAGGCTTCTGGTGCCCCGACCTACGCACACAGGAGAGTGACCCCATGATTCGCACCAACCCGACCCGTCGCGTCCTCGTCGCGGGCGCCGCCGTCGCCCTGGCCTTCTCGCTCGGCGGGTGCTCGAGCATCGCCAACCTGCTCAACGGCGAGACCGCCGCGCGCGACGAGGAGACGCAGGAAGTCACCGAGGGCGGGACGGTCGACGTCTTCTCGCTCGAGGTCGGCGACTGCACCGGCGCCACCGCCGAAGGCGAGGTGACCGACATCGAGGTCGTCCCGTGCGACGAGCCTCACGACTCCGAGGTCTACCACGAGTTCGAGATGGAGGACGGCGAGTGGCCCGGCGAGGCCGCCGTCGACACCGCGGCGGAGGAAGGCTGCACGGGCGAGGCGTTCGAGGCCTTCATCGGGCTCCCCTACGACCAGTCCGAGCTCTACGTGACCTACCTCACGCCCCTCGAGGACACGTGGAGCGACCCCTCGGTCGCCGACCGGCTCATCCAGTGCATGGCCTACATGCCCGGCGAGGAGCTCACCGGAACGCTGCGCGACTCCAACCGCTGAGCGCAAGGGCGTTTCGCTCGCCTCCGTGCCCGCCTACGGTGGGGCGCATGGCTTCGCACCATCCGCGCCCACCGCAGGCGGCACCATCCGCCCCCATCGAGGACTACGCACTCGTCGGCGACCTCCACACCGCGGCGCTCGTCTCGCGGACGGGCAGCATCGACTGGCTCTGCCTGCCGCGCTTCGACTCCTCCTCTCTGTTCGCCGCACTCCTGGACGACGAGCGCGCGGGCCGCTGGTCTCTCCGCCCTGTCGACGAGACGGCGACGTCGAGACGCTCGTACATCGAGGACACCTTCGTTCTGCGGACCACCTGGCAGACGCCCGACGGCGAGGCCGAGGTGCTCGACTTCATGCCGCTCGGCGACAGCCGGCCCAATCTCGTGCGGCGCATCCGCGGGCTGCGCGGCTCGGTCGCGTTCACGGAGCGGTTCGCGGTGCGATTCGACTACGGCGCCGCCCTTCCCTGGGTCCGTCAGATCGAGTACGGAGACCGACCCGCGATCCTCGCGACAGCGGGGCCCGACTCGATCATCCGGCGCGGGCCGCGTGTGCGGGCGCAGGGCCTCGAGCACCGCGGTGAGCACGCGGTGTCGGAGGGGCAGACGATCGACATCGTGCTCACGTGGTACCCGTCGCATCGTCATCCGCCGAAGCCGCTCGACGTCGACGCAGCGCTCGATCTGACACTCGACTGGTGGCGCGAGTGGGCGCGACGCAGTGCGCCGCCCGCCCCGTACGCGCAGGAGGTGCGACGCTCGCTGCTCGTGCTCCGGGCGCTCACCGACGAGGACACCGGCGGCATCTCGGCGGCCGCCACGACGAGCCTGCCCGAGACCGAGGGCGGCGTGCGCAACTGGGACTACCGGTACGTCTGGCTGCGCGACGCGGCGCTCACGATCGCCGTGCTGCTCACGCACGGCTACCGCGAGGAGGCGGAGGAATGGCGCGGATGGCTGCTGCGCGCCATCGCCGGGGATCCCGCGGATGTGCAGATCATGTACGGGATCGGGGGCGAGCGCCGCCTGCCGGAGTTCGAGCTCGAAGGACTGCGCGGCCATGGCGGCGCTCGACCGGTGCGCATCGGCAACGGCGCATACCGTCAGCGTCAATGGGACATCTTCGGCGAGGTCATGGTGGCGCTGCACGGCGCTCGCGTCGCAGGCCTCGAGGAGACAGCCGCGTCGTGGCCGCTGCAGCGGGCGCTGCTGGCGTTCCTCGCCGACAACTGGCAGCGGCCGGATCACGGGATCTGGGAGATCCGCGGCGACGAGCGGCACTTCACGCACTCCCGCGCGATGGTCTGGGCCGCCTTCGATCGCGGGGCGCGCGGTGTGCGCGAGTTCGGCCTGCCCGGTGACGCGGACCGGTGGCAGGAGCTCGCCGACACCATCCGCGCGGAGATCCTCGCGCGCGGATTCGACGAGCGGCGCGGCTCGTTCCGGCAGCACTACGACACCGACGAGGTCGACGCCGCGCTGCTCCAGCTGCCGCAGATCGGATTCCTCGCTCCGGACGACGAACGCATGACGGGCACGGTGGCCGCGATCGAGGAGGACCTCATGGCGGACGGGCTGCTGCTGCGCTATCGGACCTCGTCCGGGGTCGACGGTCTCGCTGGCGAAGAGCATCCGTTCCTCGCGTGCTCCTTCTGGCTCGTCGAGCAGTACGCGGGGTCGGGGCGCCTCGAGGACGCCGAGGCGCTCATGGCACGAGCCCTGGAGGCCGTCAACGACGTGGGGCTGCTCGCCGAGGAGTACGACCCCGTGCGCCGTCGGCAGATGGGCAACACCCCGCAGGCGCTCTCCCACCTCGCGCTGGTCCGCGCCGCGGACGCGATCGACATCGCGCGACGCGGGCGCGACGACCTGGCCCCGCACGTGCGCGGCGAGAGCGAAGGCGATGCGGAGGCGACCGGCACGCGCGAGAAGGAGCCGACGCCCGCCGAGGCGCGCGAGAGCTCGGGGACGCCCCTGCCCGCTCGCGACCCGGTCGAGTGACGGGTCAGCCCGCCGCGGTCCCCCATCCGTCGGGGCCCGCGCTGCCGGCCGCATAGTCCTCGAGCGGCACGCGACCCTCGCGCCACGCTTCAAGAACCGGGGCGACAATGCGCCAGCACTCCTCCGCGATGTCTCCGCGGACCGAGAGCAGCGGGTCGCCGTCGAGGATGCCCTCGAGCACCTGCCCGTACGGGAGGAGGTCGCCCGGGGCCTTGTCGGTGGACAGGCGCGTCTGCTCGAGAGTGAACGGATCGCCGCTCCCGTTCATGGACAGGTCGAGGGCGACCTCGCCCGAGAGCAGGTCGAGCACGATGCTGTCGCTCTTCGGCTCGCCGATGAAGCCCGGGATCTCCGGCGCCGGCTTGAAGCGGACGGTCACCGTGGTGCGATCGGCCGAGATGGCCTTTCCCGACCGGAGGACGAACGGCACCCCGCGCCAGCGCGGCGTGTCGACGGCGCACGTGATCTGAGCGAGCGTCTCGGTCTCGCGGGCCGGGTCCACACCCTCTTCGTCGACGTAGGACGGGAGGTCCCGCTCCCCGACTCGCCCGGCCGTGTACCGCGCGCGCTTCGACGCGGCGACGGGGTCATCGTCCCAGACGCGGGTGCTGCGCAGCACCTGCGCGATGTTGGAGCGGAGCTCGGCCTGGTCGAGTCGCGGGAGCGGCTCCAGCGCGACGAGCGACAGCACCTCGAGCAGGTGGCTCTGGAGCATGTCGACGAGGGCGCCCGCGCTGTCGTAGTACCCGCCACGGCCCTCGAGCGCGAGCGTCTCGTCGAAGACGACCTCGACGCGCTCGACGTGCTCCGCACGCCATGCGCCCTCGAGCACGCGATTCGCGAACCGCAGGCCCAGCACGTTCAGCACCATCGACATCCCGAGGAAGTGGTCGATGCGGAAGATCTGCTCCTCGGGGACGAGCAGCGTGAGCAGGCGATTGAGACGCCTCGCGCTCTCGAGGTCGGTCCCGAACGGCTTCTCGAGAGCGAGTCGCGTGCCCTCGGGCACCTCGACCTCGCGCAGAGCCTCGCAGACCTTGGCGCTCACCGCGGGCGGCAGCGCGAAGTAGATGACGGGCGTGTGCGCGCACGCATCGAGGAGGCGCTTCAGGTCCTCGGCGCTCGTCGCGTCGGCGGGGATGTACTCGGTGGAATCGAGGAGCGCGTCGGGGTCGGCTCCGACGTCGGCGGCTTCGAAGCTCGTGCGGACGATCTCGTCCCACACATCGCTGCGGTCGTCGAGGCCCGCCCCGATGACCTGGACGTCGTACTCGCGTCGGGTGAGAAGGCTCGCCAGCCCGGGCAGCAGGAGCCGCTTCGTGAGATCGCCGCCTGCACCGAGGATGAGGATGCTCGCACTCGTCTTGGTCATGCCTGCGACGCTATCGAGAGCGCGCCACGCGCGTCGAGGGGTTGCATGAGCGTGTCCGTTGACGCCGAGTGTGTGCGCTGGCGCCGAGCGTGTTCGCTGGCGCCGAGAGGGGCGGCGGCGGCGCGGCGCTCGGCGCGGGTTCGGCACATGGAGCGGGGGTGCGGCGCTCGGTGCAACGGCACGGGGCCGGTCGGAGACTCCCGACCGGCCCCGCATCCGCGCGCGACGTCAGCCGCAGCTGGCGGCCTCGGTCGGGATGTCGCGCTGCACCTCGACCTGCTCTCCGTCCACGGTCGCCGTCGCCGTGACCGTCAGCGAGCCCGCGTCGACCTGCGAGTGCCGCGTGTTGATCGCGGCCGACCTCGCGGCACCGGGATCGACGGCGCCCAGCTCACGCCGCCCGAACGCGGACTCGACGACGAAGGTCGCCGCCACATCGTCCTCGTTCACCACCCGCACGGTCTGCATGATCTGCTTGCCGGCCAGGCAGCGGTCGAGCACCTCGACGGTGAAGGCGAGCGCGTCGTCCGCCGCGAACGCCCAGTTGTCCACCTCCAGCAGATCCGCGTCCGCTGCCGCGCCATCCGCCCCGGCGAACACGAAGAACACGTCGTGCTCGCCGGTCGCGCCGGTGACCGGCGCCTCGACCGTCGTCCACTCCCCGAGCGTGCCGTCGACCGGGATCTCCGCGACGACCTGCCCGTCGACATCGTCCAGGCGCACCTGGACGCTGGCGCCTTCGACGAGCGGCTTGACCCGTGCGGACACCGTCTTCGCCCCGTTGCCGAATTCCACGCCGGCGACCGCGGCGAAGTCGCCGTCGTTCACGTCGGCGAGCAGCATGTTGCCGCCGCCGTTGTGCTCGGGGAACTCCACGGACGGGGCGTCGGCCTGCTCGGTGCTGATGCCCAGCTGCCACGCGAGCGTCTCTGCCTCGAACGTGCGATACGGATCGAAGCTCTCGACCTGATCGACGCCTGCGCGCGTGCCCTGGACCGGCTTGATCGTGCCGTCCTCGTTGAACTCGAGCTTGTCGATGTGGACCGAGCGGTATCCCTGGGTGGCACCCGGCGTGCCGAGCGCCGCGGCCCACGCGGCACCGCGGGTCTGGGCGTGGTAGGTGAGGTACGTCTCGCCCTTGAACGTGAACATGTCGGAGTGGTTGTTGCCGCCGTTGCCCGCGCCGAAGTGCACGGCGGGGTTCTGGAACGCCACACCCGCGTACTTCGCGGAGGACAGGTCCATCGGATCGTCCGTCATCATGTATGCGATCGCTCCGCGCTCGGGGTACTTGCCGGGCTCTGGCGTCACCTGGAAGTTCGACGAGTACGAGTAGTAGTACCGGCCATCGTGCTTGAACATGCTCGAGGCCTCGAAGATGCCCGGGCATCGATCTCGACGGGGTCGCCGGCGAGCGTCACCATGTCGTCTTCCAGCTTTGCCACGCGCGTCGACTTCGGGTTCTGGGGCCCCTGCTGGTTGGGGCTCGTGCCGATGACCGAGTTGCCGCCGAAGTACAGGTACCCCTGACCGTCGTCGTCGATGAACACCTCGGGGTCGAACAGCCACATGCCCGCGGGGAAGCCGCCGTTCGCGATGTACTCGGGCGAAACCGTGTCGGGGATGATCTTCTTGCCCACCGGGTCCGTCCAGGGGCCGAGCGGCGACCCTCCGACGACGACCGCGGTCCCTGTGCCGCTGTCGCAGAAGTAGAGGTAGACCTTGCCATCCTTCTCGATGGCCGCGGGCGCCCACGAGTTGCGCGCCCACGGGGCCGCACCTCCCTCGCGCGCGACCGGCACGCTGCCGTGATCGACCCAGTTGACCATGTCGCTGGTCGACATGACGTTCAGACGGGTGATCGCTCCGTACCCGTTCGGCTGGGTCGGGAGTCCGTTCGCGTCCTTGCTGTTCGCCTCGTACTGCTGGGTGTCGTCCGTGGAGTAGATGTAGAGCCGGCCGTTGTAGATCAGGTGGTGCGGATCGGCCCCGAACTTGTGCCCCACGAGGGGGTTGTGGTCGCCGATCGGCTTCGTCTGGACCGACTCCAGGTTCGTGTACGCCGGCGCCTCAGGAGCGTCGGCGATCTTCACCAGCGAGAGCTCGTCGACCTTGAAATCCTGAAGGGCCGACGACCCCCACGGCGTCTCGACGAAGAACCACGACGCCGCGACGTGACGATCCTCGGCCGTGAACTCCCGCGTGAACGTGCCCCACTGGCCCTTGGTGAACAAGTTCCCGTAGTCGACGCACCCGTTGAAGTTCGACGGGCAGAACGTGAAGTTGAACTGCTGTGCGGCGGCGCCCTCGTCGTACTTGAGCTTCCCGGTCATGCGGTACGTCGCGCCGAGCTCGAGCTTCCCCGCGACGTCGGCGAACGGACCCGACTGGGTGTTCTCGCGATTCGTCACCGAGAGCGAGTGCGCGCCGCTCGCCGCGTCGTCGCTGAGGGCGAGCGTGCCACCGCGCTGGCTGGTCCAGCCGGAGGCATCCTCCACGAATCGCCCATCCGGCAGGAGGCTGGCGGGAACGGCGGGCGGCTCCGGCGCGGTGCCGAGTTCCGCCGGGACGGGCGCCGCGACGGCCTCCGGTGCCGCATAGGCGACCTGGCCGGCCAGCGTGACCGACGACGCGATCAGCGTCGCGATGCCGAGAGCCGCCGCTGCGCGGCGTCGCCGCCCGCGGGGACGGATGTGTCGTGATCTCACTTGCTGCACTCCTTTGTCCATGGTGGATGTCACGGGGGTCGTGCCTCGCGCATGGCCCGAGAAGGCGCACGAAGGCAGCGGGATCCTGAGATCCCGCAAGCGGTTCAGGCGCCGTAGTGACCCTCGCGACGGATCGATATCGTTTTCGTTGACGGCACTTCTGCACCCTCCTCCTCGAGGTGCACACGACCGCGCCGGCGCCTGCCTGGATGTTACCGGGAACAATGCGCGCGGAGCAAGCCTCGAACAATGCGTGGGGAGCAAGCCTCCGCGACGCCGATTCCCCTGGGATGCGGGGGGTTATAGGCCAAAAGGAGTGGATGGGTTCTCGATCTAGCCGCGGAATCTCGCGGTAGAACGGGGATCGCTATGGTCCGCGACCCTTAGTCGTGGGCCTTGCGACGAACTCGACCACCTGTCTGGTATGCGGCATCAAGCTCGTCAA